>JAJTCN010000003.1 GCA_021323335.1 Ramlibacter sp.
TCAATATCACGGACGGACAGGCCGATTACGCCCGGGATGTTGCCAAAGCTCTGCAAAATCAAGGGCTTAGGGTGGAACTAGATCTGCGCAACGAGAAGATCACGTATAAAATACGGGAGCATTCGCTGCAGAAGCCGCCTTACCTGCTTGTCGTTGGCGACAAGGAGAAGGCGGCTGGTGCCGTCGCAGTGCGCGCCCGAGGCAACAAGGACCTCGGCGTGATGTCCCTTCAGGCGTTCTCCGAACGCATCGCGGCGGACATCGCGGGCAAGCAGTGATTCCACCGGAACCAGCCTGCAACCCGCGCGGACTCTGGCGGCGTTGCTACAAATAGTGTAGTTGATATTGAAATGAAGGATCCGGACCATCGCTACTGAATTTCGCGACCGCCGCCACCGCGAGGAACGCAAGCACCGCCTGAACCGGGAGATCATGGCCCCGGAAGTCCGCCTCAGCGGGCCCAACAACGAGCCCCTGGGCATCGTGAGCCTGGCCGAGGCCCTGCGCATGGCGGGCGAGGCAGACGTCGACCTGGTTGAAATTGCCGCCACTGCCAATCCGCCGGTCTGCCGGCTGATGGACTACGGCAAGTTCAAGTACCAGGAGCAGAAGAAGGCTGCGGAAGCGAAGGCGAAGCAGACGGTCATCGAGATCAAGGAGATCAAGTTCCGCCCCGGGACGGATGACGGCGACTACAACATCAAGTTGCGCAACATCCGCAAGTTCCTGGCGGAAGGCGACAAGTGCAAGATCACGCTGCACCATCCTCGTCGAGCAGTTCCCGAAGCTGGAAGGCCGGCAGATGATCATGATGATCGCGCCGGGCAAGAAGAAGGTGGCGCCCGCCAAGCCCGCAGAGGCAGCGGCGGCGCCGGCCGCGACGACGACGTCGTCGTCGTAAGGGATTCAAAGCCACCACGGTTGGTCGCCGCGGTGGCGGTGAGTGGGGGGCTTTGCCCCCCGGGACTTCGGTCCCACAAAAAGTGGCTCGGGGCCATCAAGGAGCGGGATTCATCCCGCGACGCCTCACGAGCACAAACGAAGAAGGAGCATGTACATGCCCAAGATGAAGACCAAGAGCGGAGCCAAGAAGCGCTTCCGCGTCCGTCCCGGCGGGACGGTCAAGCGCGGCCAGGCCTTCAAGCGTCACATCCAACACACATGCCTCGCGTCAAACGTGGTGTAACGGCCCGCGCCCGCCACAAGAAGGTCCTCGCCCTCGCCAAGGGCTTCCGCGGTCGCCGCGGTAACGTCTATCGCATCGCCAAAGAGGCGGTGATGAAGGCGGGGCAATATGCCTACCGCGACCGCCGTGCCAAGAAGCGCGTCTTCCGCCAGCTGTGGATTGCCCGTATCAACGCCGCCGCGCGTTCGAACGGCCTGACCTACAGCCAGTTCGCCAACGGGATCCGCAAGGCCGGCATCGACATCGACCGCAAGGTCCTGCCATCCCGCAAGGGGCGGCGGCCGGTGCAACCCAATTGAACAGGGCTAGGGCTGCGAGGCGCTAGCCCTGTTTTTTTCCATCCATGACCCAAGAACTCCAATCCATCGTCGGCAGTGCGCGCGAGGCCTTTGCCCAGGCCCGGACCCCGGCCGACCTGGAAAACGCCAAGGCGCAGTACGTCGGCAAGTCCGGCCGCATCACCGAGCTGATGAAGGGCCTGGCCGCGCTCTCCGTGGAGGAGAAGAAGTCGCGCGGCGCGGCCATCAACCAGGCCAAGCAGGCCATCGAGGCGGCCCTGGCCGAGCGGCGCCAGTCGCTGGCGGATGCCGAGCTCGAGCTCCAGCTGAAGGCCGAGGCGCTGGACGTCTCGCTGCCGGGCCGCGTGCGCGAGCCGGGCGGCCTGCACCCGGTGTCGCTGACCATGGAGCGCATCGAGCAGATCTTCGCCAGCATGGGTTTCGACGTGGCCGACGGCCCCGAGATCGAGAGCGACTGGCACAGCTTCACCTCGCTGAACAACCCGCCCAACCACCCCGCGCGCTCGATGCAGGACACGTTCTACGTGGACATCCAGGGCGACGACGGCATCCCGTACAACCTGCGGCCGCACACCAGCCCGATGCAGGTGCGCTATGCCCACCGGCACGTCAAGAAGCACGCCGCGCTGGTGGCGGCCGGTGGCGCCATGCCGGAGATCCGCGTGATCTGCCCCGGCCGGACCTACCGGGTGGACAGCGACGCCACCCACTCCCCGATGTTCCACCAGTGCGAAGGCCTGTGGCTCGGCGAGAACGTGAGCTTCAAGGACCTGAAGGTCGTCTTCACCGACTTCTGCCGCACCTTCTTCGAAAGCGACGACCTGGCGCTGCGCTTCCGCCCCAGCTTCTTCCCCTTCACCGAGCCCAGCGCGGAGATCGACATCCAGTTCCAGAGCGGGCCGCTGGCCGGCCGCTGGCTCGAGGTGGCCGGCTCCGGCCAAGTGCACCCGGCGGTGGTGCGCAACATGGGCCTGGACCCCGACCGCTACATCGGCTTCGCCTTCGGCATGGGGCCGGACCGCCTGACCATGCTGCGCTATGGCGTGAGCGACCTGCGCCTGTTCTTCGACGGCGACATCCGCTTCCTGAAGCAATTCCGATAAAGACATGCAATTCCCAGAGTCCTGGCTGCGCGCGTTCTGCAACCCGCCGCTGACCACGCAACAGATCGCCGACACCCTCACCATGGGGGGGCTGGAGGTGGAAGAACTGCGGCCCGCCGCGCCGCCGTTCAGCAAGGTGGTGGTCGGCGAGATCAAGGAAGCCGCGCAACACCCCAACGCCGACCGCCTGCGCGTGTGCCAGGTCGACGTGGGGCAGGGCGCGCTCCTGAGCATCGTGTGCGGCGCGCCGAACGCGCGGGTCGGCATCCGCGTGCCCACCGCGCTGGTGGGGGCCGAACTGCCGCCCGGCGAGGACGGCAAGCCGTTCGCCATCAAGCTGGGCAAGCTGCGGGGCGTGGAAAGCCAGGGCATGCTGTGCTCGGCCCGCGAGCTGAAGCTCTCCGACGACCATGGCGGCTTGCTGGAGCTGGATGCGTCGGCGCCGATCGGCAAGGACATCCGCGAGGTGCTGAACCTCGACGACCACGTCTTCACCCTCAAGCTCACGCCGAACCTGGCGCATGCGCTCAGCGTGTACGGCGTGGCGCGCGAGCTCTCGGCCCTCACCGGAGCGCCGCTGCAGGAGCCGAAGTTCGAGCCGGTGGTGCCGCAGAACGACGCGAAGCTGAAGGTGAAGGTCAGCGCGCCGGACCTCTGCGGCCGCTTCTCCGGCCGCGTGATCCGCAACGTGGACACGAAGGCGAAGACGCCGCAGTGGATGGTCGAGCGGCTGGCCGGCTGCGGCCAGCGCAGCGTGACGGCGCTGGTGGACATCTCCAACTACGTGATGTTCGAGTTCGGCCGCCCTTCGCACATCTTCGACTTCGACAAGATCCACGGCGGGCTCGACGTGCGCTGGGGCAGGCCGGGCGAACGGCTCAAGCTGCTGAACGGCACCACCATCGAAGTGGACGCGCAGGTCGGCGTGATCGCCGACGACCGCGAGGTCGAGTCGCTGGCCGGCATCATGGGCGGCGACGCCACGGCCGTCTCCGACGACACGAAGAACGTCTACGTCGAGGCCGCGTTCTGGTGGCCGCAGGCGGTGCAAGGGCGGTCGCGCCGCTTCAACTTCTCCACCGACGCCGGCCACCGCTTCGAGCGCGGCGTGGACCCCGACCAGACGGTCGAACACATCGAGCACATCACGCGGCTGGTGCTGCAGATCTGCGGCGGCGAGGCCGGCCCGATGGACGACCACGTCGTCCAGCTGCCCGAGCGCAAGCCGGTGCAGCTGCGCGTGGCGCGCGCGGCCAAGGTGATCGGCATGCCGGTGACCGAGCAGCAGTGCGTGGACGCCTTCGCGCGGCTGCGCCTGCCGGCCATGGCGGCCGACGGGCTGATCACGGTCGCGCCGCCGGCGTACCGCTTCGACCTCGCGATCGAGGAGGACCTGATCGAGGAGGTGGTGCGCATCGTCGGCTACAACCAGCTGCCGACCACGCCGCCGCTGGCGCCGATCACGGCCAGGCTGCCGCCCGAGAACCAGCGCAGCCGCTTCGCCGTGCGCCGGCTGCTGGCCGCGCTGGGCTACCAAGAGACCATCAACTTCAGCTTCGTCGAGGCGCACTGGGAAAAGGACCTTGCCGGCAACGCCGACCCGATCCAGCTGCTGAACCCGATCGCCAGCCAGATGAGCGTGATGCGCTCCTCGCTGCTGGGCTCGCTGCTGCAGGCGCTGAAGTTCAACCTGGACCGCAAGGCCGAACGCGTGCGCGTGTTCGAGCTGGGCCGGGTGTTCCTGCGCGACGCGTCGGTGCAGACCACCGACACCACCGTCCGCGGCGTGCGCCAGCCGATGAAGGTGGCCGGGCTGGCATACGGCGACCCGGATGGCCTGCAGTGGGGCCGCAAGGCGGGCCATGGCGACTTCTACGACATGAAGGGCGACGTGCAGGCGCTGCTGGCGCCGCTGCAGGCTCAGTTCGCGCCGGCCGCGCATCCCGCCATGCACCCGGGCCGCTGCGCGGCCATCCGCATCGACGGGCGCGAGGTCGGCTTCGTCGGCGAACTCCACCCGCGCTGGCGCCAGCAGTGGGAGCTGCCGCACACGCCGCTGCTGTTCGAGCTGGACCTGGACGCCGTGACCGGCCGGGAAGTCCCGGCCTTCGAACCCGTGCCGCGCTTCCAGCCGGCCGAGCGCGACATCGCGGTGATCGTGGCCGAGAAGGTCACCCACGACCAGCTGCTGGCCGCCGTCCGGTCAGCGGACACCGGGGGGCTGCTGCGCGGCGCCATGCTGTTCGACGTCTACAAGCCGCAGCAGGCCAGCGCCGGCCTGGCCCTGAACGAGAAAAGCCTGGCCGTGCGCTTGACGCTCGCGCGCAGCGACGCGACACTCACCGACGAGCAGATCGAAGGGGCCGTGCGAGCGGTGCTGGAGCGGGTCTCCATGCAGCTGGGCGGACGCCTGAGGGGATGAAGACCATGGCCAGCCTCGCGACAACTACAACGCTCAAATCTGAGGACATCATGGAGTTTGCCGTCGAGAGTCTCGAGACGCCTGCATTGACCAAGGCGCAACTGGCGGAACTGCTGTTCGAGCAGATCGGGCTGAACAAGCGGGAGTCGAAGGACATGATCGACGCCTTCTTCGACCTGATCTCCGCCAGCCTGGTCGACGGGCAGGACGTCAAGATCTCGGGCTTCGGCAATTTCCAGATCCGCACCAAGGCGCCGCGGCCCGGGCGCAACCCGCGCACCGGGGAGGCCATCCCCATCGACGCGCGGCGCGTGGTGACCTTCCACGCCAGCCACAAGCTCAAGGAACAGATCCAGGGGAACGGGGCCCCGGAGGCCTGAGGAGCACCCGGCAGCGTCCGGCTGTTGGGTTTTCGCGCCTCCCGCGAGCCGCTTCGCGGTCGCGCTTTGCAAGCCTGCGGCTCTTAGAGTAACCTCGAAGCTTTCTCTCCTAGTAGATTGATTTCAATGGAGAAAGCCCTCCCGGCGATCCCTGCCAAGCGCTACTTCACCATCGGTGAGGTCAGCGAGCTGTGTGGCGTCAAGCCTCACGTGCTACGGTATTGGGAGCAGGAGTTCACCCAGCTGCGGCCCATGAAGCGGCGCGGCAACCGGCGCTACTACCAGCACCACGAGGTGCTGATGATCCGGCGCATCCGGGACCTGCTGTACGACCAGGGCTTCACCATCAGCGGTGCGCGCAACAAGCTGCAGGAGATCGTGCAGGTGGAGCGCGACAAGCGCCGAGCCGGCGAAGTCATGCTCGAAGGCGTCGAGGTGATCGAGGTCGAGGAATCCTCCTTCGGCGAAAGCCAGTTCGAGGATGCCCCGCCCGAGGAGCGCGACGTGATGAACCAGAAGCTGCAGCTCCTCAAGCGCGAACTCTTCGAGATCCGCGACTTGCTCAGCTCGATCCACTAGCGCGGCGCGAAACGCCGGATTCGTCGGGCTATAATGGCAGGCTCGGCGTGTAGCGCAGCCTGGTAGCGCACTTGCATGGGGTGCAAGGGGTCGCGAGTTCGAATCCCGCCACGCCGACCAACAACGACAAGCCCGGTTTCCGCAAGGAGGCCGGGCTTTTTCGTCCCTGGCCGACGCGCCCGTTCCCTAAGGGTCCGACCGCTTGGCCGCCGCACCCTCCGGCATACAATGGCCGCGCATGGCCTCCGTCGTATTCGCTGACCTCGTTGGGAGCACCGGCATCTTCGAGCGCCTCGGTGACGAGACCGCGGGGCGCTTCGTCACGCAGCTGACGACGGCCCTGGCCAAGATCTTCGAGCAGCACAACGGCCGCGTGGTCAAGCTGCTGGGCGACGGCCTCTTCACCGTGTTCCCCCAGGAGGACCAGGCGCTCGTCGCCTGCATCGCCATCCAGGAAAGGCTGCAGCAGAAGCCGGTGCGCCCCGGCGGCGTCGGCCACCCGGTGCAGATGCAGATGGGCATCGAATCCGGCGAGGTCGTCGAGATCGAGGGCGACTGCTACGGCGACGCCGTCAACAGCGCCGCCCGCCTGGCGGACCTGGCGGGCGCCGACCAGATCCTCACCACGCATCGCGTCCGCGACGCCGTCTCCCCGGACTTGCAGGGCAAGCTGCGCAGCCTCGGCCCCATCTTCCTGCGCGGCAAGGCCGAGGCCACGGAAGTGTTCCGCGTCGAATGGCAGCCGGAGCGCGACGCCGAAGCGACCGTCATGGGGGTGTCGATGTTCAAGTCCGGCGTCGAGACCGCGGCGCTGGAGATCTCCATCGCCGGGCAGACCCGCCGGCTGCAGCCCCGCGGCGGCCGCATCACGCTCGGGCGGGCCGTGACGGCGGACCTGCCGGTCAACGACTCCCGCGTCTCGCGCATCCACGCCGCCATCGAATGGCGCGGCGGCCAGTTCGTGCTGTCCGACGCCTCGAGCTTCGGCACCTGGGTGTACTTCGGCGGCCAGGCCGAGCCGGTGGTGCTGCGGCGCACCGAGTGCTATCTCGTGGGGCAGGGCCAGATAGCGCTGGGCTGCGACCGCCACGCGGAGGCGGCGCCGCTGGCGAGCTTCTCCATCGGCGGCTGAGCGGATGGCGCTGGACCTCCACATCTCGGGGCCGGGGTTCGACGTGACGCGCCGGCTCAAGCACGGCGACCCCGCCCTCATCCTGGGGCGCGACACCGACTGCAGCGTCTGCCTGCCCGACCCTGAACGCAACGTCTCGCGCCGCCACCTGAGCGTGTGGAACGAGAACGAACAACTGCACTTCCACGTGCTGTCGGTCGTCAACGGGGTCGAGATTCCCGCGGGTGAGCTGCCGCCGGGCGCCCGCGGCATCCTGGGGCCGGGCCATGCGATGGTCCTGTCGGCCTACCGCCTCGTGTCGCAGGCCCTGGGGGACGACACCCTGCCGGAGTCTCCCCCGGCGTCGGCCGCCGCCGGCAGCGCCGACCCGTGGGCCGACTTCGAGCGGCAGGCGGCCGAACTGGCGGGCGACACGGGGCCCGAGACGGTGCCGTTCCAGCCCGAAGACGATCCGTTCGGCGACTGGGGCTTCCACAGCACCTTCGGCCCCGGCTCCCCGGGCGGCGTGCTGCGCGCCGATGCCCTGGCGCCCGCCACCGACCTGAAGCCTTTCTTCGCCGGGCTCGGGATGGAGCCAGCGGGGCAGGGCGGCTACACGCAAGGCGAACTGGAAACCATCGGCCGGCTCACGCGCCTCGCGGTGCAGGCGCTGCTGCAGGTGTCGCAGGCGGCCGCGCTGTCGCGGCACGAGGTGCATGGCGACGACCGCACCCTGGTGGAGCCGCGCGAGACGAACCCCCTGCGCATGGATTCGTCGCTCGATGACAAGTTGCACTTCCTGTTCGGCGGCCAGCCCGCGGGCGCCGGCTTCCTGCCGCCCGATCGCGCGGTGGCGCAGGTGGCCACCGAGCTGGCCGCCCACCAGCAGGCCATGAGCGAGGCGGTGCGCGAGGCGATCGAGGGCTTGCTGCAGGAGTTCGACCCGGACGCATTGAAGACGCGGCTGCTCGGGGGCGGCGCGCGGCTGTTCGAATCCGCGCGGGCCTGGGACGCTTTTGCGAAGGACTACGCCGATCGCAAGGCCAACCAGCCGCAGTGGGTGCAGCAATTGCTGGACCGGCATTTCACCCGCGCCTATGCCCAGGCGCTGTTGCGTGCGAAACGCAACACATCGGCGCGCACCCGCGGCTGACGAACGCGTCCTTGCAGCCGGGCTGCGGGCTAGAATGCGTTTCCACCTGTTACCCGCGACAATGCTGAAGTGACTTTGAAAAAGTTGGGGCGGTACGAAGTACTCCGTGTCCTTGGCAAAGGGGCCATGGGCGTGGTGTATGAGGGCCGCGATCCCAACCTGGACCGGCGCGTCGCGATCAAGACCGTCAAGGTCGAGAACCTGTCGGAAGAAGCGGCCGCCGAATACGAGCACCGCTTCCGCACCGAGGCCCGCTCCGCCGCGCGCCTGCAGCATCCCAACATCGTCAGCGTCTACGACTCCGACCGCGACGTCGACGTGGCGTTCCTGGTCATGGAGTACATCCAGGGCGACGACCTGAAGCACCACCTGGACCGCGGCGTGCGGTACTCGCTGGAGCAGTCCCTCAAGATCATCCGCGACCTGCTCAGCGCGCTCGACTACGCGCACAAGCAGGGCATCGTGCACCGCGACATCAAGCCGGCCAACCTGCTGATCGAGCCGGGCGGCCGCGTCAAGCTCACCGACTTCGGCGTCGCGCGCATCCAGGATTCGGGCGAGGCCACGCGCACCCAGGGCAGCATGGTCGGCACGCTGAAGTACATGGCGCCCGAGCAGGTGCAGGGCCAGAAGATCGACTCCCGCGCCGACCTGTTCTCCGTCGGCGTGGTGCTGTACCAGCTGCTGACCGACAAGCGCCCGTTCGATGGGGACAACGACTTCTCCATCATCCACCAGATCATCGGCCACCACCCGCCGGCGCCCAGCTCCATCAACCCGCGCCTGCCGGCTGCGCTGGATGCGGTGGTCTCGCGCGCGCTGGCCAAGGAGCGCGAGGCGCGTTTCGAGACGGCGCGCGACTTCGCCGTGGCGCTGCAGGCGGCGATCCGCCGCGCCGAAGACCAGACGGTGGTGCCGCCGGTCAACCCCAACAAGCGCATCGAGCCCGGCGCGTCGCGGCCCCTCACCCGCCCGGGCAGTTCGCCCGGGGGCGGGACCAACCCCAGCGCCGGCACCGTCAGCTCGGTCACGCAGGAGCTCGAGCTGGTCTACTGGAAGGACGTCAAGGACTCCGGCGACGTCGAGGACATCGAGGGCTTCCTCGAGAAGTTCCCGGCCGGCATCTACGCGGACCTGGCGCGGCGGCGCCTGCGCAAGCTGAACGGCGACCCGACCAACACCGTCAATGCGCTGCCGGCCGCGGCGCTGCTGGACCCCGAGGCGACGCGCATGCGCGACCCTTCGGTGCCGCTGGCCCGGCCGCCCGCGACCGGGGAGACGCCCGCGCCGGACCTGCGGCCCGCCCAGTGGATCGACGAGGAGTACACCAAGACGCTGGTGCAGGCGCCCGCATTCCCGGGCGCCGCGGCGCCTGCCGCACCCGCCGCGAACCCCGCCGTTGCCGCCGCGGCGTCGGCCCCTTTCATGGCCGCGGGCGAGGCTGCGCTGGCCGCGGCGTCCGCCGGCGCTTCGCCGAGCGAACCGAGCACCACGCCGCTGGCGCCGCCGCCCGTGCCGGCTCCGGAACCCGCACCCGCACCCGCGCCGGCGGTGGCGGTGGCCCCCGCGGCCGCCGTCGTGGCCGCGGCACCCACTGCCGCCGCTGCCGCGCCGGTCCCCGCCGCACCGGCGCCGGCCAGGTCGCGCTTCATCGACGACGACCCGACCGCGCCGCCGGCCCCGAAGAAGAAGCTGCCGCTCGCGGTCCTGGCCGGTGTCGGCGTGCTGGCCGTCGCCGGGCTGGTGGCGCTGGTGATGAGCCGCGGGACCGCGCCGCCGCCCGAAGTGGCCGCAGCGCCCGAAACCCCGGTTGCCGCATCGGCCCGGCCGACCGCGCCCGCGGTCGCTCCGGTGGCGGCCACCCGGTCGGACACCGCGGTAGCCGCGCCGGGCGACGCCGCGCCCGTCCCGCCGCCGCCCAACCCCGCCGTGGCCCGGCCCGGTGCGGCGCCCGCGCCCGCTGCCGCCGCACCGCCGAAGAAAGTGGCGCCGCCGAAGCCCGCCCGGCCGACCGTCGCCGCGGCCCCGCCGGTGGAGCCGTCGCGTCCGGCCCCGGCCGCCGCGCCGAGCCCGCGGGTCGACCCCGAGCCGGCGCCGCGACCCGCGCCGCCGCCCTCGGCAGCCTCCGCCAACGCGGCCGCCTTGCAGGCGGTGGAAGTGTGCCGGGACAAGATGTTCATCTCGCGCGAGATCTGCCTGAAGGACAGCTGCGGCAAGGCCGGCGCCCGCAACCACCCGCTGTGCGTGCGCTATCGCGAGGAAGTGCGGCTGCGCGAAGACAGCCGGCAGCAGTCACGCTGAGCGCCGGCACCCGGCCTCAGGTCACGTCGAAGGTGTGCACGGAAAATTCCCCGCGCGCCCGGTCCTCGAAATAGCGCTCCAGCGTTTCCTTGACGGTGCGAAAGGCGATCTCTTCCCAGGGGATCTCCTGCTGCGTGAACAGGCGGGCCTCGATCGTCTCGAACCCCGGGTCGAACACGTCGCTCAGCAGCCGGGCCCGGTAGAACAGGTGCACCTGGCCCACTCGCGGAACGCTCAGCACCGAGAACAGGCCCTCCAGCTCGAACTGCGCGCCCGACTCCTCGCGCGTCTCGCGCGCGGCGCCCTCGCCGGTGGATTCGTCCAGCTCCATGAA
Organism: Ramlibacter sp.; assembly: GCA_021323335.1. Classification (GTDB taxonomy): domain Bacteria; phylum Pseudomonadota; class Gammaproteobacteria; order Burkholderiales; family Burkholderiaceae_C; genus Ramlibacter. The sequence continues at coordinate 10,869 of JAJTCN010000003.1, forward strand.
GCCGGCCGGCAGCGTCCACTTGCCCCAGCGCGGCTCGATGTTGCGCTTGCACAGCAGCACCCGGTCGCCGAGGTAGGGCACCGTGCCCACCACGTTGAGCGGGTTCTCGTAGTGGATGGTGTCGCAGGCCGGGCAGACGGCGCGCTCGTGCGTGTCGCCGTCGTCGGGGACGCGGTAGACCACGGAGGCGCCGCAGTTGCGGCAGTGCTTGATGGGAGTGCGAAGGACGGTCACGGATGAAGCAAGGGCTCCCGAGGGAGCCCTTGCGCTGGGAGCTGGCTTAAGGCCGGATTATCAGGCCTTCTTCGCGGGGGCGGGCGCGCCGCCGGCCTTGCCGTGCTTGTCGATCAGGGCGCGGGCGGTGTCCATCAGCTTCTTGCCGTCGAAGCCGCGCTTGTTCATGTCCTCGATCCACTCCACCTCGACCAGCCGGGCCTTGCGCTTGAACTCCTGGGCGTCGGCGGCGGAGATGGTGTGGATGGTGTTCTTGCGGTCGACGGCGGACTTGCGGCCGATGCCGTCGTTGCCCTGCTGGGTCTTGCCCAGCCAGCCCGAGGTGGCCAGGCCGGAGTTGGCGTCGATGACCTTCTTCAGCTCGGGCGACAGCGAGTTGTACTTGGCCTTGTTCATCGCCATCACGAAGGTGGTGGTGTACAGGGCGCCGCCCGCGGGCTCGAACTCGCTGTGGAACTTCGTCAGCTCGTGCACCTTGACCGAGGGCACGACTTCCCACGGGATCACGCAGCCGTCGATGGTGCCCTTGGACAGCGCATCGGGGATCTGCGGCAGCGGCATGCCCACCGGGGTGGCGCCGAGGTAGCCGAGCATCTTGGTGATCTGCCGGGTGGGGCCGCGCACCTTCAGGCCGCGCACGTGGCCTCGGCGTTGTTCATGACGAACGGGAGCTCGAACACCTCGATGCGCGGGAAGCGGCCGGCGGTGTTGCCGGGCAGCGTCCAGACGATGTCGACCACGCCGTCCTTGGCCTGGTCGTACAACTGCACCGGTGTGCCACCGAGCTGCATGGCGGGGTAGCCTTCGAACTTGATCTTGCCGCCCGAATCCTTCTCGACCTTTTCCATCCAGGCCTTGTGCATGGTCAGCCACACGTTGGACTGCGGCGCCATGAAGGTGTGGAACTTGAGGGTGACGGCTTGCTGGGCAAGGCCGCTCAGGCCGGGGGCGCCGAGCGCGACGGCGGCGCCGGACTTCAGCAGGGTGCGACGTTGGATCATGGAATCTCCTTGTGGTGCCGAGTAGAACCCGACAGGCGGCGGTGCAGAAAGGGGACTTTCCCGCAGGGCCGCCCAGGCTCCTACCGGATGAAGCCGACCAGCCAGAGCGGGATGATGGGGAAGAACAGGAACAGCATGGTGCGCAGCACGTCGCTCACCAGGAACGGCATCACCCCGCGGTAGGTCTCGCCCATTGGCACGTCCTTGGCCAGGCCGTTGACGATGTAGACGTTCAGTCCCACCGGCGGCGCGATCAGGCCGAAGCCCACCGTCATCAGCACCATGATGCCGAACCAGATGGCCACCGAATCCCGGGGCATGCCGAAGTCCAGGCCCATGACGATCGGGAAGAAGATGGGGATCGTCAGCAGCAGCATCGACAGCTCGTCCATCACCGCGCCGAGCAGCACGTAGAACAGCAGGATCGCCACCACGACGACCAGGGGCGACACGCCCCAGCTGCCCACCACCGCGGCCAGCTGGTTCGGCACCTGCGTCAGGGCGAGTGCCGAGTTCATCAGGTCGGCGCCGAGGAAGATCAGGAAGATCATCGCCGCGCTGACGGCCGTGCCGTAGAAGCATTCCTTGAACTTCTGCAGGCTCATCTCGCCCTTGAGCAGGGCGGTGAGGAAGGTGGTGGCCGCGCCGACGGCCGCGCCCTCGGTGGGCGTGAACAGGCCCCCGTAGATGCCGCCGAACACCAGCGCGAAGATGATCGCGATGGGCAGCACGCCCATCACCGCGCGCCACGACATCGGCGGCGGCGCGTCCTCGATGGCGGGCGCATGGCCGGGCACCACCCGCACGTAGATCGCGACGGCGATCATGTAGCCGATCATGGCGATGATGCCGGGGATCACGGCGGCGGCGAACAGCTTGCTGATGTTCTGCTCGGTCAGGATCGCGTAGATCACCAGCACGATCGAGGGCGGAAGCTGGATGCCCAGCGTGCCGCCCGCGGCCAGCGTGCCGGTGGCGATGCGGCCCGAGTAGCCGTGGCGGCGCATCTCCGGCAGCGCCACGCTGGTGATGGTGGCCGCGGTGGCGACCGAGGAGCCGCTGATGGCGCCGAAGGCCGCGCAGGCCAGCAGCGAGGCCATCGCCAGTCCGCCCTTGAAGCGGCCCATCACGGCGGCGGCGAACTCGAACAGGGCCTTGCTGATGCCGCCCTTGGTGGCGAAGTGCCCCATCAGGATGAACAGCGGAATGACCGACAGGTCGTAGCTGGCGAAGCGGGCGAAGGCCTGCGTGTTGAGGAAGTTGGAGTAGGGCAGCCAGCCGGTCTGCGCCAGGTAGCCGATGGTGCCGGCGGCGAACATGCTCGCCGCGATGGGCACGCGCACGGCCATCAGCAGCAGCATCGAGCCGAAGATCAGCGCGGTGAGGGCCAGCGGGCTCATATGGCGCCCTCACCGGCGGCGTCTTCCGGCACGCTGAAGCCGAACACCGCCTGGTGCAGCGCAATGAGGCCGGCCAGCACGAAGGCCGGCACCATGAAGGCGTACACGATCCACTCCGGAAAGCCCATGATCTGGGTTTCGGAGCCGTACGAGTGGCTGTTGAGGCCGCCCAGCGTGGAGCGCCAGGCCAGCAGCGCGAAGATGAGCGCGATGACGAAGGCGCCGACGCGGTCCATGCCGGCCTGCGCCCTTGCGCTGGCCTTGGCGGTGAAGAAGTCCACGATGATGTTGCCGCGCCGGGCCTGGCAGATCGGCATGAACATCGCGATGGCGGCCCCGGCGGCGACGCCGGTGAGCTCGAAGGCGCCGACGATCGACACGCCCACCGTGTTGCGCCCGATCAGGCTGCCGCACGTCATGAGCGTGATGCCGGTGAGCAGCACGCCGGCCAGGATGGCGGACAGCTTCGCCAGTAGTTCCAGGATCCGCAAACCTCGCCTCCTCGTTGCGCCCGTCAGGCGGACAGGATCTTGACCGAGATGTCCGTCAGGCCGCCGACGCCGCCCACCAGCGTGTCGCCCGCCACCACCGCCGCCACGCCTTCCGGCGTGCCCGTGTAGACCAGGTCGCCGGGCTGCAGCTCCCAGGCGGCGGAGAGGTGCTCGATGATTTCGCCGATGCTCCAGATCAGCTTGGAGACGTCGCTGCGCTGCCGGTCCTTGCCGTTGACCTGCAGCCAGATCGGCGCCTTCTCCACGTCGCCGGCCTGCGCCGCGGGGGTGATGGGCCCGATGGGCGCGGACTGGTCGAAGCCCTTGCCGATGCACCAGGGACGGCCCTGCTTCTTCATCTCGCCCTGCAGGTCGCGCCGCGTCATGTCCAGGCCGACGGCGTAGCCGAAGATGTGCTTCTTCGCGTCCGCCGCCTTGATGTTCTTGCCGCCGGTGCCGATGCAGGCCACCAGCTCGATCTCGTGGTGCAGGTCCTTCGTCAGGCTGGGATACGGGATGGTCGCGGTCTTGCCCGCTTCCACGACCACCGCGGCGTCGGCGGGCTTCAGGAAGAAGAACGGCGGCTCGCGGCCGGTGAAACCCATTTCCTTGGCATGCTCGACGTAGTTGCGGCCGACGCAGTAGATGCGGCGCACGGGAAAGCGCTCGGCGCGACCCACCACCGGGACGCTGACCGCCGGCGCGGGAGTGAAGACGTAGCTCATGACAACCTTTCTTCGGTATGGACGCCCAGTGCCTGCTGCACCGGCCGGTCGGAAAAACTGAACAGGACGCAGCCGCCGGCGGACGAAAGCCGGGCAGTGTGCCACGACGGCACCACGAAGTGATCGCGCGGACCGAAGCGCCAGCGCTGTTGCGCGTCGCCTTCCCCGATGACCACTTCGCCTTCGCCCTCGACCACGCTGTACACGGCGCCGTCGGTCTGGCGCCAGGCCTGGCCGGCAAACCCTGCGGGCAGGCGCTGCATGAAGGTGGCGATGGTGGGCATGGTCCAGCCGCCGGTCTGCGGGTTCACGTAGCGCAGCTTCACGCCGTCCCAGGCATCCACCGGCGCATGGCGCTCCAGTTCCTCCAGCGCCTCGCGGCTGCGCTCGTACGGATAGCTGAAGATGGGCGAAGTGGCGCCGTACGGCGCCTCGTGCCGCACCGGCGCCATGTTGTGGCCGTAGCGGGCGAAGCTGGTGCCCTCGGGCCGCGTCACTTTCTGCGAGCGCTCGGGGTTGTTCTGCGCGAAGCCGGCGTCGAAGAAGCGGATCATCGGGATGTCGAGTCCGTCGAGCCATACCACCGGGCCATCGGCTTCGCTGCCGTGGTCGTGCCAGGTCCAGCTGGGGGTGATGATGAAGTCGCCGGGCCGCATGGTGGCGCGTTCCCCGTCCACCGCGGTCCAGGCGCCGGAGCCTTCGACGATGAAGCGCAGCGCGCTCTGCGTGTGGCGGTGGCTCGGTGCCACTTCGCCGGGCAGGATCAGCTGCAGGCCGGCGTACAGCGACTGCGTGATGGCCGACTGGCCGCGCAGCGCCGGGTTCTCCAGGATCAGCACGCGGCGCACGGCCTCTTCGGCGGTGATCGCCTCGCCGGCGCGCATCAGGAAGGGCCTCACCTCGTCGTAGCGCCAGAGCGCCGGCACGCACGGCGTGGCGGGCTTCGGCGGCACCAGCGCATGCAGCACTTCCCACAGCGGCGTCAGGTTGTGGGGATGCATGTCGCCGTAAAGCTGCTGGCGTGCCTGCGCCATCGGGTGGGGTGCGTTCATGGGGATCCTCTACCAGCTGCGGCCCAGATAGGCGCCATTGTCGTCCAGCCTCGCCTGCAGGGCCGCCACGTCGACGCCGTCCGCGGTGCTGCCCGCCTGCAACGCCAGGTGGGCGGCATTGCCCGCGGCCTCGCCCATCACGAAGCAGGCGCCGGTGACGCGCGCCGCCGACTGCGCCTCGTGGCTCATGGAGGCGCAGCGGCCCGCCACCCACACGTTGTCCAGGCCCTCGGGCACGGTCATCCGGTAAGGGAGGTGGTTGAAGCCGCGGCTTTCGGGGATCTTCGGCCAGCGGAATTCGACGTCGCCCTTCAGGTGCAGTTCGAGCGGCCAGCCGTTGACGCCGATCGTGTCGTCGAAGCTGGCGCAGTCCAGCACGTCGGATTCGGTGAGTTCGTACAGGCCCCGCACGCGGCGCGTCTCGCGGATGCCGACCTGCGGCGCGATGTCCGAGATGTAGCTTTGCTCGAAGCCGGGCACCTCGCGCAGGAAGCCCGCCACGCCCGCGATCTGCCGGCGGCCCAGCACCTCCGCGTCCGACAACTCCAGCGCATCGACGCCGTTCATGGCGTTGCCCTCGCGGTTGGCGAGCTGGGTGAGGTTGACGCGCCATTCGATGCCGCTCTTCTGCGGCCGCACGATGGCGCCCTTGCGCGGAAACTGGTAGCGGCCCTCGGCTTCGGCCTGCGCCATCAGCTTCGGGATGACTTCCCAGGCCTTGCCGGCGCGCTGCGGGTCGACGCCGTTGATGCGGAACATGGTCGAGGGGTAGAGCATGTTGCCGTGGCCGTCGCCCACCTCGTACGGCGCGCCGGCCCAGGCGGCCAGGTCGCCGTCGCCCGAGGCGTCGATGAACATGCGGCCGACGACGGCGCGGCGTCCCGACTTGGTCTCGACCAGCAGCGCGCGCACGCGGCGCTCGCCATCCATCAGCACGCCGGCGGCGAGCGCGTGGAACAGGATCTGCACGCCGGACGACAGCAGCAGGTCGTCGGCGGCGATCTTGTAGGCCGCGGTGTCGTAGGCCTGGGCGACGGTCTTGCCGAACAGCGCGTGCGGCGTGTTCAGGCCGCCCAGCCGGGCTATGCGTTCCAGCAGGCCGTCGGCCACGCCGTGCACCACCTGGCGGATGTCGCCGTGCACGTTGGCGTGCAGGCCGCAGAAATTGGTGACGCCGGCGGCGGTGCCCATGCCGCCGAGGAAGCCGTAGCGCTCCACCAGCAGGGTGCTGCGGCCGGCGCGCGCGGCGGCCACGGCAGCGGCCATGCCCGCGGGGCCGCCGCCGAGCACGACGACGTCATATTCGCCGTGCACCTCGGTCTGGCGCGCGGGCTCGGAAAGGGCCTTCGTCACTCCTCGCTCTTGGCCACCAGCGTGAAATGCTCCACCAGCGGCGGCTGCGCGAAGAACGGGCCGACGATGGCGCGCCATTCGGCGAACAGCGGTCCCTGGCGGAAGCCCACGGTGTGGTCCTCCAGCGTGTTCCAGAAGATCTGCAGCACGTAGCGCTCGGGCGACTCGATGCACTTGTTCACCTTGTAGCCCTGCATGCCCTGGGCGCGCGAGGCGACGGTGGAGAGGCCGCGCTGGATGGCGGCCTCGAACTCGGCGTTCTTGCCGGGCTGGATGCGGATGTCGGCGATCTCCAGGACCATGTCGTTGCTCCTCAATGTTGGCTCGCGGGCAAGTCTACCTGCAGGCCATCGAGCTCCGGGCCCAGCGCGACCTGGCAACTCAATCGGCTGGTCGGCCGGCGCGGCGACGCGGTGAACTCCAGCATGCCGAGCTCGTCGTCCTGCGGCGGCGGCAGCCGGCTGGCGAAAGGCTCGCGCACGTACACGTGGCAGGTGGCGCAGGTGAGCAGCCCGCCGCAGTCGGCTTCGATGCCCTTGACGTTGGCGGCGATGGCGGCCTGCATCAGGCTTTCGCCCGGGCGGCCTTCGATCACGGTTTCGCCCGGCGCGGACGCCGGGCCATGCAGGTGCACTTTGATCATCAGATGCGGGAAAAGTATTCGCGGCGTTCGAAATCGTCGCGGTCCTCGGCGGCGTCGAAGCGCTGCTGCTCGGACCGCTTGATGCGGGTGAAGTAGTCGATGAAGCCCGTGCCGAAGGCGTCGCACAGCACGCCGTCGGCTTGCAGGGCGGCCAGCGCTTCGCCCAGGCTCGTCGGCAGGCTTTCGCCGGCGCCGGCGTAAGGCGCATCGGTGGCCGGCGGCGCTTTCAGCCGCCGCGCGATGCCGTCGAGGCCGGCGTGCACCTGCGACGCGAGATAGAGGTAGGGATTCGCGGCGGGCTCGCCGATGCGGTTCTCGATGCGGGTGGCCTCGTCGCCGCAGCCGCCGATCACGCGCAGCATGGCGCCGCGGTTGTCCCGGCCCCACAGCACCGACTGCGGCGCCAGCGCGTTGGGCCGGAAGCGGCCATAGCCGTTGGCGGTGGGCGTGCAGAACACCGCCATGCCGCGCGCGTGCTGCAGCAGGCCGGCGAGGAACTGCTCGCCCACTTCCGACAGGGTGTGCCCCGCGTGCGACGCGTCGGTGCGCGGCGCCGGCGACTCGCGCCGGAACACATTGCGCCCTGTCCGCGCATCCAGCAACGACTGGTGCAGGTGCCAGCCGCTCGACATGATGTTCGGGAACGGCGGGCGGCACATGAAGGTGGCGTGGTAGCCGGCGCGGCGCAGCGCCATCTTCACGGCGTTGCGGAACAGCACCATGTTGTCGGCGGCAGTGAGCGCATCGGTGGCGTCGAACACCGCCTCCACCTGGCTGGGGCCGAGTTCGACCTCGAGCGACAGCAGCGGCAGGCCGAGCGCCTGGGCCGTGTGCTGCACGATGCGCAGCGGCTCCTCGGCCAGGTCGTACCAGGCTTCGGACAGCAGGTTGTAGCCGGGGTGGACCAGGCGCACCGCCGGCGCGGGCCCCGGCCACGCTGCCTGCATCGGGTCGTCCGGCGGCTGCGTGCCATCGAGGCGGTAGATGTGGAACTCGACTTCCAGCCCGCACTTGAGCGTGAAGCCCGCGTCGGCCAGCTTCGCCAGCGCGCGCTGCAGCACCCGCCGCGTGTCCAGTTCCACCGGCGTGCCGTCCTGGAAGTAGGGTTGCGCGCGCAGCCATCCGGTCGCGGGCGTCCACGGCAATTGCCGGAAACTCTCCGGGTCCGCCAGCAACAGCAGGTTGTTGGCGAAGCCGAAGCCCGGCAGCGACGCCGTGCCGCCCGGCTCGAACACCTTGAAGGCGGTGCGGTCCGAAGTGTCCTTCAGCATCAGCGTGCTGACCATGCCGATGCCGTCGCGCAGCGCGCGCTCCACGGCGCCGGCCACCAGGGTCTTGCCGCGCTGCACGCCGTGCACGTCGCACCAGGCGAAGCGCACCAGCTCCAGCCCCTGGGCCTGGACCAGGCGGCCGATCCGCTGCAACGAAGCTTCGCGCGCGGCGTCGTGGACGCCGCAGCGTTCGGCGAACGCGCTCACGTAGGCTGCACCTCCGGCGCGGGCTGCCGCAGCCAGGGCGCGCCGGCGCGCTTGGCCTGCACCCGTTCCTGCCACCAGGTGCCCCAGGTGCCCGCCGGCGCGATGCCGTCGACGGTGTCCGGCCCCTGCATCTGCGGTGCGAGCGCGGGATCGGCCACGCCCGGCGCGGTGCCGCCGGCCTGCACGGTTTCGATGGCCTTGAGCAGCATGCGCCGGTTGGCCATGATCACCTTGTCGCTGGTGCCCAGGTGTTCGCGGGTGCGGTCCTGGATGGCGCCCATGCTTTCCACCGCCCATTGGTCGTGCACGTTGATGTCTTCCTCGCCCATGCCGAGGTAGGTCTGGGCGCGCTGTTCGTCCGGGTTGAAGCCCCAGGCGTTGTGGCGGCCGGACTTGGGGATGTAGTCGGGCAGCGAGATGAACTGCAGCCGCTGGTTGCGCATGGCGTCCTTGTCCACCGGGCCGGCGAAGCTGGTGAACACCGAATACCAGTAGGTGCGCACGTCGTCGACCGGGACGTGCATCTGCGTGATGGTCATCGTCTCCGACAGCGGGATGACGAAGGTGTGCGGGAAGATCGCGCTGGTGATGCGCACGTGGGTGAGTTCGTCCGTCATCGGCCGCAGCGCGGTGAGCTGCAGGCCCCAAGGCTTCGTCTCGAAGGAGATCTCGGGCTGGTGGAACTCGCGCATGATCCGCGTCATCGGCCACTTCTCGCCGCCGAAGTCCCCCGCGCTGGCGCTGCGGAACTGGCGGCCGGCGGCGTTCTCGCCCACCGCGTCCAGCGCCGTGTCGTTGAGGAAGCGATGCAGGAAGGACGGGTGCGCCGGGTCGATGCCGACCTCGAAGGCCTGCAGCCAGTTGCAGTTCCACAGGCCCTTGAAGGCGAAGGTGTGGGTGGCCGGGGCGGTGAAGCAGTCGAAGGCGGGGAAGGGCGGCGCCTTGCCCTCGTCGCCGAACCAGCCGAACAGGATGCCGCTCTTCTCGACGACCGGGTAGCTGCGCTGGCGCACGCGTTCGCACAGCTTGCTGCCGGCCGGCTCCGCCGGCGTTTCCAGGCAGCGGCCCGAGGCGTCGAACTTCCAGCCGTGGAAGGGGCAACGCAGGCCGTCACCCTCGTGCCGGCCGAACGACAGGTCCGCGCCGCGGTGCGGGCAATCGCGATCGAGCAGGCCCCACCGGCCGGCCTGGTCGCGGAACAGCACCAGGTCCTGCCCCATCACGCGCACCGCCTTCACCGGCCGCTGGGCCATCCGCGCATCCAGCCGCGGGTCGAATTCATCGACCAGCGCGACCGGCTGCCAGTAGCTGCGCAGCACCGCCCCGCACGGCGTGCCGGGCCCGATGCGCGTGACCAGTTCGTTCTGCTCGGACTTCATGGCGCCGGCTTCAGGAGCGGGTGATGACGGCGCAGGCCAGGCGCGGCCCGGCATTGCCGGTGGGCTGCGTGGTGTAGTCGTCGGGGTCGCGGTGCACGATCAGGCCGCGGCCGACCACGCTGTGAGGGCCGTTGCCCAGGCGGATGCTCGTCGAGGTGAAGTCGAAGCGGGCGACGCCGTTGGCGTTGGCGCGCAGGCTGGGGATGTCGCCGACGTGGTGCCTGCCGGCGCCATGCCGCCCGTGCGGGGCGCCGTCCGGGTTGAAGTGGCCGCCGGCGCTCATGCCGTCGCCGCTGGAGCAGTCGCCCTTCTCGTGCACGTGGAAGCCGTGTTCGGCGCCGGGCTTGAGGCCGCGGATCTCGCCGCTGACCTGCACGAGATCGCCGGACTGCACGAAGCGCACGCTGCCGGTCGTGTTGTTGCCGGTGGTGGGGGTGAGCGTGGCCGTCGCCGTGGGGCCGGACGTGCGGTAGGACGCGCAACCGGCGAGGGCGAGCACGGCGGCAGCGGCGAGCAGGCCGAGGGACTTGGACTTGTTCATGGTTTCTCCTTGGAAATACGTTGCACGGTTCAGGCCAGCGCCTGCTTCAGCTGCGCCGCGCACAGCTGCACGGCGACGTTGGCTTCGTCGATGACACGGCCCATGGTGATGAAGCCGTGGATCTGGCGTTCGAAGTTGACCAGCGTGGCGCGGTTGCCGGCGACGGTCAGCGCGTGCGCGTACTGCAGGCCTTCGTCCCGCAGCGGGTCGTAGCCGGCGGTGAGCACGAAGGCCGGCGGCAGCTTCGACAGGTCGGGGTGCAGCAGTGGCGAGGCGCGCCAGTCGAGGTCCTGCGCCTTGTCCGCGATGTAGTGGTCATGGTAGTAGTCCATGCTGTCCTTGGTCAGCACGTAGCCCTGGCCGTTGGTGGTGTGCGAGGGCCAGCCGCGGCGCTGGTCGGTGGCCGGATAGATCAGCAGCTGGAAGGCTACGGCCAAGTCGCCGGCCTCGCGCGCCGCCAGTGCGACCACCGCGGCGAGGTTGCCGCCCGCGCTGTCGCCGCCGACGGCCAGCCGCGATGCGTCCACCTTCAGGGCGGCGGCCTGCGCGCGCACCCACCGCGCCGCCGCGACGGCGTCGTCCACCGCGGCCGGGAAGCGGTTCTCGGGGCCCAGCCGATAGTCCACCGCGACCACGGCGCAGCCGGACAGGTTGCAGAGCTGCCGGCACAGGACGTCATGGGTGTCGAGGTCGCCGATCACCCAGCCGCCGCCGTGGTAGTAGACGAGCACCGGCAGCACGGCGTCGGGCGAGGATCCCGCCGGCCGGTAGCTGCGCAAGGGGATCGGGCCGGCCGGGCCGCGCGCCTCCAGGTCGCGCACCGCGCCCACTTCCGGCGGCGCGGGCTGGGTGAACGTGCGGCGCTCGCGGTAGAAGGCCCGGGCGTCGGCCGGCGACAGCGTGTGCGTCGGCGGCACGCCGCGCTCCTCCATCAGCTTCATCAGCGCCTGGGCCTGGGGATGCAGCATGGTGTCTCCTGTGTTTTCACGCCAGTGTAGGGGACATCGGTTTATGCTTGGCGCCATGAAGCTGTACAACTACTTCCGCTCCTCGGCTTCGTTTCGCGTCCGCATCGCGCTGGAACTCAAGGGCCTCGGCTACGAGTACCTGCCGGTGCACCTGGTCAAGGGCGAACACAAGCAGGAGCAGTTCGCCGCGGTCTCTCCGTCGGGCCTTGTGCCGGCGCTGGAAACCGATGAAGGCGAGCTGCTCGGCCAGTCGATGGCCATCATCGAATACCTCGACGAAACGCATCCGCAGCCGCCCTTGCTGCCGGCCGATGCGCTGGGCCGCGCCCGGGTGCGGGCGCTGGCGCAGTTGATCGCCTGCGAGATCCACCCGCTCAACAACCTGCGGGTGCTGAAGTACCTGGTGCGCGAGCTGAAGGTGGAGGAGGAAGCCAAGAACACCTGGTACCGCCACTGGGTGCGCACCGGGCTGGAGTCCTTCGAGAAGGAATTGCAGCGCCTGCCCGCCTCCACCTATTGCCACGGCGACACCCCGACGCTGGCCGACTGCTGCCTGGTGCCGCAGATCTTCAACGGCCAGCGCTTCGACGTCGATCTCTCCGGGCTGCCGCGAACGATGGCGGCCTTCGAGGCGTGCATGAAGCTGCCCGCCTTCCGGAAGGCGCAACCGTCGAGCTGTCCGGACAACGAGGCCTGAACGCGTGACGCCGCAGTGGCCCGCTTTCGCGGGCGTGCACGCCTGGTGCAGCGAGCGCGCCGACGGCGTCTCGCCGCCGCCCTACGACAGCCTCAATCTCGGTGACCATGTCGGTGACGATCCGGAGCACGTCGCCGAGAACCGGCGCCGGTTCGCGGGCGACCTGGGCGCCAGGCCGGTGTTCCTGCAGCAAGTGCATGGCCTCGGCGTCGTGCAGCTGACCCGGGACACGGCGGATGGAACGCAAGCGGACGCCTGCTGGACCACCGAGCGCGAGCTGGCCTGCACCATCATGGTGGCCGACTGCCTGCCGGTGCTGCTGGCGGACGCGCGGGGCTGCGTCGTCGCGGCGGCCCACTGCGGCTGGCGCGGGCTGGCCGGTGAGCGGGGCAGGGGCGTGCTGGAAACGCTCTGGGAGGCGATCGCGCCGCTGGCTGGCGATGCGGCGCAGGTGCACGCCTGGCTCGGGCCGTGCATCGGACCGGACGCTTTCGAGGTGGGGCCGGAGGTCCGGGCCGCTTTCAGGGCCGGCGACGCCGGCGCCGCGGCGTGCTTCCGCCCGCACGGCGCGGGCAAGTTCCTGGCCGACCTGCCGGCGCTGGCGCGCCGCCGCCTTGCCGCGCTCGGGATCGCCAGCCTTCACGGCAACGACGGCACGGCAGCCTGGTGCACCGTCGCCAACGCCTCAAGGTTCTTTTCGCACCGGCGCGACCGCGTCAGCGGGCGCTTTGCTGCCGCCATCTGGCGCGCCTGAAGCCGCGGCTTCGCGCCGGGCCCGGGCGGCGCGCCTTGCCGGTCGTCCCATCAGGTAGACCAGAAGAGCCACGGGGCCCACGCCATAGAGTACAAAGGTGATGACGGCCCCGAGCAGCGTGCCGCCGGGATGCGTCGCCTCCGCCACCGCCATCATGACCGCGACGTACATCCAGGCGATCACGACCAGGTACAAGGGACCCCCGAATGGTTGATGTTGCAGTGCAGCATTTCCGGTGAGATACTTGGAAGTAGCGTAGACATAAGACTTAGGAGACAAGATGAATTCTGACGTGGACTGGGCCGCCCAGGCGCAGCGCTTCCAGCAGGACCTGGCGCAGCAATGGACCCAGGCGCTCCAGCAGTTCCAGCCGGCTGGGGGCGGCGCCGGCGCCGTCCCCCACCTCGGATTCGCTCCGGACAAGCTGCAGGCGCTGCAGCAAGCATACGTGCGCGAAGCCTGCGAATTGTGGAATGCCGGGCTCGGGGCCAAGCCGGCCGGCGACAAGCGCTTCGCCGGTGACGCGTGGGCCCACAACCCGGTGGCGGCCTTCACGGCCGCGATCTACCTCCTGAACGCCCGCACGCTGCTCGGCCTGGCGGAGGCCGCCGACACCGACGCCAAGACCAAGGCCCGCCTGCGCTTCGCCGTGGAGCAGTGGATGGCCGCCTCGGCCCCCAGCAACTTCATGGCGCTGAACGCCGAGGCCCAGCAGAAGGCCATCGAGACCAAGGGCGAGAGCATCGCCAAGGGGCTGCAGAACCTGCTGGCGGACCTGCAGCAAGGCCACGTGTCGATGACCGACGAGAGCGCCTTCGACGTCGGCCGCAACGTGGCGACCTCCGAAGGCGCCGTGGTCTTCGAGAACGAGCTGTTCCAGCTGCTCGAATACAAGCCGCTGACCAAGCAGGTCTACGAACGGCCCTATCTCGTGGTGCCGCCCTGCATCAACAAGTTCTACATCCTCGACCTGCAGCCGGAGAACTCGCTGATCCGCTACCTGGTGGAGCAGGGGCACCGCACCTTCGTGGTGAGCTGGCGCAACGTCGACGCGTCGCTGGAAGACAAGACCTGGGACGACTACATCGAGGACGCGGCGCTGAAGGCGATCTCGGTGGTGCAGGAGATCTCGGGCGCCAGGCAGATCAACGCGCTGGGCTTCTGCGTCGGCGGCACCATCCTCGGCACGGCGCTGGCCGTCGCCGCGGCACGCGGCGACAAGCCGGTGGCCTCCGCCACGCTGCTCACCACCTTGCTCGACTTCAGCGACACCGGCGTGCTGGACCTGTTCATCGACGAGCCCTTCGTCAAGTACCGCGAGATGCAGATGGGCAAGGGCGGCCTGCTCAAGGGCCAGGAGCTCGCCTCCACCTTCAGCTTCCTGCGGCCCAACGACCTGGTGTGGAACTACGTCGTCGGCAACTACCTGAAGGGCGAAACGCCGCCGCCGTTCGACCTGCTGTACTGGAACAGCGACTCCACCAACCTGCCGGGGCCCATGTACACCTGGTACCTGCGCAACACCTACCACGAGAACAACCTGGTCAAGCCGGGCAAGGCGGTGGTGTGCGGCGAGAAGGTGGACCTGCGCAAGGTGGACCTCCCGGTCTACATCTACGGCTCGCGCGAGGACCACATCGTGCCCATCGCGGGCGCCTATGCGTCCGTGAAGCACCTGCCCGGCAAGAAGCGCTTCGTGATGGGCGCCTCCGGCCACATCGCCGGCGTGATCAATCCGCCGGCGAAGAAGAAGCGCTCGTACTGGACCAACGACAAGCTGCCCGAGACCCACGAAGCCTGGCTGGCGGGCGCGAAGGAGCATCCCGGCAGCTGGTGGACCGACTGGGCTGCCTGGCTGAAGAGCCATGGCGGCAAGCAGGTTCCCGCGCCCAAGACCTATGGCAAGGGCGCCAAGTACAAGGCCATCGAGCCGGCGCCGGGCCGGTACGTGAAGGCGAAGGCGTAGCGCCCACCCCAGCGCCCCCACCCCAACCCTCCCCCAGTGGGGGAGGGAGTGAAACCCGAAGGAGAGTCCCCATGGAAGACATCGTCATCGTTTCCGCCGTCCGCACCGCCGTCGGCAAGTTCGGCGGCTCGCTCGCCAAGGTTCCCGCCGTCGACCTCGGCGCGGCCGTGATCAAGGAGGCGCTGGCGCGCGCCAAGGTCGACCCCGCGCAGGTGAGCGAAGTGATCATGGGCCAGGTGCTCGCCGCCGGCGCGGGCCAGAACCCGGCGCGCCAGGCGCTGCTGAAGGCGGGGCTGCCCAAGGAGGTGCCGGGCCTCACCATCAATGCCGTCTGCGGCTCCGGCCTCAAGGCCGTGATGCTGGCGGCGCAGGCCGTCGCCTGGGGCGACGCCGAGATCGTCGTGGCCGGCGGCCAGGAGAACATGAGCGCCGCGCCCCACGTGCTGATGGGCTCGCGCGACGGCCAGCGCATGGGCGACTGGAAGATGCAGGACACGATGATCGTGGACGGCCTGTGGGACGTCTACAACCAGTACCACATGGGCGTGACCGCGGAGAACGTGGCCAAGGAGCACAACATCGACCGCGCGGCGCAGGATGCGCTGGCCCTCGGCAGCCAGCAGAAGGCCGCGGCGGCGCAGGAAGCCGGCCGGTTCAAGGACGAGATCGTCGCGATCGAGATCCCGCAGAAGAAGGGCGATCCCATCCGCTTCGAATCCGACGAGTTCATCAACAAGAAGACCAGCGCCGAAGCGCTGGCCGGCCTGCGTCCCGCCTTCGACAAGGCCGGCAGCGTGACGGCCGGCAATGCCTCCGGCCTGAACGATGGCGCCGCCGCCGTGGTGGTGATGAGCGCGAAGAAGGCCAAGGAGCTGGGCCTGAAGCCGCTGGCCACCATCAAGGCCTTCGGCACCACCGGCCTGGACCCCAAGACCATGGGCATGGGCCCCGTGTCCGCCACGAAGAAGGCGCTGGAGCGCGCCGGCTGGAAGGCCTCGCAGGTCGACCTGTTCGAGCTGAACGAAGCCTTCGCCGCCCAGGCCTGCGCCGTCAACAAGGCGCTGGACATCGACCCGGCCAAGGTCAACGTCAACGGCGGCGCCATCGCCATCGGGCACCCGATCGGTGCATCCGGCGCCCGCATCCTGGTGACCCTGCTGCACGAGATGCAGCGGCGCGAGGCCAAGAAGGGCGTGGCCGCCCTGTGCATCGGCGGCGGCATGGGAGTTTCCCTCGCAGTCGAGCGTGCGTAAGCGCGCAGAATGAATCGAACGCAACCGAGACAAGGGGAATGAACATGGCCAAGGGCAAAGTCGCATACGTCACCGGCGGCATGGGGGGCATCGGAACCGCCATCTGCCAGCGCCTCCACAAGGAGGGCTTCACCGTCATCGCCGGCTGCGGCCCGACGCGCGACTTCAAGAAGTGGCTCGACGAGCAGAAGGCGCAGGGCTACACCTTCCACGCCTCCGTCGGCAACGTCGGCGACTGGGACTCCACGGTGGAGGCCTTCAGCAAGGCGAAAGCCGAGCACGGCGGCATCGACGTGCTGGTCAACAATGCCGGCATCACCCGGGACCGCATGTTCCTGAAGATGTCGCGCGAGGACTGGGACGCGGTGATCGAGACCAACCTGAACTCCATGTTCAACGTCACCAAGCAGGTGGTGGGCGACATGGTCGAGAAGGGCTGGGGCCGCATCATCAACATCTCGTCCGTCAACGGCGAGAAGGGGCAGGCGGGGCAGACCAACTACTCCGCGGCCAAGGCCGGCATGCACGGCTTCTCGATGGCGCTGGCGCAGGAGCTCGCCAACAAGGGCGTCACCGTCAACACCGTGAGCCCGGGCTACATCGGCACCGACATGGTCAAGGCGATCCGCGCGGACGTGCTCGACAAGATCGTCGCCACCATCCCGGTCAAGCGCCTGGGCGAGCCGAGCGAGATCGCCTCCATCATCGCCTGGCTGGCGGGCGATGAAAGCGGCTACACCACCGGGGCGGACTTCTCCGTCAACGGCGGCCTGCACATGGGTTAAACCAGGTCTTCGATGACCAGGAAGCGGTAGCGCTGCCCATAGCTGATGTGCGTGTCGCGGAGCACGTCGAGCACGTGGTCCGACGACAGGCGCGCGGAGGCGTGAACGATGAGCGCGTGATGTCCTTCGCGGGCCAGGCTGCGGAAGCGGCGCGCCGTCTCGCCTTCGGTGCCCACGGAAGGCAGCAGCAAGTCGTCGTAGTCGTCGCTGGCATCGGCCACCTGGGCCTCGAATTCGGCCGGGGTGGCGATGCTCAGGTCGTCTTCGGCGACCCCGTCCCGCTGCAGCAGCTCGGCGGCATGCCGCGCGTCCTCCGCGGAGGGGAACATCAGCACCATGTGGCCGGTGGGGTAGAACACGCCGCGCATGTTGGTCATGCCGGGGTCGAGGTGGAAGCGTTTCATCGGCAACTCCTTGACGCACGCGAAGCCAGCATAGGCTCGCGCGCGCCGCCGCGAAAGGCATGACCCTTGCCGCGGCATGGGAGGGCCCGGGCCTAGGCTTCGACGTCCTCGATGACGAGGTGGCGGTACTTCTGCCCGTAGGTGATGCCGCTGCCGCGCAGCAGCTCGAGGATGCGGTCGGAGTCCTCGGCCTTGGGGGCGTGGACCATCAGCCCGTAGTGGCCCTCGCGGGCGAACCCGGCGAACTTGCGCACCGTGTCACCCTCCGTTCCTGCCGAGGGAACGATCGCGTCGTCGCCGGCGGTGCCGATGATGTCGCGGCGGAAGTCTTCCGGGGTCACCAGCAGCACGTCGTCGTCGGCAATGCCTTCGTCCGCCAGCAGCTTCCCGGCGTCGCGCGCCTGCTGCTCGCCGGCGAACATCAGCACCAGCCAGCCCGTGGGATAGAACACGCCGCCGAGCGCCGTCTTCATGCTGGAATCGAGTTGGAATGGCTTCATCTGCGCTCCTTGTTGTAGCTCTGGAGCATTGCAGCGCAGCTACGCGGGCCGCCGTGTAGTCAAGGGTGGCGGAGGGCGGTAGGAGCAGCGCGGACAAGCCGCGCGGCCCGGCCCCCGGGCCGGCCTCACCGGCAGGTGGTCCACGCCGACTTCGCGCTGTCGGCGACGGTGCGCGCGGCCTGGTACTTCGCGCCCGCCAGGTCGGTCGGGTCATTGGTGAGGCCCCAGTAGCCATACCGGTCCCACGAGGAGGACAGGCTGTAGTGCATGAAGAGGTCGTTGCCGCAGCCGAACCATTGCGTCACTTCGCGACGCACCAGTTCTCCCATCTGCGCGTCCCGGCTGGCGGCGAGCTTCGCGACCTGGTTCGCCGGGCTCTGCCGCAGGTCGGGGCCGCCCTCGTAGGCCAGGCTCTTGATCCCGTAGTAATCGGCCAGCGCCTTGTGCGATGCACCCGTGTAGTTGCCGCCCGAGTAGGGCTTGCGGACGAAGGCGCCGTTCTCGTGCACGCCGGCGGCGAAGAAGGCTTCGTTTTCCGTGCCCAGGGATGCTTCGAGGCTCTGGAGGATCTGGGCAGGCGTGGCTGTCGGCGAAGCCGCCAGCGTCTCGTCCAGGTAGAAGTAGGGCGCCGTGGCCACGCCGTAGATCAGCGACGAGGGCACGCCGCGGTAGGTGGCGATGTTCTTCAGCACCTGCTCCGCGATGCCCGGATTGACGAACTGGGTGGCGTACACCACGCGCACCTGGTTGTTCAGCGCGCCGGGGCCGTAGACCTCCGAGAAGATCTGGGCGATGCGCACGGTGCGCTTGCCGACCCGGTAGTAGCCGGCCCAGTAGGGATTGCATTCGCCGGCATTCGCGGCGAACAGCTCCGTGGTGCACGCCTGGCCCTTGGTCAGGGTCCGGTCGCCGGCGATCGCTTCCGCCACCGCCAGGTTCATGTTGTCGACGGTTTGCGTGAACTGGTAGTTCCACAGCTCGTTGCTGTACTCCACGTACACCACGCGTCCCGGCCACACCTGGTTCTTGAGGAGTTTCGCGAGCGAGCGGACGTAGGCATCGTCCGCGTGCACGGGAATGTTGATCCAGATGTCCTTGCCCAGCTGGTTGCCCACCTCGATCGCGTACTCGTACGCGGCGCCCTTGGCGGAGGCCTGCGAACCGGACGCCTTGACCGTGCGCTGGCGCCAGGTGCGCACCGGGTTGTGGTTGGTCCGCAGGAAGTCCATGAAACGCACGACGCGGAAAGGCTCCAGCGCCTGCGCGAACTGGTCGGTGAACACCTGGGCCGCCGGGTAGCCGGGCATCCGCAGCGACACGTTGCGCACGCCGTTGGTGGTGCCGCGGAAGGCCAGCACGAGCTGGGTGGCGTTGGCGCCGACCACGACCTCCCCCAGGGAACGGTTGGTTGCCGGGTCGTACGTGACGTTGCGCACCACGACGTTCGTGGAAACGCTCGCATCGACCGTGGCCCGTCCCACGAACCGCAGCCGGTAGACGCCGGGCTTGATGGTCGCGTAGGGCTTGCCCTCGTCGCCGGGCTCCGCGGTGCGCACGTTGACCATGACGGCCGCATCGCCGGTGGGCCAGCCCAGCGCATCCACGGACGCCGCCTCATCCCAGGGGGCGTCCACGGTGCCCCAGGGGCGCGCACTCTTCATCAGGTCGACGAAGGGCTGCAGGCGAGCCCAGTCCGAGACGCCTTCCAGGTTCACTCCCAGCGGGGCGCGGTCGGCGGTGGAGGCCAGTTCCGCCGCGGTGGAGGACGGCAGGTCCGCGCGCTGGGCCGAGGGCTGGTCCTCGTCGAAGGCGGCCTCAGCCGCCATCGCGCCAGGTTCGGCGGCGCCCCCGGCGCCCCCGCCGCAGCCCGCGGAGAGAACGGCCAGGCCGAGGGCCATGGCGGCAGCTACGGCTTTGCCGGATTTCCTTCGCGGTTGCTTGTAGGAGGAGACGCCGTCATCGTGTAGGTCTTGGTCCATTCCCGAATCGTAGGCAAGCCCTTTCGATCTGGCTCAGCAGGACGCAGCCGCAAGGTAACCGTTCGAAAGGATGAGCTTGCGGCCGTGTGATATTCACGCAGCAGCGCGGCGGGACGTTTCGCGCAGCAGACAGTCGGGACTCACGCCGTTGCGGACCGGCGCGCCTTCCGCAGCAGGAACACGGTCAGGACGAAGGTGGCGCATAGCGCCACGTTCGCCGCCAGCTCCCTGGGTGAGGGCGAAAGCACCAGCCAGAAGCCCTTGCCCTTGATGAGGGAGGAGAAGCTCGACACGCAGAACGGCATGGCGAACAGGCGGAAGACCTGCCACCTGTCGCTCCAGACCGGATTGCGGCCGCTCACGCTGAGGATGAGGGCCACCCCGATGAGTGCGCTGATGCCCAGCGAATTGATCCAGAGACTTGGCGACGGATCGAAATGGTGGAACACCGTGCTGGTCCACCAGAGGAGGTAGCACCAGAGAACGGTCTTGCCATTCGACAAGTTGGACAGGTAGCGGGCGATGGATGCCATCTCGACAGCATAGTGGGCCTCGCGGCAGCCCGCGGCGGGTGCCGCCGGGGAGGTGCGTAAACTCGGCCCCGTGATGAATCAACGCGTTGTGCCGGAAGCGTGCGCCTGGCGAATGAGCGTCGCCCCGATGATGGACTGGACCGATCGCCACTGCCGCTACTTCCATCGGTTGCTCAGCCGCCGCACCCGCCTGTACACGGAGATGGTGACCACCGGCGCGCTGCTGCATGGCGACGTCCCGCGGCACCTGGACTTCGACGAGACCGAGCACCCGGTGGCGTTGCAACTGGGCGGCAGCGAGCCGGCCGACCTGGCGCACGCCGCGAAGCTGGGCGCGCAGTGGGGCTACGACGAGATCAACCTGAATTGCGGCTGCCCCAGCGAACGCGTGCAGCGCGGCTCCTTCGGCGCCTGCCTGATGGCGGAGCCGAAGCTGGTGGCCGATGGCGTCAAGGCCATGGTCGACGCTGTCGACGTGCCGGTGACCGTGAAGCACCGCATCGGCATCGACAAGGTGGAGAGCTACGACTTCGTGCGGGACTTCGTCGGCACCGTCGCCGAGGCCGGCTGCGGCGTCTTCATGGTCCATGCCCGCAACGCCTGGCTGAAGGGGCTCTCGCCCAAGGAGAACCGCGAGGTCCCGCCGCTGCGCTACGACCTGGTGCACCGCCTGAAGCAGGAATTCCCGCACCTGGTGATCGGCATCAACGGCGGGATCGCGACCGACGCAGTCGTGCAGGAGCAGTTGCGGGTGCTGGACGGCGTGATGGTCGGCCGGGAGGCCTATCACCACCCCTGGTGGCTGGCGCGCTGGGACGAACTGTTCTACGGCGAGGCGCCGTCCGGGCTCACGCGCGAGGAAGTGGAGGAGCGGATGGTCGCGTACATGGAGCGCGAGCACGCCCGGCGCGGCACGCCGTGGCATTCCATCGCGCGGCACATGATGGGGCTGTACAACGGCTTGCCGGGAGCACGGAAGTGGCGGCAGGTGTGGAGCGACCACAAGCTGAAGGTGGAACGGCCGCGGGAGGTGATGCGGCTGGCGCATACCTCCCTTGTCATTCCCGCGGAGGCGGGAATCCAGGGCTCCCTTGCATCCTGAACGCCCTGGGCCCCCGCCTCCGCGGGGGTGACGGGAAGGCAGGTGGGGGTGACGACCTTCCGCAGATGCTTTAAACTTAAACTATCTAGGCCTGGAGCAACCATGGACATCGTCTGCATCGGCGGCGGCCCGGCGGGGCTGTACTTCGCGTTGCTCATGAAGAAGCAGGACCCGTCGCATCGCGTGCGGGTCATCGAACGCAACAAGCCCTACGACACCTTCGGCTGGGGCGTGGTGTTCTCCGACCAGACCCTCGGCAACCTGCAGGCGGCGGACTCCGAGAGCGCGGCCGAAGTCCTGGACGCCTTCAACCACTGGGACGACATCGAGGTCCACATCCGCGGCCACAAGGTGCGCTCCGGCGGCCACGGCTTCATCGGCATCGGCCGCAAGCGCCTGCTCAACATCCTGCAGCGTCGCTGCGAGCAACTGGGCGTCGAACTGGTCTTCGACACCAACGCCCAGGGCGACGAGGACTACCCAGGGGCCGACCTGGTCATCGCCAGCGACGGCCTGAACAGCCGCATCCGCACCAAGTATTCGGACACCTACAAGCCGGACATCGACCTGCGCGATTGCCGCTTCGTGTGGCTGGGCACGCACAGGAAGTTCGACGCCTTCACCTTTGCCTTCGAGGAGACGCCGCACGGCTGGTTCCAGGCCCACGCCTACCAGTTCGATGCCGACACCTCCACCTTCATCGTCGAGACGCCGGAGGCGGTGTGGCAGAAGGCCGGGCTGGACCAGATGTCCAAGGAGGAGGCCATCGCGTTCTGCGAGCAGCTGTTCGCCAAGGTCCTCGACGGCCACGCGCTGATGTCGAATGCGTCCCACCTGCGGGGCTCGGCGCAATGGATCAAGTTCCCGCGCGTGGTCTGCGGCTCCTGGGTGCACCACAACGGCCGCGCGCCGGTGGTGCTGATGGGCGACGCGGCGCACACCGCGCACTTCTCGGTGGGCTCCGGCACCAAGCTGGCGCTGGAGGACGCGATCGAGCTCGCCCGCTGCATCGGCCGCTCCCCGGGGGACCTGGCGCAGGCGCTGCGCCAGTACGAGGAGGTGCGCAGCGTCGAGGTGCTGAAGATCCAGAACGCGGCGCGCAATTCGACCGAGTGGTTCGAGAACGTGGCGCGCTACGTCAACCTGCCGCCCCAGCAGTTCGCCTATTCCCTGCTCACGCGCAGCCAGCGCATCAGCCACGAGAACCTGCGCCTGCGCGACCGCGGCTACGTCGAGCAGTACGAGGACTGGATCGCCGAGCGCTCCGGCGCCCATCGCGTCGCGCCGCAGCAGCCGATCCCACCGATGTTCACACCTTTCACCTTGCGAACGGTCACGCTGAAGAACCGCGTCGTGGTGTCGCCGATGGCCCAGTACTCCTGCGTGGACGGCCTGCCGGCGGACTACCACCTGGTGCACCTCGGCGCCCGCGCCATGGGCGGCGCCGGCATGGTGGTGGCGGAGATGACCTGCCCCAGCCCGGACGCGCGCATCACGCCCGGCTGCCCGGGCCTGTGGAACACCCAGCAGCGCGACGGCTTCAAGCGCATCGTCGATTTCGTGCATGCCAACAGCGACGCGAAGATCGCCCTGCAGCTGGGACACGCCGGCCCCAAGGGCTCCACGCGGGTGCCGTGGGAGGGCGAGGACCTGCCGCTGGAGCAGGGCAACTGGCCTTTGCTGTCCGCGTCGCCGCAGCAATACCTGGACGGGGTGAGCGACTGGTCCCGCGCCATGACCCGCGCCGACATGGAGCGCGTGCGGGACGACTTCGTGCGCAGCACGCGCTACGCCGCCGAGGCCGGCTTCGACTGGCTGGAACTGCATTGCGCGCACGGCTACCTGCTCTCCAGCTTCATCTCGCCGCTGACCAACCAGCGCACCGACGACTACGGCGGCTCGCTGGCCAACCGCCTGCGCTGGCCGCTGGAAGTGTTTGCGGCCATGCGCGCGATGTGGCCGGCGGACAAGCCGATGTCGGTGCGGATCTCCGCGCACGACTGGGTGGAGGGCGGCATCACCCCCGACGACGCCGTCGACATCGCCCGGGCCTTCAAGGCGGCCGGCTGCGACCTGGTCGATTGCTCCTCCGGGCAGGTGAGCAAGAAGCAGCAGCCGGTGTACGGCCGCATGTACCAGACGCCGTTTGCCGATCGCATCCGCAACGAGGCGGGCATCGCCACCATGGCCGTGGGCGCGATCTCCGAGGCCGACCACGTGAACAGCATCATCGCGGCCGGCCGCGCGGACCTGTGCGCGATCGCGCGGCCGCACCTGGCCAACCCCGCCTGGTCGTTGCTGGAAGCCGCGAAGATCGGCTACCGCGACGTGCCGTGGCCGAAGCAGTACCTGTCCGGCAAGACCCAGCTCGAACGCAACCTGGAGCGCGAACGCGCCACCCAGGCCCAGGAGACGAAGAATGAACGATTCAACTGAGCGGGTGGACCCCGCGCTGGCCGCGGGCAACCGCAAGCAACTGGCGGGCTACCGCGCCGAACACTTCCTCTGGCAGGTGCAGGACGGCGTCGCCACCGTCACGCTGAACCGGCCCGAGCGCAAGAACCCGCTGACCTTCGACTCGTATGCGGAACTGCGCGACTTGTTCGGCCAGTTGAAGTACGCGACCGACGTGCACGCCGTGGTGGTGGCCGGGGCCGGCGGCAACTTCTGCTCCGGCGGCGACGTGCACGAGATCATCGGGCCGCTGGTGAAGTTGAAGGCACCGGAGCTGCTGATGTTCACGCGCATGACCGGCGACCTGGTGAAGGCCATGCGCGGCTGCCCGCAGCCCATCGTGGCGGCGGTGGACGGTGTCTGCGCCGGGGCGGGCGCCATCGTGGCCATGTCGTCCGACCTGCGGCTGGGCACCGCGCGCAGCAAGACCGCCTTCCTGTTCAACCGCGTCGGGCTGGCCGGCTGCGACATGGGCGCGTGCGCGATGCTGCCGCGGATCATCGGCCAGGGGCGGGCCAGCGAGCTGCTGTACACCGGCCGCTCCCTCGGAGGGGAAGAGGGCGAGCGCTGGGGTTTCTTCAACCGGCTGTGCGCACCCGAGTCGCTGCTGCAGGATGCGCAGGCGCTCGCGCGGCAGTTGGCCGAAGGGCCGACCTTCGCCAACGGCATCACCAAGACCATGCTCCACCAGGAATGGGCGATGACGCTGGAGCAGGCCATCGAGGCGGAGGCGCAGGCCCAGGCGCTGTGCATGCTGACGGGTGATTTCACCCGGGCGTACGAGGCGTTCGTGGCGAAGCAGAAGCCCCGGTTCGAAGGGAACTGAGATGGCCGACAAGTCCTACCTCGAATGGCCTTTCTTCGAAGAGCGGCACCGCGTCCTGGCGCGCGAACTCGATGACTGGGCGTCCGCCAACGTGTCGCACCTGCATGGCCGCGACGTGGACTCCGCCTGCCGGGAACTGGTCCGCAAGCTCGGCGGCGCCGGCTGGCTGCGCCACGCGGTCGGCGTGCAGCCCTGGGGCCACGGCAAGGGCATCGACACCCGCGCCATCTGCCTGATCCGCGAGACGCTGGCCCGCCACAACGGCCTGGCCGACTTCGCCTTCGCGATGCAGGGGCTGGGCTCCGGCGCCATCAGCCTGCAGGGCACGCCGCAGCAGCAGGAGCGCTATCTCTCGCGCGTGGCGAGCGGCGAGGCCATCGCCGCCTTCGCGCTGTCCGAGCCCGACGCCGGCTCCGACGTGGCCAACCTGCAGTGCGCGGCCCACGTGGACGGCGACCACGCGGTGCTGGAAGGCGAGAAGACCTGGATCTCCAACGGCGGCATCGCCGACTTCTACGTGGTGTTCTGCCGCACCGGCGAAGCGCCGGGGCCGCGCGGCATCTCCGCCTTCATCGTCGACGCGGACACGCCGGGCTTCGAGATCGCCGAGCGCATCGACGTCATCGCCCCGCACCCGCTGGCGCGCCTGCGCTTTCGCAACTGCCGCGTCCCGCTGTCCCAGCGCGTCGGCGCGGCCGGCGAGGGCTTCAAGGTGGCGATGCGAACGCTCGACGTGTTCCGCACCTCGGTGGCCGCGGCGGCGCTGGGCTTTGCCCGGCGCGCCCTCGACGAGGCCCTGCAGCGCGCCACCACCCGGCGCATGTTCAACCAGACGCTGGCGGACTTCCAGCTGACCCAGGCGAAACTCGCGCAGATGGCGACCACCATCGACAGCGCGGCCTTGCTGGTGTACCGGGCGGCCTGGCAGCGCGACCAGGGCCGCGGCGTCACCAAGGAAGCGGCGATGGCCAAGCTGAGCGCCACCGAGGGTGCGCAACAGGTCATCGACGCGGCCGTGCAGATGTTCGGCGGCCTGGGCGTGATGTCGGGGCAACCGGTGGAACAGCTGTACCGGGAGATCCGGTCGCTGCGCATCTACGAAGGCGCCACCGAGGTGCAGCAACTGATCATCGCGCGCGAACTGCTCAAGGAGATGAAGGCATGAACGGTGACAACCCGGCCCAGGCGGTGCTGCCCGAAGGCTGGCCGCGCCCCAAGGGCTATGCGAACGGCGTGGTGGCCCAGGGCCGCATGCTGTTCATCGCCGGCATGATCGGCTGGGACGCCGAAGGGCGCTTCCATACGGATGACTTCGGCGGCCAGGCCCGGCAGGCCCTGCAGAATGTCGCCGACGTGCTGAAGGCGGCGGGCGGGAGGGGCGACAATATCGTCCGGATGACCTGGTACGTCACGGACAAGCGCGAATACCTCGCCGCCGCGCGCGAGGTGGGGCGGGCGTTCCGCGAGATCATCGGCCACTACGACATCGCCATGACGGCGGTGGAAGTGAAGGCCCTGATCGAGGACCGTGCCAAGGTCGAGATCGAAGCCACGGCGGTGCTGCCGTCCTGACACCCACCCGCATCGGAGTCCCTACATGGCCAACGCCAAAACCAAAGCCGTCTTCCAGTGGGCCGACCCGCTGCTGCTGGAGTCGCAGATCACCGACGACGAGCGCGCCGTGCGCGACGCCGCCCACGCCTATTGCCAGGAAAAGCTGCTGCCCCGGGTGACCGAGGCCTTCCGCCACGAAAAGACGGACGCCGGCATCTTCCGCGAGATGGGGTCGCTCGGCCTGCTGGGCGCCACCATCCCCGAGCAGTACGGCGGCGCCGGCCTCAACTACGTCTGTTACGGACTCGTCGCCCGCGAAGTGGAGCGGGTCGACTCCGGCTACCGCTCGATGATGAGCGTGCAGTCCTCGCTGGTGATGGTGCCCATCAACGAATTCGGCAACGAGGCCACGAAGCAGAAGTACCTGCCCAAGCTGGCCAGCGGGGAGTGGATCGGCTGCTTCGGCCTGACCGAACCGAACCACGGCTCCGACCCGGCCAGCATGATCACCCGCGCCCGCAAGGTCGACGGCGGCTACAAGCTCAGCGGCAGCAAGATGTGGATCACCAACTCGCCGATCGCCGACGTGTTCGTGGTCTGGGCCAAGGACGACGAGGGCTCGATCCGCGGCTTCGTGCTGGAAAAGGGCTGGAAAGGCCTGTCCGCTCCCGCCATCCACGGCAAGGTCGGCCTGCGGGCCTCGATCACCGGCGAAATCGTCATGGAGGAAGTGTTCTGCCCCGAGGAGAACGCCTTCCCCGAGGTGCGCGGCCTGAAGGGCCCGTTCACCTGCCTGAACTCGGCGCGCTACGGCATCGCCTGGGGCGCGCTCGGCGCGGCGGAGGACTGCTGGTTCCGGGCCCGCCAGTACGTGCTGGACCGCAAGCAGTTCGGCAAGCCGCTGGCGGCCAACCAGCTGGTCCAGAAGAAGCTGGCCGACATGCAGACCGAGATCACCCTGGGCCTGCAGGGCTGCCTGCGCCTGGGACGCATGAAGGACGAGGGCACGGCCTCGGTGGAGATCACCTCCATCATGAAGCGCAACTCCTGCGGCAAGGCGCTGGACATCGCCCGCGTGGCGCGCGACATGATGGGCGGCAACGGCATCAGCGACGAATTCGGGGTCGCCCGCCACCTGGTGAACCTGGAGGTGGTGAACACCTACGAGGGCACCCACGACATCCATGCGCTGATCCTCGGGCGCGCCCAGACCGGCATCGCGGCGTTCTGAGCTTTACATTGCCGTCGGCGCCGATGCAACGCACCGGCCCCGGCGCGTGACCTTTTGCGTGCCATCCCCCAACCTGAAGGCGCGAGCGGAGGTGCCGTCGCTAGAATCGTGACCAGCAATCCAATCACCGATGCATCCCTCGAATTCCGTGCCGGGCGCAGTGCCCGATTTTTCCTGTGACGTGCTGGTGATCGGCGGCGGGCCCGCCGGGTCCACGCTCGGCACCCTGCTGGCGCGCGGGGGCCGTGACGTGCACGTGCTGGAGAAGGAGCACCATCCCCGTTTCCACATCGGCGAGTCGCTGCTGCCGGCCAATGTGCGGCTGTTCGACGAGCTCGGGGTCCGTGCCGACGTCGAGAAGATGGGCATGCCCAAGTGGGGGGTGGAGTTCGTCTCCCCGGAGCACGAGCGGCAGAACTTCATCGAGTTCTCGGAAGCGCTGGACAAGTCGCAGCCCTACGCGTGGCAGGTGCGGCGCTCCGAGCTGGACGAACTGCTCTTTCGCACCGCCGGCGAGGCCGGCGCCCGCACCCTGGAGGGCCACCGCGCGCGCGACGTGCAGTTCGACGCCGACGGCGCCCTGGTGCAGGTCGAACGCGACGACGGCAGCCGGGCGACGTGGCGCTGCCGCTACCTGGTGGATGCCACCGGCCGCGACACGCTGCTGGCCAACAAGTTCAAGACCAAGCAGAAGCACCCGGACCACAACAGCTCCGCCCTGTTCGGCCACTTCACCGGCGCGCGCCGGCTGGAAGGCAAGCTGGAAGGCAACATCACCATCTTCTGGTTCGACCACGGCTGGTTCTGGTTCATCCCGCTGGCCGACGGCACCACCAGCGTGGGCGCCGTGGTGTGGCCCTATTACCTGAAGACGCGCAACAAGCCGCTGCCCGAGTTCTTCCGCGACACCATCGCCGCGTGCCCGGCCCTGGCGGACCGCCTGCGCGACGCCACGCTGGTCGACGAGAAGGTGCATGCCACCGGCAACTACTCCTACATCGGCACGCACTGCGCGGGCGACCGCTACGCCATGCTGGGCGACGCCTACGCCTTCGTCGACCCGGTGTTCTCCTCCGGCGTCTACCTGGCCATGAGCTCCGCGTTCGCCGCGCTGCCGCTGGTGGAGGCGACCCTGCAGCGCGGGCCCGCGGCCGCGGCGCGCGAACGCGCCGCGTTCGACCGCTTCACCCGGCAGGGGCCGAAGGAATTCAGCTGGTTCATCTACCGCGTGACCAATCCCACCATGCGCGGCTTCTTCATGATGCCGGGCGACGCGCCGTTCCGGGTGAAGGAGGCGGTGCTGACGGTGCTCGCGGGCGACGTCCACGGCCGCACCCCGTTCCGCCTGCCGCTCACGCTGTTCAAGGGCCTGTACTACGCGGTCTCGTTCGCGCATCCGCTGCGGACCTGGAGCGCGTGGCGGCGCCGCCGCCGGAACATCCGCGACCTGGACGCGGCCGTTTCGTGAAGCCGGTGTCCATCGACGTCGATGCCGGCTTGCCGGAAGCAGACAAGGGGTCTCCCCCCTGGCCCCTGCGCGTGCTGCAGTGGGCCTGGCTGCTCGTCCTGCTGGCGTGGCTGGGCGTGATCTCGCTGGCCTGGAACGCCGTGGCCTTCGTGCTGAAGCTCTTTTTGCGGGGCGCGCTGGGCCGCCGCGTCGGCTGCGCCGGCATCGCCTACGGCTACCGCTTCTACTGGGCCTGCGCCCGGGCCAGCGGGCTGATGCGGCTGGAAGCGGAGTCGCTCGACGTGCTGCGCGACCAGCCGGGCGGCCTGCTGATCGCCGCCAACCATCCGAGCGTGCTCGACGCCCTGATGATCGTCGCGCGGCTGCCGCGCAGCGCCTGCATCATGAAGGGCTCGCTGATGCGCAACCCCTTCCTCGGCACCGCCGCCGGCTTCGCGGGCTACGTGGTCAACGACTCCATCCGCACGATGGTGCGCACCTCCATCGACCGCCTCGAGGAGGGCTGCCAGCTGGTGGCCTTTCCGGAGGGCACGCGCAGCCCGGCGCCGGGCCAGATCCATCCCTTCAGCCGCAGCATCTCGCTGATCGCGGTGCGGGCGCAGGTGCCGGTCCAGACGGTGGTGATCGAGACCGACTCGCCTTACCTGGGCAAGGGCTGGCCGCTGTGGAAGCTGCCGCCGATCCCCGTCCGCTTCCGCGCGCGCCTCGGCCAGCGCTTCGAGCCGGGCGACGACGTCGAGCAGCTGTCCGTCCGCATGGAAGAATATTTTCGCCAGGAGCTTGCCCGTTGAACGATGCATCGCGCACGCACCTGGTGTTGATCCCGAGCTACAACACCGGCCCCAAGCTGTTCGAAACGGTCCGCGAGGCGCGCGAGCGCTGGGCCCCCGTGTGGGTGGTGGTCGACGGCAGCACCGACGGCACGGGCCAGGAGCTGCAGCGCATGGCCGCGCAGGACCCGCACCTGAAGGTGATCGTGCTGCCGGAGAACCAGGGCAAGGGCAGTGCCGTCCTCACCGGCCTGGAGGCGGCGCAGCGCGCCGGCTTCACCCATGCGCTGGCGATGGACTCCGACGGCCAGCATCCCGCCGACCTGATCCCCACCTTCATGCAGCAGTCGCAGGCGCGGCCCGACGCCATGATCCTCGGCAAGCCGGTTTTCGACGCCTCGGCGCCGCTGGCGCGCGTGTACGGCCGGCGCCTGTCCAATGGCTGGACCAACCTGGAGACGCTGTTCGCCGGCGTCGGCGATTCGCTGTTCGGCTTCCGCGTCTACCCCGTCGACGGGCTGATCGAAGTGATGCGCAGCCAGCCCTGGATGCGCCGCTTCGACTTCGACACCGAGGCGGTGGTGCGGCTGGCCTGGCGCGGGGTGGCCCCGATCAACGTCGACGCGCCGGTGAAGTACCTGCGGGTGGAGGATGGCGGCGTTTCGCACTTCAACTACGTGCGCGACAACATCCTGCTCACCTGGATGCACGCCCGGCTGCTCGCGGAGACCCTGGTGCGCCTCCCGGTGCTGCTGATGCGCCGCCTGCGCGGCCTGCCACCGTTCCAGTATCTCGGACGGCCCTAGGAGCCCGGGCCGTCAGGCCATCCCGCCGTTGATCGAGATGACCTGGCCGGAGATGTAGCCGGCCTCGTCGCCTGCCAGGAAGGCGACCAGCGCCGCGACTTCGTCGGGCTTGCCGGCGCGCTTGGCGGGCACCATCTGCGCGATCGCACCCTTGTCGAAAGCCTTGTCGGCCATCGCCGAGGCGATGATGCCCGGCGCCACCACGTTCACCGTGATGCCGCGGCTGGCCAGTTCCAGCGACAGCGACTTGCTCGCCCCGTGCAGCGCGGCCTTGGCCGCCGCGTAGTTGGCCTGCCCGCGGTTGCCCATGACCGCCGCCACCGAGCTGATGCTGATGATGCGGCCCCAGCGCGTGCGCGCCATCGGCAGGGTGAGCGGCTGCGTGACGTGGAAGAAGCCGTGCAGCGACACGTCGATCACCCGGCGCCACTGCTCCACGCGCATGCCGGGGAACACCGCGTCGTCGTGGATGCCGGCATTGTTCACCACCACCTGGATGGGCCCCGCTTCCAGCAGGCGCTCCAGGGCGGCGGAGGTGGCCTGCGCGTCGGTGACGTCGAAGGCGACGGCCTCGGCCGAACCGCCGTCCGCGCGGATCGCCTGCGCGACTTCCTCGGCTGCCGCGAGGCGGCCATTGGCATGCACGATGACGTGCAGGCCGTCGCGCGCGAGGCGGCGGGCTATCGCGCTGCCCAGGTCGCCGCTGCCGCCGGTGACGAGCGCGCGCTTCATGGCGGCAGGGGCGTGTCGAGCACGACCGCGAGGCGTCCTTCGGCCACCGTCCCGCCGGCATGGCGCACGGTGAACGCATAGAGCAGCTGGCGAGCGTCGCCGGCCACGTGCTCCGTGTCGATGACGAGTTCCCCGGCCAGGTCGTCCAGCCTCAGCCGGTGCAGCCGCACGCCGCGGGCGCTGGCCAGGAAACCGGGCGAGGCGGTGCCGCCGGCTTCGCGGGCGGTCAGCGCCCCGTGGACCGCCGCCGCCTGCGCGGCGTATTCGATGGCGGCGCTGGCCAGCAGGCCGCTGGCGCTGCGCAGCGGATGCTCCGGATCGGTGTGCCCGGTGGCGGCGCAGCGAATGTGCCTGGCATCCCACGCATCCACGCGCGCCAGCAGGCACATGCGGCCGGCGTGCGGGATCAGGCCGGCGATCTCGCCGTGGTCCAGCGTCATGGCGCGAACTCCAGGTGCAGCTCCAGTGCCAGCTGCGGCGAGCCGGGCAGCACGACGCGCGCCGGCCGGCGCCGCGCGATCGCTTCCAGCAGCGGCAGGGCGCGGGCGCTGGGCAGGCTCACGCGCAGGGCTTCCAGCGCCGCATCGTGGCAGCGCGTGGCGGGGCCCGCCTGCGCGCCGGGCAGCAGCCGTGCCTTCAGGCGGACGGGGGCGCCGGTGTCGCCGGCGGCGACGAGCACGAGCCCGATGCCCATCACGTCGGGCAGCGGCCGGGTGGCGTGGAGCGGTTCGGGGTAGGGGGTCTCGCTGGACACCAGCAGCACGGGGGCGCCCAGCCCGGGGAGCTGCGAAATGGCGGCCACCAGGCCGGCGCCGAAGCTGTCGTCATGCGCGCAGACGCTGGTGGAGGCATGGCGGCTGCCCACGGCGATGTGCCAGTAGCCTGCCGCGGCGTTGTGCACGGAGTTCGTGAACCGGGTCGGCGACACCATCCGCTCCGGGCCCGGCGGATGCGCCAGCGTCTCGCACAGCGCGTGGCAGTTGGCGCCGTCGCCGCCGGAGGAGGTGAACACGGTGGCCAGGCCCGCCGGGTCGCTGCCGGCGGCGATGCACGCGGCGTCGGCGACGCACAGCGCCACCTTCACCGCCGCGCCGGCGCGGCGCCGTTCGGCAGCCGGCAGCCGCAGCGGCGGCGGCACCGCCGTCGGGGCGGGCACGTAAGGCGCATCGCCGCGCAGCACGGGCTGCGCTTCGTCCCAGGAAGTCAGTCCCGGACCGACGAGTCCGATGCCCAGCACGTCGAGTTCCATCACGCCGCTCATGGACCGCTCACGCCGCCCCCAGCACCAGGCTGGCATTCGAGCCGCCGAAGCCGAAGGAATTGCTCAACACGCAGCGTACGGACTGCTCTCGATTGGCCTGCAGGTAGTTCGCATGGAGCGCCGGATCGCGTTCCCGCACGTTGAGGCCGCCGGGCATCAGTCCGTGGCGGATGGCCAGCAGGCTGATCACCGCCTCCACGCCGCCCGCGGCGCCCAGCGTGTGGCCGGTGGCGCCCTTGGTGGAACTGCAGGGCACCTCCTGGCCGAACACCGACAGCACCGCCTTGTCTTCGGCGGCGTCGTTGCTGGGCGTGCCGGTGCCGTGCAGGTTGATGTAGTCCACCTGCGCGGGCGTGAGGCCGGCGCCGGCCAGCGCCTGCCGCATGGCGGCCGCGGCGAGCTCGCCCTCGGGGTGCGGGGAACTCATGTGGTGGGCGTCGCTGCTTTCGCCGACGCCCAGCAAGCGGGCCAGCGGCGCCTCGCCCGGGACCGGCTCGCGCTGCAGCAGCGAGAAGGCCGCGCCCTCGCCGAGCGACACGCCGCTGCGCTGCGCGTCATAGGGGCGGCAGATATCGGCGTTGAACAGCTGCAGCGACTGGAAGCCGTAGAGCGTGGTCAGGCACAGGCTGTCGACCCCGCCCACCACCGCGGCATCGATCCAGCCGGCTTCGATCAGGCGGGCCGCATCGCCGAACACCTTGGCGCTGGAGGAGCAGGCGGTGGACACGATCCAGCTCGGGCCCGTCACGCCGAGCGCGTCGGCCACGAAGCGCGCGAGCGAGGCGGTGCTGTGGGTCTTCTCGTAGCGGAAGTCCGGAGGCAGGGCGCCGCCTTCGTCGCGCCGTGCGTAGGCCCGTTCCGTCTCGAGGATGCCGGAGGTGCTGGTGCCAAGCAGCACCGCGACGCGATGGGCGCCCCAGCGCTCGCGCGCCGCCTGCACGGCCTGGACGAAGCCGTCCTGCTGCAGCGCGAGCCAGGCCAGGCGGTTGTTGCGGCAGTCCCAGTCACTCAGGGCCGCGGGCAGCGCGACGTCCTCCACCCCGGCGGCGCGGCCGATCCAGCCCGGCATCTCGACGTCCTCGAAGGCGCACGGGACGAGGCCGCAGCGCTGCGCCCGCAGCGCTTCCAGGTGCGCCGCGAGGCCCGCGCCCAGCGCGGTGGTGAGCGTCGCATGGGTGATCGGCAGGGGGATCATGACGATCCGGCTCCGCTGCGCTGCGCCACCAGCAGCACGTTGGCGAAGGGCGTGCCCTGGCTCATGGGACGCGGCTCGACCTGCATGCCGAGCTTGCGCAGCTGCGCGATCCATTCGGCGAGCGGACGGCCGTACACCGGCGCCACGGTATGGCCGCGCACCCGCGTGACGGCGCGATCGACCCACTGGCTGATGGCGAAGCCGCGGCTCTCGGCGGCATCGCCCACGCGCAGCAGCAGCCGGCCGCCGGGCACCAGCGCGTCGTGCACGCGCTGCAGCACGGCGTCCTGCTCCGCGTGCGTCACGTAGTGCAGCACGTCGAGGATCACCACCGCGTGCGAGGAAGGAAAGGCCTCGCTGCGCATGTCGCCGCAGACGAACCGGGCCTCCGCGCCTTCGCCCAGGGCCGCGCGGGCCCGCGCCACGTCGCGCGGCATCAGTTCGATGCCGGTGAATTGCGTGCCGGCCGGCGCCTCCGGCCACGCCTGCGGCCATTCCCCGGCCGCGCGCATCGCGGCGCAGGCGCGCAGCAGGCTGGCGAGCAGGCCCTGGCCGCAGCCGATGTCCAGGACGCGGGCGCCGGGTGGGATCAGTCCGGCGGCCAGCATGTGGCGGAACACGGGATCGCGGCCCAGCTTGCCGCGCGCGAAGTGCCAGGCGAAGCGGCCGGCCCCGCGGTAAGGCTCGCTGGCGCGATCCAGCAGGCGGGCCCAGGCGGCGCCTTCGTTGGCCAGGTCCATGGTCATGGGGCGGGACTCCGGGGCGTGGACAGCGCTTGCGGCAGGGTGACCGGCACCAGCCGCTGGCGGCGCAATTCGGCCAGCAGGGCCGGCAGCACGGTGAGGACGACGGGGCGGTCCTGGGCGTCGCGGGCGCAGTTGCCGTCGTGCAGCAGCAGGATGTCGCCGGCGGCCAGGCCTTTCGTGAGGCGCTGCAGCACGCGTTGCGGGTCGCGCTCGCGCGTGTCGAAGC
This sequence comes from Ramlibacter sp., assembly GCA_021323335.1. GTDB lineage: Bacteria > Pseudomonadota > Gammaproteobacteria > Burkholderiales > Burkholderiaceae_C > Ramlibacter. The sequence continues at coordinate 45,376 of JAJTCN010000003.1, forward strand.
CGCGCCGGGTCCAGCTGGCCAGCGCCAGTCCCATGCGATGCAGCACCGGCGCCAGGAAGGGATTGCGCAGGCCGGCGGGGGCGCGGAAGAAGCCGGGCACTTCACCGGTGACGTCGGACAGCACGGCCTGCGCGGCCTGGATCTCGCGTGCCAGGCCGCGCGGGCCGAGCAGCGAGAACCGGTGGCTGTGCACGTGGCTGTGGTTCTGCACGCTGTGGCCGCGCCGCACGATCTCGCGCACCAGTTCCGGGTGGCGCTGCACGTGCGCGGCGATGCAGAAGAAGGTGGCGCGGGCGCCGGCCGCATCCAGCAGGTCCAGCACCGCGGGGGTGACCTCGGGCTCGGGGCCGTCGTCGATGGTGAGGGCGACTTCCCTGCGCGCGACGGCGGCGGCAGGCAGGCGCAGCAGGTTGTCGCCCAGCGCGGTGGAGCGCGGCCACAGCCCGATCCCGGTCACAACGGCATTGTTCAGGACGACGACGGCAAGGATCCACGGCCACTGCGCGGGCACGGCCAGCAGGGCAATGGCGGCGCCGACGTGGATGCCTGCCGTGGCCCACAACAGCGGGGGCACGGGCCAGCGGGACAGGCCCGGACGGGTAAGGACGGCGCTCACGTGGACGATGGAAACGCGTGGCGGACTGCGGGCCAGCTCATGTGTCGCTCATTGTGTCACAGGGTCCGCGGCCCGCTGCACGGCGGCGCGGGAAAAGGCGGCCGCCAGCAACAGCGACAGCAGCGCACCCGGGGCCACGGTGATCCCGACGGCGGACAGGGCCGGCACCTTGGCGGTGGCCAGCAGCGCGAAGGAGACCACCGTCGTGATGTTCGCCAGCATCAGGGAGGCCAGCGTGTCCGTGCCGGCGTGCCCGCGCTCCCGCAGGTAGTCGAAGAACAGCGCGTAGTTCGAGCCGATGGCGGCGACCAGCAGCAGGCCGACCAGGTGCAGCACGCCCAGCGCGGCGCCGGACAGCGCGAGGCCCGCCAGCACGAGGATCACGCTGGCGACCAGGGGCAGCAGGACGCCTGCCAGGCGGCGCAGCGAGCGCAGGTGCCATGCGAGCAGCGCCAGCACCGCGAGCGCGCCGGCGGCCGCCTGCCAGCGAACCTGCTCCAGGTAGCTGGCGTAGATCCGGCTCAGCTCCGGCTGAACCTGCACGACGCGCGTGCCGGGCAGGTCGGCCACGGCCTGCCGCAGCTCCGCCAGCGGCAGGGCGCCGCCGGCCGGTCCCTGCAGCAGCAGCAGCGCGGTCCACGGCGTGCCGTTCGTGCCGGCGAGCAGCTGCGCATCGAGCGCGCCGGCCAGCGGGGTGCCCTGCAGGTCCGCCCGCGTGAGCGGGGCCATCGAGCGCTGCGCCTGCACGTCCTCGACGAAGGGGGCGAGCTTTGCCGTCGGCAGCGGGCCGTCGCGGGTCGCGGCGGCCAGGTTCTGCTGCAGCACGGCGGCCTCCGGCAAGGCGGCCCGGCGCGCGAGTTGCGTCGCCGGGCTGGGCAGGATGCGCGCCGGAGATTGATAGGAGGCCAGCTTGCCGGCGGCCACCAGCGGATCCAGCCGCTGGCCGATGCGCTCGGCCGCCGCCAGCGCCGACGCTTCGTCGGCGGCTTCGGCGGCCAGCAGCACGCCCGCGTCGGAGGCGCCGAGGTCGGCGCGCAGCGAGGCATCGAGGTCCAGGTCCTGTTGCGACACCGGGCTGAGTGAAGAGAGCGAGCCGCGCCAGGGCGACGGCAGCCAGGCGAGCGCCAACGCCGCCGCGACGGTCAAGGCCAGCAGCGGCACGCGCAGGCGGGGCAGGGCGCGGGTCAGGGACTGGGTCAGGCGGCCCAGGTGCTCGCGCATGCCGGTGCCGGCCGCGCCGTGCGGCGCGATCGCCGGCAGCAGGTAGCGCGTGGTCAGCGCCGCGGCCACCAGGCCGCTGACGGTGAAGATGCCCAGTTGCGCGAGCCCGTCCCAGCCGGAGACGACCAGCGCCCCGAAGCCGGCGACCGAGGTCCACACGCCCAGGCGCACCGTGGGCCACTGCTCCTTCAGCCAGCCGTCGCGGCCCACGGCCCGCGCCTGCACCAGGTAATAGATGCCGTAGTCCACGGCTTCGCCGATCAGCGTGGTGCCGAAGCCGAGCGTCAGGCCGTGCACCTGCCCGGCGCCCAGGCTCACCGCGACGATCCCGGCGACGACGCCGCTGGCCACCGGCAGCGCGGCGATGCCCAGGGGCCGCAGCGAACCGAAGGCCAGCACCAGCAGCAGCACCATCGCGACGGTCCCGGCCATGGCGAGCCGCTCGACCTCCGACTTGATGGTGGCGCGCGATTCGACCGCGAACACGCCGGGGCCGGTGAGTTCCAGTTGCAGGCCGGTCGCGCCGAGCGCGGTGAAGCCCGCGCGCACCTGCCGCTGCGCCTCCTCCTGGGCGTCGAGGTCGCCGCCGTCGCCGCGCGTGGTGGCCACCAGCATGGCGCGCGGCTCCGTGCGCGAGACCCAGACGCCGTCTTCCACCCGCGGCGCGCTGGCGGGCAGCATCCCTTCCGCCATGCGCACCGTTTCGCCGGTGGGGTCGCGCCAGAGCAGGGGCTTGATGCGCGAGCCGGCCGGCGTTCCCAGCAGGCCGACGGTCTCGTCGATGGCGCCGCGCAGGCCGTCCACGGTGAAGCGCTGCGCATCGACGCCGGGGCTCAGCAGGTAGCGGCGCTCGAACAGCAGGCGGCCCAGGATTTCCTGGTTCCCTTCTTCCCCGTTGTGCACCGCTTCGAAGGCGCTGCTGGCGCGCAGGCCCGCGGCCAGGCGCTTCGATGCGTCGGCGCGCGCCTGCGCCGTGCCGCCGCGAATGCCGATCATCAGCACGCGGCCGGTCGCGCCGTTCTTCAGCTGCGCCATCAGCACGCGCTGTTCGGCCGTGGGCGCGGAGGGCAGGAAGGCCGAGAGGTCGGCCACGTAGGTGGCACGGACGCACAGCCACAGACCCAGCGCCATGGCGGCCAGCCAGATCCAGGGCGCCGGCTGGCGCCAGCGCCGCGAGGTGGGGGCGCCGGTCAAGGCTTGGCCGGCGCGTTGGCGGACACGGGCTCGATGCGCATCACCGACACGTCGCCGTCGGCGAGCGTCATGCGCACCTCGCGCACCTGGCCCTGCCGGCCGCTCAGGCGCAGGTACGCGACCTGCTGGCGCAGGCGCGGCTCGCGCGGGACCAGGTCCAGCTGCCACTGTTCCGGGCTGCCCTGCACGCCGGTGTCGAAGTAGCGCTCCAGGGTGGCGCGGTTGCCGGTGAGCGTGCCGCGGATCGCCTCGACGATCACCACCGCCTCCGGCACCGAGTCCAGCAGCGTCGTCTGCGTGCGGCCGCCGCGGCTCAGGGTGAGCTGGTTGCCCACGACCGCCATGCGCTCGTGGCGCGGCTTGAGCTGCTCGCGCACGAAGGTGTCGGGCGCGCTGAAGCTCAGGCGGCCGCTGGAATGCAGCGTGTGGTCCAGTTGCTGCACGCGCCGGTCCTCCACGAACTCCGCCTGCCCGGAGCGCGTCTGCGCCAGCTGCTTCATGAGCGCCGGCAGGTCGAAACCAGCCGGGCGTGCCGCGCCGGACGCGGCCAGGCACAGCGCCAGCAGCGCGGTGCGCATCGCCATGCGCCGGTTACTGCGAGTCGTGTCGAGCATGGGTTGCATCCTGCGGACCGGGACTGCCGGCCCAGAAATCGAAGAAATTGAACCAGTTGCGCGGCGCCTGGCGGCAATGCTGCTCCAGCAAGCCCACGAAGCACCGCAGCGCCGCCTCGATGGCCGCGTCGCTGGGTGCACGCTTGAAGCCGCCGGCGGCGCCGACCGGATCGCTGAAATCCGCCAACGGCACGAAGTGGACCTGGTAGCGGTTGCCGCCCAGGTACAGGCCGGTCATGAACACGACCGGCCGGCGCAGCAGCGCGGCCAGCCGGAAGGGACCATCGGAGAAAGCGGCGGGCTGGCCCAGGAAGTCGATCCAGTGCGTGCGGGAGCGGCCCGTCGCGGCGGCGGGGACGGGCCCCAGCAGCGTGCGGTCGGCCAGCAGGCCGGCGACGCCGCCCGCATCCAGCCAGTCGCGCAGTTCCAGCATGGCCTCCATGCGGCCCAGGCCGATGATGCGCAGCACGGCATCCGGGGCCAGCGCCCGCAGCATGTGCATCAGCAACTGCGCATTCTGTTCGTACATCAGCATGGCCACGCTCGCCCCGCCGCGCTGCACGCCCACCGCGCGCAGCGCCTCGAAGCTGCCGAGATGCCCACCCAGCAGGAACGCGCCACGGCCCGCACGCAGCACGTCGTCGAGGTTGTCGGTGCCGACGGCGTCGATCTGGAACAGGTCGAAGTCGCCGCGCAGCAGGTACACGCGATCCAGGATGGTCGCGGCGAAGTGGTGGACGTGGCCGTACCGGTCGCGCCAGCCGGGCGCGCGCCCGAGCACGCGCCGCAGGTAGTCCACCGACGCGTGCATCGCGGGCCCGCCGGCCAGCAGGAAGTACAGGGTGATGGGGTGCAGCAGCAGGCGCGTCAGGCGCCGCCCGAGCGTCACCGCGATCCAGCGCATGATGCGCAGCGCCGACGCGTTGCTGCGTTCGGCCTGCGTCGTCCACGCCGCCGCGTTGCCGGCGGACTCGGGGGTGGCGCTCATTGCGCCTCGCCCTGTTCGAGCTGGCCGCTGGCAGCGAGCTGTCCCTGCGGCGGGTCGCCCTGGGCATGGCGCCAGACCTCGAAGCGCAGGCGCGACTCGCCGGGCGCGCTCCAGCGGATTTCCAGGCTCGCGCCCGGACGCACCGGCGCCAGGAACTTGACCGCGCTGATGCGCGGCTGCGCGCCCACTGCTTCGGGGGCTTCGCGCAGCAGCAACTCCAGCACCTCCCCCAGCAGCACCACGCCGGGCAGCAGGGGCTGGCCGGGGAAATGGCCCGGGAAGGCGGGGTGCTCGCGCGGCACGTCGACGCGGCTGCTGCGCATGTCAGTCATGGCCGGACTCCGCCAGCAGGCGCGTGGCGAGCTCGGCAAGCCGGCCCGACGGCAGCTTGCCCGTGGGGTCGCGCGGCAGGCTGTCCACCTTCAGGATGCGCCGCGGCAGGAAGGCCGCATCCACCCGTTCCCGCAGGGCCGCGAGCACGGCCTGCCGGTCCAGGCCCGGCGCGACGACCAGCGCCACCAGCCGCACCACGGCTTCACCGCCGCCGTCGGGCGGCAGCCAGAAGGCGCCGTCGCGAACGCCCTCGATGCTGTTCAGGTGGTGGTTCAGGTGCGCCAGCGAGCTGCGCTTGCCGGCGACGTTGACCAGGTCGTTGCTGCGCCCGAGCAGGCGAAAGCGCGTCGGCTCCAGCACCTCGAGGATGTCCGCCAGGCGCGTGGGCTCCGGCACGTGGCCGCCGCTCACCCAGGACTGTTCGCCGTCGCCGGACAGCACCAGCCCGGAGTAGGTGCGCCACTCGGGCGCCTGCGTGGTCAGGCGCGTGGCGACCTGGCCGGCTTCCGTGCAGCCGTAGATCTCCATCAGCGGCGCGCCCAGCGCCGCTTCCGCGCGCGCCGCCAGCTGCGGCGACAGGGCGGCGGTGGCGCTGATCACCAGGTCGACCTGCGGCATCGCGACGCCGTCGTCCAGCAGCGTCTTCAGGTGCAGCGGCGTCGTCACCAGCACGCGCGGCCGCGGCACGGAGCCGAGCACCCGCGCGATGTCCCGTGCATAGAAGGGACGCTCGGCGGCGAAGGCCGCGCCGCCCAGCATGGCGATCAGCACGGTGGATTCGAAGCCGTACATGTGGTGCGCCGGCACGGTGCCCACGATGGTCACGCCGCGCAGGTCGGCGCGGCCCAGCGTTTCGGAAATGCGCTGCGCCTCGGCTTCGATGTTCACCACCAGCTGGCCCCAGCGCTTGCCGTGCGGCATCGGCTCGCCGGTCGAGCCCGAGGTGAGCACCTGGGCGGCCTCGTGCGAAGCCGGCACCATGACCATCGGCGCCGGTGCGCCGGCTTCGGCATCCAGGGGAGGATAGGGGAGGGTGGGCAACGCGAGCTGCGGCTGGGCGGCATCCCCGAGCACGTAGGCGGACGGGAACAGCGCCTGCAGGCGCCGCACCGTGTCGGGCGTATGGTTCGGCGGCATCAGCGCGGCCTGGCCGCGCGCCATCGCCGCGCCCAGGGCCAGCGCGAACTGGTAGCGGTCGGCCGTCATCGGCAGCACGGGACCCCCTTGCGGCAGCAGCGGGGCGAGCCGGTGCACGTCCTGCAGGAAGCGCTGGCGCGACAGAGCTTGCCCAGCGCGCCAGGCGAGCGGCTCGTCCAGCGAAGCGTGGCCGGCGAGGAGCGGCAGGCTTGCCGGTTGCACGGGGGATGCGGTCATGGGCGGGTGTCGCCCTGCGACCGGTCGCTCGCCCGCGCGCCATGGCTGCGGTAGGCCTGCAGCGCCCGGTGCAGGCTGACGCGCTCGAACTCGGGGTGCAGCCGGTAACGCAGCAGGTATTCGCCCACGAAGAAGCCGACGGTGAAGACCGGCGTGAGGATGTTGGCCAGCAGCGACCAGTGGGCGAAGTCTCCCAGCGAGAACAGCGCCAGCGACGTCACCGCCATGCCGATGAAATAGAGCGTCCACGCCAGCGTCACGTTCCGCGTGTAGCGCTCCATCGCCGGCGTGACGTCGTGGACGCGACGCGCGAGCGCCGTCACCAGCGGTTCGTCGCCCGGCCTGAGCGTGGCGCCGAACCACGCCGCGAGCGCCAGGTGCACGCCGGCATGCTGGGCAAGGTACAGCCAGCGCGAGGGGATGCCGTGGCCGCCGGCGCGCTGCAGGCCCAGCAGCACGACGGCCAGCAGCACGACGGCCAGCCCACCCGCGACGGCGAGCATGCGGTGGCCGGCGTTCCAGGCCCAGGCCGCACTCACCACGAGCAGTGGTCCCAGGGTGATCGCCAGCGACCAGGCGGAATCCTGGGCGCGGGTCATCAGGGTGTACGAGGCGGCGGCATACGCCAGTGCGGCCACTGCGACCGCGACCGCGGTCCAGCGCGAGCGGGACGATGCGAAGCCTTCGCGCATCTCAGGAGGTCCGGTGCGCGGCGATGTGGTCGGCCAGGCTGGCGAGCGAAGCGAAGATCTTGTCGTTGTTCTCGTCATCCGAGCGCAGTTGCACGCCATAGCGCTGGGACACGACCAGGGAAACCTCGAGCATGTCGATGGAGTCGAGGCCGAGGCCGTCTCCGTACAGCGGCGCATCCGGCGCGATGGCTTCGGGTGCGGTGTCGAGATTCAAGGCTTCGACCAGCAGGCTGGCCACTTCGTGAAGCAGTTCTTTGTTGGCGGTCATTGTTGTGCCCACACCCCAGGGCAAGTGAATCGCTGCGATTTTATGCGAGGCCGCGCGGGGGAACGTGGACAATCACGACGCCGTGAGCGATTCGCCACGGTCCACCCAGGAAGCATCAGCAGAATGTCCGATCCTTCACGCCAGGAGGCGCACGGCGCGTCGATCCACCTGCCGCATGCCCCGCTTCCCGTCTACTACCGCAGCGGCGACACGGTGGCGCGCGAGGCATTCCTGCGCGACACCTTCGACTCCACCGCCGTCGACTACGACCGGCTCGAGAAGATCCTCGGGCTGGGCACGGGCCCCGGGTATCGCCGGCAAGCCCTGCTGCGGGCCGGCCTGCGGCCAGGCATGCGGGTGGTGGACGTCGGCATGGGCACCGGCCTGGTGACCAAGGAGATCATGAAGATCACCGGCGAGCCGCACCGCCTGGTGGGTGTCGACCCCAGTCCCGGCATGATGGAGCAGGCGCGCTTCGACCAGCCGGTCGACTGCCGCATCGGCCGGGCCGAGGCCATCCCGGTGGAATCGGCCAGCGCGGATTTCCTGGTGATGGGCTATGCGCTGCGCCACATCGCCGATTTCGCCGCCGCGGCGGCGGAATTCCGCCGCGTGCTCAAGCCCGGCGGCCGGCTGCTGGTGCTGGAGATCACGCGCCCTGAAGGGCGCATGGCCAACCTGCTGCTCAAGGCCTACATGCGCGGGCTGGTGCCGGCCATTGCGCGCCTGGTGTCGCGGTCGCCCACGACGCCGATGCTGTGGCGCTACTACTGGGACACCATCGAGGCCTGTGCGCCGCCCGCGCAAGTGCTGCAGACGCTGCGCAATGCCGGCCTGGCTGGCGTGGAGCGCCACGTCGAAGTCGGCATCTTTTCGGAATACCGCGCCGTGGGCGCCTGAAGAAGGAAGAGGGCATTTCATGACGGGAAAGCGCGGGAGGTTCCACCCGGCCATGTTGATCCTGGCGCTGGCCGCCGCCGCCGGGGCCCGGGCGCAGGCGCCGCATCCGGCCGACCGCTGGGAGTACGCCATCGAGGCGGGCTACCTGGCCAAGGTGGGCAACAACTCGCCGCATGCGTACCGCATCGCCCCTCTGCAACTGGCCTGGCGCAGTCCGGCCGCCTTCGACCTCTGGCGTTCCGAGAGCGGCGCGCGGCTGGCGGTGCGCAACCGCGTCGCGCTGGTCGCCGAGGCGATCGTGCGGGGCCCCGAAAGCCGCTACATCGCCGTGTCCGGCGCCCCGTCGATCGAACTCTGGGCGGCGGACCGCCGCAGCGCGGCCTTCTTCGAGATCGGCGGCGGCGTCGGTTTCATCGATTCCCGCGGCGTCGCCGGGGGCCAGGGCCAGGACCTGACCTTCAACTGGTACACGCAGGGCGGCGTGCGGCGCCAGCTCACCGACCGCTTCGCGCTGACGGCGTCGCTGTACTTCACGCACCACTCCAACCGGGGGATGACGTCGCCCAATCCCGGCATCGACGTGCTCGGAGTCAACTTCGGCGCGGCCTGGTCGTTCCGGTAGGCGCGACGGCTCCTGCCCTCCGGGCGGTGCGAGCTTGCACCGCCGCTGCCGAGCTTCATAATGCAGGCAGCAACAAGGAGGGCTCGTCGTGGGGAAGCCCGAAGACGGGCGGCCAGCGGGGCCGCCGCCGGATGCGATGAACCAGCCCGTGCGCCAGTTCGGCGCGGGCTTCATCGAGGCGCACCGCCAGAAGATCTTCCTCGGCCTGTCGGTGGCGGGCACGCTCCTGCTGGGGCCCTTCGCGGTCAACAACTTCTTCCAGGACCGCGTGGTGCTGGGGATCATCACCAGCGCGTTCGTCGTCTGCCTGCTGGCGAACGCCGTCGCCATCGCGCGCGGCCGCTCGCCCATCGTGCCGGCCACGGCGATCTTCGCCGGCTCGCTCGCCGGGCTGGCCACGGCGATGTACAACAACGGGCTGGTCGGCATCTTCTGGGTCTATCCCGGCATCATGCTGTTCCACTTCATGTTGCCGCGCCGCCAGGCCAACCTGTTCAACGTGACGCTGATCCTGGTGACCATCCCGCTGGCGTGGATGCACCTGGGCCCCGAGCTGACGGCACGGGTGGCGGTGACGCTGTCGCTGCTGGTCGTCTTCAGCAACATCTTCTCGCACATCGCCGACACCCAGCAGGCCAAGGAGGCGGAGCAACGCGAGCGGCTGGACGCCCTGGTGCGCCAGCTGGAGGCGCAGAACACCGCGCTGCGCGAGGCCTTCCGGCTGCGCGAGGAAGTGGAGCGCATCGCCCGCCACGACCTGAAGACGCCGATGGCGAGCATCGCGTCCGTGCCGCGCCTGCTGCGCGAGCGCCGCAAGCTGGACCCGCCGGAGGAGGAGCTTCTCGGCATGGTCGAGCGCGCGGCGCAACGGATGCTGAGCATGGTGAACCTGTCGCTCGACCTGTTCCGCATGGAGGAGGGCACCTACCGGCTCCGGGCGCGGGCCGTCGACCTGGGCGCGATCGTGCAGACCGTCGCCGGCGAGCTGCAGGCGCACGCCCGCTCCAAGCAGCTGCGGCTGGTGCTGGACCTGCCGGCCGAGCCGGTCCACGCGCAGGGCGAGGAACTGCTTTGCTATTCCACGCTGGCCAACCTGGTGAAGAACGCGCTGGAAGCGTCGCCGGATGGCGGCGAGGTGCGGGTGACGCTGCGCCGCTCCAGCGACGGCGACGGCGACGCGGTGGCGCTGGACATCCACAACGCGGGCCAGGTGGCGCCGGAACTGCGCGACCGCTTCTTCGAGAAATACGCCACCCATGGAAAGGCCGATGGCACGGGGCTGGGCGCGTACTCCGCGCGGCTGATGGCCCGGGTGCAGCGCGGCTCGCTGCGCATGCGTTCCGACGCGCAGGGCACCACGCTGTCCCTTCGCCTGCCCCTGTGGCATGCCGCCGCCCCGGCGCGGGCGGTGCCGGGGCGGATCGTCGTGCGCGAGCCGGTGCGTCCCGAGTCGCTGCCGGCGTTGTCGGTGCTGGTGGTGGACGACGACGAATACAACGTCGTGGTCCTCAAGAGCCTGCTGCCCTCGCCGCCCTTGGGCGTGCGCGTCGGGGTCAATGGCCGCGCGGCGCTGGAATGCGTGCGCGAAGGCCGCCCTGACATCGTGTTCATGGACGTGGAGATGCCGGTGATGGGCGGGGTCGACGCGGTGCGGGCCATCCGCGCCCTGGAGGCGGAGCGCGGCGATCCGCCCAGCTTCATCGCGGCCTTCTCGGCCCACGACGACGAAGCGACGCGCGCCGCCTGCCTGGCCGCCGGCTTCGACGTCTACCTGGCCAAGCCGGCGTCGCGCGAAGAGGTCTTCGCGGTGCTGCGGCGCCAGGACCCCGCGTCGGTGGGCCACCGCGGTCCGGCCGCCGAGGACCCCTTGCTGATCGAGCCGGCGCTGATGGCGCTGATGCCGGAGTTCCTGAGCTCGCGGCGCAACCTGGCGCAGGTGCTGGCCGCCGCGGCGCAGCAGGGCGAACGCGAGACGGTGCGCGAGACGGCGCACAAGCTGGCCGGCAGCCTGGCCATGTACGGCTTCAAGGATGCGAGCCGCGCCAGCCTGGAGCTGGAACGCGCGGCGCCCACGGAGGGCATCGGCGAACTGCAGGCCCGCTGCCAGGCGCTGGAGCAGATGATCGCGAAGGCGCAGCCGGAGGCACGGCCGCGGTAGCTGTCGCGGTTCGGCTTCGCGCTCACCACGACCTACGAGTCAGGGCGGCGCATCCCGTAGGTCGTGGTGAGCGCGAAGCCGAACCGCGACACACAGGCCACCCTAGGCCGCCGCTTCCAATCCGTTGCTGAAATGCTCCTGCATCCGCCGGCGTACCTCCTCCGCATCGCGGCGCGATAGCGCCTCCATCACCACCCGATGCTCCTGCAGCGACTCCGCCACCCGGCCCGCCTTGAGCAGCGAGTTGTGGCGATTGAGTTTCATCACCTTGCGCAGGTCCGCCACCATCTGGTTGCGCCAGCGGTTGCCCGCCAGTTCCAGCAGGCGCATGTGGAAGCGCTCGTTCAGCGCGAAGAAGCGCTCGCGATCGCCCGCCGCGCTTTCCAGCTCCTTGTGCAGGTCCTGCAGTTCCTTCAATTCGGCGTCGCTGGCGCGCTGCGCCACCACGGCGGCCGCATCGCTTTCGAGCAGCGAGAGCAGGTGGTAGACCTCGGCGAGATCCTGCTCCGAGACTTCCGTGACGTAGGCGCCGCGCCGCACCTTCATCGTCACCAGGCCTTCGGCGGCGAGCACCTTGAGCGCTTCGCGCAGCGGCGTGCGGCTGATGCCGTATTCCTGCGACAGCTTCACTTCGTCGATCCAGCCCCCGGGCTCGAGTTCGCGGCGGAAAATGCGCTGCCGCAGCAGCTCCGCCACCTCTTCATAGAGGGCGCGGGGGGCGAGCGAGACGGCGGACATGCCGCGGATTCTAGGTCGAACCCCATTCTTTATCAATAATTATGAATGATGTAAGATGCTGCCGCCCCTTAGGACCTACCTCATGAGCTCCATCCCGCCCGAATACAAGCCGGCCTCGCTGGAGGACTGGCAGAAAGCCGCCTCCAAATCCGCCCCCGGCGGCCGGGTCGACGCGCTGAACTGGGTCACGCCCGACGGCATCGCGGTCAAGCCCCTGTACACGGCGGCCGATACGCAGTCGCTGCCGCATGCGGACACCTTGCCCGGTTTCGCCCCGTACCTGCGCGGTCCGCAAGCCACCATGTATGCGGCGCGCCCCTGGACCATCCGCCAGTACGCCGGTTTCTCGACCGCGGAGGAGTCGAACGCGTTCTATCGCAAGGGCCTGGCGGGCGGCGGGCAGGGCGTGAGCGTCGCCTTCGACCTGGCCACCCACCGCGGCTACGACAGCGACCATCCGCGCGTGGTGGGCGACGTCGGCAAGGCCGGCGTGGCGATCGACTCCGTGGAGGACATGAAGATCCTGTTCGACGGCATCCCGCTGGACAAGGTGTCCGTGTCCATGACCATGAACGGCGCGGTGCTGCCGGTGCTCGCGGGCTACGTGGTCGCGGCCGAAGAGCAGGGCGTGCGGCAGGACCAGCTGAGCGGGACCATCCAGAACGACATCCTCAAGGAGTTCATGGTCCGCAACACCTACATCTATCCGCCGGAGCCTTCCATGCGGATCGTGGGCGACATCATCGAGTACACGGCGAAGAACATGCCGAAGTTCAACTCGATCTCGATCTCCGGCTACCACATGCAGGAGGCGGGAGCCAACCAGGCGCTGGAACTGGCCTTCACGCTGGCCGACGGCAAGGAATACGTGAAAACGGCGCTGGCCAAGGGGCTGGACGTCGACGAGTTCGCGGGGCGCCTGTCGTTCTTCTGGGCGATCGGGATGAACTTCTATCTCGAGATCGCCAAGATGCGCGCGGCGCGGCTGCTGTGGTGGCGGATCATGTCCGGCTTCGGCGCGAAGAATCCCAAGAGCCTGATGCTGCGCACGCACTGCCAGACCTCCGGCTGGTCGCTGACCGAGCAGGACCCCTACAACAACATCGTGCGCACCACCATCGAGGCGATGGCCGCGGTGTTCGGCGGCACGCAGTCGCTGCACACCAACAGCTTCGACGAGGCGATCGCGCTGCCGACGGAGTTCAGCGCCCGCATCGCGCGCAACACGCAGCTGATCATCCAGGAGGAGACGCACATCCCCAACGTCATCGATCCCTGGGCCGGCAGCTACATGATGGAGAAGCTGACGCAGGAGATGGCGGACGCGGCCTGGAAGATCATCGAGGAAGTCGAGGCCATGGGCGGCATGACCCGCGCCGTCGATTCCGGCTGGGCCAAGCTGAAGATCGAGGCGGCGGCGGCCGAGAAGCAGGCCCGCATCGACTCGGGCCGCGACGTGATCGTCGGCGTCAACAAGTACAGGCTGGAGCGCGAGGATGCGCTGGACGCCCGCGAGGTGGACAACGTGATGGTGCGCGAGCAGCAGATCACGCGCCTGGACAAGATCAGGGCGGCGCGCGACGCCGGCGCCGTGCATGCGGCGCTGGAGGCGCTGACGACCGCGGCGCGCACCGGGCAGGGCAACCTGCTGGACCTGAGCATCCGGGCCGTGCGCCTGCGGGCGACGGTGGGGGAAGTGAGCGATGCGCTGGAGAAGGTGTTCGGCCGCCATCGCGCCGATACGCAAAAGGTGACCGGTGTGTATGCAGCTGCCTACGATTCCGCCGAGGGCTGGGACAAGTTGAAGGGCGAGATCGCCGCCTTCGCCGAGCAGCAGGGCCGGCGTCCGCGCGTGATGATCGCCAAGCTGGGGCAGGACGGCCACGACCGCGGCGCCAAGGTGGTGGCCACGGCCTATGCCGACCTCGGCTTCGACGTCGACATGGGCCCGCTGTTCCAGACGCCGGAAGAATGCGCGCGCCAGGCGATCGAGAACGACGTGCACGCGGTGGGCATCAGCACGCTGGCCGCGGGCCACAAGACCCTGGTGCCCGCCATCATCGCGGAGCTGGAAAAGCAGGGCGCCACCGACATCATCGTCTTCGTCGGCGGCGTCATCCCGCAGCAGGACTACGAGTACCTGTTCAACGCCGGCGTGAAGGGCATCTATGGCCCCGGCACGCCGATCCCGGCCAGCGCGAAGGACGTGCTGGAGCAGATCAAACGCAGCCTCGGCGACCACTAAATTGGGGTCAGATTCCAATTTCCTCGCGCCCATCCTGCAGGGGGAGCGCCGCGCGATCGCCAAGGCCATCACGCTGCTGGAATCGACGCGGGCCGACCATCGCGCGGAGGCGGATGCGCTGCTGACGCAACTGCTGCCGCATACCGGCAAGTCGTTCCGCCTCGGCATCTCCGGCGTGCCCGGCGTGGGCAAGAGCACCTTCATCGAGACACTGGGCCTCGCGCTCATCGCCAAGGGGCATCGTGTCGCGGTGCTCGCCATCGATCCTTCGTCGTCGGTGTCGGGCGGATCGATCCTCGGCGACAAGACGCGGATGGAACACCTGTCGGTGCACCCGCAGGCCTACATCCGCCCCAGTCCGGCCAGCGGCACGCTGGGCGGCGTGGCCGCGAAGACGCGCGAGTCCATGCTGGTCTGCGAGGCCGCCGGGTATGACGTGGTCATCGTCGAAACCGTCGGCGTGGGCCAGAGCGAAATCGCCGTCGCCGGCATGACCGACATGTTCGTGCTGATGCAGTTGCCGAACGCGGGTGACGACCTCCAGGCCATCAAGAAAGGCGTGATGGAGCTGGCCGACCTGGTCGTCATCAACAAGGCCGACATCGATCCCGATGCCGCGACGCGCGCGCGGGCCCAGATCACCAGCGCGCTGCGCATCCTGGGCCAGCACGGCCACCCCGACCACGCCCACCACGACACCACGCTGTGGCACCCGCAGGTGCTGCAACTGAGCGCGCTGAAGGGCCAGGGCATCGAGGAGTTCTGGACGACGGTGCTGCAGTTCCGCAGGCTGCAGGAGCAAGGCGGCCGCATGGCCGCACGGCGCAAGCACCAGGCGCTGGCCTGGATGTGGGAGCGCATCGAAAGCGGGCTGAAGCAGGCCTTCCGCCAGCACGCTGGCGTGCAGGCGATGCTGCCGCAACTGACCAAGGACGTGGAGCAGGGCAAGGTGGCGGCCTCGACCGCCGCCCGGCAATTGCTCGACGCCATGAACCCCAACGGAGAGAGAGATGCAGGACATCCTGGAGCAGCTTGAGAAGAAGCGCGCGGCCGCGCGGCTGGGCGGCGGCGAGCGCCGCATCGAGGCGCAGCACAAGAAGGGCAAGCTGACGGCGCGCGAGCGCCTGGAACTGCTGCTGGACGAGGGCACCTTCGAGGAATGGGACATGTTCGTGGAGCACCGCTGCACGGACTTCGGCATGGCCGACCAGAAGGTGCCCGGCGACGGCGTCGTCACCGGCTACGGCATGATCAACGGCCGCCTGGTGTTCGTGTTCAGCCAGGACTTCACCGTCTTCGGCGGTGCACTGTCGGAGGCGCATGCCGAGAAGATCTGCAAGGTGATGGACCAGGCGATGAAGGTGGGCGCGCCGGTGATCGGCCTGAACGATTCCGGCGGCGCCCGCATCCAGGAAGGCGTGGCGTCCCTGGGCGGCTACGCCGACGTGTTCCAGCGCAACGTGATGGCGTCCGGCGTGGTGCCGCAGATCAGCATGATCATGGGCCCGTGCGCGGGCGGCGCCGTGTATTCGCCCGCCATGACCGACTTCATCTTCATGGTCAAGGACAGCTCGTACATGTTCGTCACCGGCCCGGAGGTGGTGAAGACGGTGACGCACGAGGAAGTGACCGCCGAGGAACTGGGTGGCGCGACCACCCACACCACGCGCAGCGGCGTGGCGGACCTGGCCTTCGAGAACGACGTGGAGGCGCTGATGATGCTGCGCCGCCTGTACAACTACCTGCCGCTGAACAACCGCGAGAAGCCCCCGCTGCGCCCGAGCAACGACCCGGCCGACCGCATGGACTTCTCGCTCGACACGCTGATCCCGGACAACCCGAACAAGCCCTACGACATCAAGGAGCTGATCACCAAGACGGTGGACGACGGCGACTTCTTCGAGCTGCAGCCCGAGAACGCGAAGAACATCGTCATCGGCTTCGGGCGCATGGAAGGGCAGACGGTGGGCATCGTGGCCAACAACCCGCTGGTGCTGGCGGGCTGCCTGGACATCAAGAGCTCGATCAAGGCGGCGCGCTTCGTGCGCTTCTGCGACGCCTTCAACATCCCGGTGGTCACCTTCGTCGACGTGCCCGGCTTCATGCCCGGCACGAGCCAGGAGTACGGCGGCATCATCAAGCACGGCGCCAAGCTCTTGTATGCCTATGCCGAGTGCACGGTGCCGAAGATCACGGTGATCACGCGCAAGGCCTATGGCGGGGCCTACGACGTGATGAGCTCCAAGCATTTGCGCGGCGACGTCAACTTCGCCTGGCCGAACGCCGAGATCGCGGTGATGGGCGCGAAGGGCGCGGTGGAGATCATCTTCCGCGAGGACAAGGGCGACCCCGTCAAGCTGGCCGCCAGGGAGGCGGAGTACAAGGCGCGCTTCGCCAACCCCTTCATCGCCAGCGCCCGCGGCTACATCGACGACGTCATCCTGCCCCACGAAACCCGCAAGCGCATCTGCCGCTCGCTGGTGATGCTGCGCGACAAGAAGCTCGAGAACCCGTGGCGCAAGCACGGGAACATTCCGCTCTGAAAACCAATGCGGACAGCCGGACGCAAAAGTCGCAAAAGCTACGCAAAAGGCGCAAAAGGAATACCAATGAAAATTTTCTTCCTGGCTTCCTTTTGCGCCTTTTGCGAAACCTTTGCGACTTTTGCGTCCTTGCCCCCGCATTAAGGACTTCGACATGTTCACCAAGATCCTCATCGCCAACCGTGGCGAAATCGCCTGCCGCGTGATCGCAACGGCCAGGAAGATGGGCATTGCCACCGTCGCCGTGTATTCCGACGCCGACCGCGACGCCCGGCACGTCGCGCTGGCCGACGAGGCCGTGCACATCGGGCCGCCGCCGTCGCGCGAGAGCTACCTGGCGGCCGACAAGATCATCGCGGCGGCGAAGAAGACCGGCGCCCAGGCCATCCACCCCGGCTACGGCTTCCTGTCCGAGAACGAGGAGTTCGCCCGCCGCGTCGAGGAAGAAGGCCTCGCCTTCATCGGCCCCAAGCACTACTCCATCGCGGCCATGGGCGACAAGATCGCCTCCAAGAAGCTGGCGAAGGAAGCCAACGTCAACACCATCCCCGGCTACAACGACGCCATCGACACCGCGGAGCAGGCCGTCGCCATCGCCAGGGACATCGGCTACCCGGTGATGATCAAGGCCTCGGCGGGCGGCGGCGGCAAGGGCCTGCGCGTCGCCTTCAACGACAAGGAAGCCTTCGAAGGCTTCACCTCCTGCCGCAACGAGGCCCGCAACAGCTTCGGCGACGACCGCGTCTTCATCGAGAAGTTCGTCGAGGAGCCGCGGCACATCGAGATCCAGGTGCTGGGCGACTCGCACGGCAACGTGATCTACCTGAACGAGCGCGAATGCTCGATCCAGCGCCGCCACCAGAAGGTGATCGAGGAGGCGCCGTCGCCCTTCATCAGCGACGCCACGCGCAAGGCGATGGGCGAACAGGCCGTGGCGCTCGCCAAGGCGGTGAAGTACCAGAGCGCCGGGACGGTGGAGTTCGTGGTCGGCAAGGACCAGTCCTTCTACTTCCTGGAGATGAACACCCGCCTGCAGGTGGAGCACCCGGTCACCGAATGCATCACCGGGCTGGACCTGGTGGAACTGATGATCCGCGTGGCCGCCGGCGAGAAGCTGCCGCTGGCGCAGCAGGACGTGCAACGCAACGGCTGGGCGATCGAATGCCGCATCAATGCGGAAGATCCGTTCCGGAACTTCCTGCCGTCGACCGGGCGGCTGGTGCGGTTCCAGCCGCCGAAGGCCTCGATGTGGGCTTCCGACGTCGAGCACCTGCAGGGCGTGCGCGTCGACACCGGCGTGGGCGAGGGCGGCGAGATTCCGATGTACTACGACTCGATGATCGCCAAGCTGATCGTGCATGGCGCCGACCGCAACGACGCCATCGCGAAGATGCGCGACGCGCTCAACGGCTTCGTCATCCGCGGCATCTCGAGCAACATCCCCTTCCAGGCAGCGCTGCTGGCACACCCGAAGTTCGTGGCCGGCGACTTCAACACCGGCTTCATCGCCGAGCACTACGGCAGCGGCTTCCGCGCCGAGGACGTGCCGCACGACGACCCGGACTTCCTGGTGGCGCTGGCGGCCTACGCCAACCGCCGTGCGCTGCAGCGCTCCGCCGGCATCAGCGGGCAGATGCGCGGCCACGAGTTCAAGGTGGGCGAGGACTTCGTCGTGGTCCGCCTGGACTCTGGCGGCAAGCACCACCGGCAGCCGGCGACGGTACGCGATTTCGAGGCGCAGTCCGGCTCCAGCGTGGTCGAGACCAACGGGAAGAAGTACGCGATCTGCAGCAAGTGGCACCTGGGGGGCGCCCGCATCCGCGGCACCGTCGACGGCAAGCCCTTCACCGCGCAGGTCGAGCGGGGCGTGCCGCGCAATCCGCTGGCCCTGCGGATTTCTCACGACGGCACCCGCCTCGACGCGCTGGTCCTGACGCCGCGCGGCGCGGAGCTGCACGCGCTGATGCCGTACAAGGCGCCGCCCGACATGAGCCGCTTCCTGCTGTCGCCGATGCCGGGGCTGCTGGTCGACGTGGCCGTGCAGCCGGGGCAGAGGGTGCAGGCCGGGGAGCGTTTGGCGGTGATCGAGGCGATGAAGATGGAGAACGTGCTGTTCGCGGCGGCCGACGGCGTGGTGGGCAAGGTGCTGGCGGCCAGGGGCGAGTCGCTCGCGGTGGACCAGCCGATCGTGGAGTTCGAGAAATGACCCGTCCCTTCCAGGTGCTGGGCATCCAGCAGATCGCCATCGGCGGCCCCGACAAGCTGCGGCTGCAGAAGCTGTGGGTCGACCTGTTCGGGCTGGAGGTCACCGGCACCTTCCGCAGCGAGCGCGAAAACGTCGACGAGGACATCTGCTCGCTCGGCGCCGGCCCGTTGAAGGTGGAGGTGGACCTGATGCAGCCGCTGGATGCGGACAAGAAGCCCGCGGTGCACGCGACCCCCCTGAACCACATCGGGCTCTGGATCGACGACCTGCCGAAAGCCGTGGAGTGGCTCACCGCGCAGGGCGTGCGCTTCGCGCCCGGTGGCATCCGCCGCGGCGGCTCCGGCTTCGACATCTGCTTCGTGCACCCGAAGGCAAGCGAGGAGTTCCCGGTGGGTGGGGAAGGCGTGCTGATCGAACTGGTGCAGGCCCCGCCGGAAGTCACCCGGGCCTTCCGCGCCCTCGCCGGCGCCGCCGGTCCGGCCTGAACCTGTTGCTCCGGCACACCGCCGGGGCCGCTTTCGAGGCCTTCCAGCGTGCTGCATGGCACGCCTGTCGCTCCTTCGTTCCACGCCGCTGGCCGCATGGATGGCGCTCGGGGAGAATCCCCGGCACCCCGTACATCCATGGACAAAGCGCCGCCGCCCCTCCTTTCGGTTGCCTCGCAGCCGGTGCAGGACGCCGTCCTGCGTTGCCAGGCGGCCTTGCTGGCGCGCAGCCGGCTGGCCGAAGGGGCCACCGCGCTGGCGGTCGAACTGGCGCAGCTCCTGCAGTGCCGCCGCGCCAGCGTCGGCCTGCTGGACCGGGACCAGATGCGCATCGCCGGCAGCACCCAGTCCTCGCCCATCGACCAGCGCCGCGAGGCCGCCGCCGGCCTGGTGGCCGCAATGCACGAGGCTCTGGACCAGGGCCTCAGCGTCGCGTGGCCGCCGGTGGTGGCGAATCCGCCGGTCTCGCTGGCCCAGCGCGAGCTGGCCGGCGCCGGCCAGGCCTGCACCGTGCCCATCGTCGCGGGCCAGCGGATGGTCGGCGCGATCACGCTCGAACGCGAGGGTCCGCCGTTCTCGCTGGCGGAACTGGCGCTGTGCGAGGACATCGCCAGTTTCGCCGGTCCCGTGCTGCAGTTGCAGCGCGCCGCCGGGATGCCCTGGCACGCCCGCGTGAGGGACAGCCTGCGCGAGCGCCTGGCAGGCTCGCGCGAGCGCCAGCTGGCCTGGGCCGCGGGGCTGCTGGCCGTGGTCGTCCTGCTCGCCGTGCCGCTGCCCTGGCGCGTGAGCGCGCCGGCGCGGCTGGAAGGCTCCGTGCAGCGCGCCGTCGTCGCCGCGACCGACGGCTTCCTGCAGCAGGCCAACGTGCGGCCGGGCGACCGCGTGAAGGAGGGCCAGGTGCTGGCGCAACTCTCCTCGCAGGACCTGGAGCTGGAACGCAAGCGCCGCGAGAGCGAGATGCGCCAGCACGAGAACGCGCTGCGGGCGGCGGAAGCCCGCAACGACCGCACGCAGATGGTGATCAGCCAGTCGCGCGCGGCCGAGGCCCAGGCGCTGCTGACGCTGGCCGAGGGCCAGCTCGAACGCAGCCAGCTGACCGCGCCCTTCGACGGTGTCGTGATCCGTGGCGACCTGGCGCAGAACCTCGGCGCCCCCGTGCAGAAGGGCGAGGTGCTGCTGGTGCTCGCGCCCAGCGACAGCTTCCGCCTGATCGTCGAGGTGGACGAATCGGACATCGCCGCGGTGCGTCCCGGCCAGCACGGGCAGCTCGCGCTCGCGGCCCGCCCGGAGGAGCCGCTGCGCTTCACCACCCGCCGCATCGTGCCGGTGGCCACCACCGCCGACGGCCGCAACTACTTCGAAGTGGAAGCGAGCCCGGACCAGGCGCAGGCCAACCTGCGGCCGGGCCTGAGCGGCGTGGCGAAGATCGAGGTCGGTGAGAAGCCGCTGGCCTGGCTGCTGCTGCACCGCTTCGCCACCTGGCTGCGCCTCGCGGTCTGGACGCTGTCGCCCTGATGACGCAGTCGCTGGTCAGCAGTTCCTGGTACCGGGTGGCCCCGCTGAAGCCCAACCTGGTCGGCGGGCTGAGGATCGTGCGGCAGCAGGTGCGCGACCAGGTCTGGCGCCTGCTCGTGGAGCCCGGAACCGGCCGCCAGCTGCGCCTGAATCCCGCGGCCTATGCCTTCGCCGGCCGCTGCGATGGCCGCACCACCGTGGAGGACATCTGGCGCCTGCTGCTGGAACGCGAGGGCGAGCAGGCGCCGACGCAGGACGAGATCCTGCGGCTGCTGGCGCAGCTGTCCCGGGCCGGCCTCGTGCAGTTCGACACCGCGCCCAACCTGTCGCTGCTGTTCGCGCGCCGCGACGAGGACGAGGAGCGCACGCGCCGCTCCTTCATCAATCCGCTGTTCCTGCGGGTGCGCCTGTTCGACCCCGCGCGCCTGCTCGACGCGCTGGCGCCCGCGGTGCGCGCGGCCACGCGCTGGCCGCTGCTGCCGCTGTGGACCATCGGCGTGCTGCTGGCCCTCGTGGCGGCCGCGATGCAGTACCCGGCGCTGAAGGCCGACGCGTTGCGCGTGCTGGCCACGCCTTCCAGCTACGCCATGGCCTGGCTGGCGTACCCGCTGGTGAAGGCGCTGCACGAACTCGCGCACGGCATGGCGGTGCGGCATTTCGGCGGCAGCGTGCACGAGGTGGGGTTGTCGCTGATCTTCCTCACGCCCGCCCCTTACGTGGACGCGAGCGCGGCGAATGCGTTCTCCTCGTCGCGCCAACGTGCCATCGTGAGTGCCGCCGGGATCATGGTGGAACTCGCGCTGGCCGCCGCCGGCATGCTGGCCTGGCTGTCCCTCTCGCCGGGCCTGCTGCGCGACGCCGCGCTGGTCGTCGTCCTGATCGGCGCCGTCTCCACCCTGCTGTTCAACGCCAACCCGCTGCTGCGGCTGGACGGCTACCACTTCCTGTGCGACGTGCTGCAGCTGCCCAACCTGGCGGTGCGCAGCCAGGCCTGGTGGGCCACGCAATGGCGCCGCCTGGTCGGCGCCGCGCCGGCGCTGCCGTCCGGCGTGCTGGCCCACGGTGAAACCAAGTGGCTGGTGTTCCATGCGCCGGCGGCGCTGCTCTATCGCATCGGGCTGGTGGCCGCGCTGGTGTTCTGGGTCGGGCGCCAGTCGTGGCTGCTCGGATGGCTGGCCGCAGTGGCGCTGGCGGCCTGGCTGCTCTCCGGCGTGGTCAAGGGGTTCCTGCGCTCCGCGGCGGCGAGCACGGACCCGTCGGCCCGCCGCCGCACGCTCGCCGCCACCGCCGTCCTCGGGGCCCTGGCGCTGGTGGTGCTGTTCATGGTTCCCGCGCCGGCCACCGTGGTGGCCCGGGGCATCGTCTGGCCACCGGAGAGCGCGCAGCTGCGCGCCGAGTCCGCCGGCTTCGTCCAGGCCGGGCAGGTGCCTGACGGCGCCGTCGTGGCGCCGGGGGACACGGTGGTGATGCTGGCCGACCCGACGCTCGAAGCGCAGCGCGAGCGCACGGCGAGCGAGCGGACCGGGCTGCTCGCGCAACAGTACCAGGCGCTGCTGACGAACCCCTCGCGCGCCGGCGACCTGAACGCGCACCTCGAGCGCAACGAGGCGGAGATGCAGCGCACCGAGCAACAGATCGAGCACCTTGCGCTGCGCGCGCGGGCGGCCGGCCGCGCCGTCTGGCCGCGCGAGCGCGACATGCCCGGCAGCTATGCCCGGCGGGGCGACATGCTGGGCTACGTGATGGCGGCCGAGCCGGCCCAGGTTCGCGTCGTGCTGCGCGACGAAGACCTGTTGCGCGTGCGCGGCCGCGTGCAGGCCATCGAGGTGCGGCTGGCGGAGACGCCCTGGGTCCCCCGCAAGGGCAGCCTGCTGAACGAGACGCCGGCCGCCACCCGGCAGTTGCCGAGCGCGGCGCTCGGCGATCGCCATGGCGGCCCCGTCGCCGTCGACCCGGCCGACCAGGATGGCGTGCTCAGCCAGGTCCCCGTGTTCCTGCTGGACGTGCAGGTCCCCGACATCCGGGCCGATCGCATCGGCGGCCGCGCCTGGGTGAAGCTGGTCCTCCCCAGCGAGCCCGTCGGCCTGCAGGCGGTGCGCGTGCTGCGGCAACTGCTGGTGCGGCAGTTCAGCCCGACGGGGCAAGTATGAACGCGTCAAGCGAGTGGCCGTTTCCGGGCGTGGTCTGGGGCGAGTACCCGGAACGCGCGCCGGAGCCGCACACCCGGGCGCGGCGGGCGCCGTCGTCGCGCGCCGCCCTCGAACGCTTTGCCGACGGCGTGGCGGCTGCGCCTGCGGTGACCGCGGAAACCTTCGTGCCCCGGCTGCACCGTTTGCGCGCCCTGGCGAAGGAGCCAGGACGCTGGTTGCACGAGGCGATGGTGCTGGCCGCGGCGGCGCTGGCCGGCACCGGCTTCCCGCCGCATCGCCAGCAGTTGCTCGCGGCGCGGGTATTGCTGGAAGACCGTCTCGCGGAGATGGCGACCGGCGAGGGCAAGACCGCCGCCATCGCCATGGCCGCCGCCGTGGCCGCGCTCGGCCGCACGCCGGTGCACGTGGTCACGGCCAACGACTACCTGGCGCAGCGCGATGCGGAAGCGTTGCGGCCGTTCTACGAGCGTCTTGGCCTGCGCGTGGACTGCGTCACGCAGCCCATGCTCGCCGCGCGCCGGCGCCAGGCCTATGCCGCGGACGTCACCTATTGCACCGCCAAGGAACTGGCCTTCGACTACCTGCGCGACAGCCTGGGCCGCGAAACCGACCTCTCGGCGCTGGAGCAGCGGGCACGGCGGCTGGCGCCGCGCCGCCCGGGCGATGCGCCGGTGCTGCGCGGCTTGTGCATGGCCATCCTGGACGAGGCCGACACGGTGCTGATCGACGAGGCGCGGGTGCCGCTGGTGCTGGCGCAGTCCGAAGGATCGGCGCAGGAGTCCGCCTTCTACGAGCAGGCCCTGCGTGCCGCGCGGGCCCTTGCGCCCGGGCTGGACTACGTGCCGCGCGCCGGCGGCCGCCGTTTCGAGTTGACGCCGAAGGGGCGGCAACGCCTGGTCACCTGGCCGGTGGCGGACCATCCGCTGCTCGGGCACCGTGCCCACCGCGAGGCGGCCGTGGAGATGGCGCTGGTCGCACTGCTGGTGCTGCGGCGCGACCACGAGTACGTCGTGCGCGACGGCGAAGTCACCCTGATCGACGAGACGACCGGCCGTCCGGCGGAAGGGCGCGCCTGGTCGTCCGGGCTGCACCAGCTGGTTGAATGGAAGGAGGGCGTCGCCGCGACGCGGCGCAATTCGACCGTGACGCAGATCACGTTCCAGCGCTTCTTCCCCCGCTACCTGCGTCTCGCCGGCGCCAGCGGCACGCTGGGCGAGTCGCGCGGCGAACTGCGCGACGTGTATGGGTTGCGGGTGGAGGTGATCGCGCCGCGCACGCCGTCCAGGGTGAAGCACCGGCCGCCCAGGCTGCTGCCCGACAGCGAGGCGCTGTGGTTCGCGGTGGCGGACGAGGCGCAGCGGCTGGCGTCGCAGGGCAGGGCGGTGCTGATCGGCACCGAAACCGTCGCGCAGTCCGAAGCCCTGTCGGAATGCCTGGCTGGCCGGCGGCTCGCGCACCGGGTGCTGAATGCCCGGCAGGACCGCGACGAAAGCGAACTCATCGCCGCGGCCGGCCAGCCCGGCATGGTGACGGTGGCCACCAGCATGGCAGGCCGCGGGACCGACATCGCGTGCCATCCGCAGGTCCTGCAGCGGGGTGGCCTGCACGTCATCCTGTGCCAGGTGAACGCTTCTGCACGCATCGACCGGCAGTTCCTCGGAAGGGCCGGGCGCCAGGGCCAGCCCGGCAGCGTGCAGCGCATGGTGGCGGTGGATTTCCCGCTGTTCCAGAAGTGGTGGCCTGCCTGGTGGCTGCGCCGCCTGTCGGGCAGTGTGTCGCCGATGTGGACGAATCTCACGGTCACGGTAGCGCAACGCCGGGAATCCTTTACCCAGCGTAAGGATCGTGTCAAACTGTGTCAGCTCGCAGCCTTTGAAGAGCGCGACCTGACGTTCAGCCGACAGGTGAAACCATGAATAGATATCGTCGTTGGGGGATGGCCGCCCTGGTCCTGTTCCCCCTGGCGGCGCCGGCCGCCCAACCGCTCGGTTGCCTGATCGAGCCCTTCCGGG
This sequence comes from Ramlibacter sp., assembly GCA_021323335.1. Taxonomy (GTDB): domain Bacteria; phylum Pseudomonadota; class Gammaproteobacteria; order Burkholderiales; family Burkholderiaceae_C; genus Ramlibacter. Next base: position 70,250 of record JAJTCN010000003.1, read on the forward strand.
TGTCGGAAGTGGGAAGTCCCGTGATCGGCGTGGTCGAGACCATCCTGGTCGAGCGGGGGGACCTCGTCACGGCCGGGCAGGCCCTCGCCACGCTGCGGTCCGACGTCGAGCGGCAGTCCGTCGCCGTCGCCCTGAGCAAGGCCCAGGCCGTCGGCGAACTGCAGGCCGCCGAAGCCAGCGCGATGCTGGCCCGCCAGAAGCTGGTGCGGGCGCAGGACCTGGCCAACCAGAACTTCATCTCCAGCCAGGCGCTCGAGCAGGCCCGGGCCGAAGCCGCGGTCGCCGAGAACCGCCTGGCGCAGGTCCGCGAGCAGCGCGGCGTCTTCATGCGCGAGCACCAGATGGCGCAGGCGCAGCTGGGATTGCGCACCATCCGCAGCCCGATCACGGGCGTCGTCGTCGACCGCTACCTGTCCATCGGCGAGCGGGTGGAGGAAAAGCCGGTGTACCGCGTGGCCATGGTGAATCCGCTCCGCGTCGAGGTCGTGCTGCCGTCGTCGTTCTATGGCACGGTCCGCCGGGGCATGCCGGTGACCATCACGCCGGACTTCCCCGGCGCCACCGCGCGCACGGCCAACGTGACGTTGGTGGACAAGGTGATCGACGGCGCCAGCAACACCTTCCGCATCCGGCTGGAACTGCCGAACCCGGACCTGTCGCTGCCGGCCGGCCTGCGCTGCAAGGCAGACCTCGGCCTCACGCCCGCCGCGGCCGCGCAGAAATCCGCCGGGGTGAAGCCGGCGCCCGCCCAGTCACCGGGCCTGCGCCTGACCGGCAGCCCGGCCCAGGGCCCGCAGCCGGCCGTCCATCGCTAGGTCCGTCCATGGGCTGGTTGCGCAGGCTCCGCACGAACCCGACCGCACGGGTGGGACCCGTGGCGGAGCCGATGGAGCCGCGGCTGCTTTACTCCGCCGACCTCGCTGGCGCCCTGACGCTCGCCGCTGCCGTGGATGCGCCGGCCGAGCACCGTACCCTGGCGCCCGATGGCGAGTACGTGCAGGCGACCGCCGTCGAGAGGGTCTCGCTGCCTGCCAGCGAAGTGGTGTTCGTCGACATGGGCGTGCCCGACGCCGACCGCCTGTTGCAGGACTTGCAGGACCAGCGGAACGCCGGCAGGCTGATCGAGATCGTGCGCATCGAGGCCGATGCCGACGGCATCGCCGTCATTTCCGAAACGTTGGCCGCACGCAGCGGGATCACGGCGGTGCACGTCCTCGGCCACGGAACGGAGGGGCGGGTGCAACTCGGCTCCGCCTGGCTGGATGCCGCGGCGCTCGACGCGCGCGGCGGTGAGATCGCCGGCTGGCGAGCCGCGCTGGGCACGGAGGCCGACCTGCTGCTGTACGGCTGCGAGGTTGCCGGGAGTGCGGACGGCGAGAGGCTGCTGGCGGACCTGGCCGACCTGACCGGTGCCGACGTCGCCGGCAGCACCGATGTCACCGGAGCGCTGGCGTCGGGCGGCGACTGGCTGCTGGAAGTCAGCACCGGGCGCATCGACGCGGTCGGCGCCCTCAGTTCAGTCGCGCAGTCCGAGTGGAAGGGGCTGCTGGCGACCTACACCGTCACGAATTCGCTGGACCTCACGATCGTCGGTACCTTGCGCTGGGCCATCACCCAGGCCAACGCCAGTGCCGGCGCCGACATCATCGTGCTGCCGACCGGCACCTTCCAGATCACCCAGCTGGGCGGCGACGACTCCAACCTGCTCGGCGACCTGGACATCACCGACGACGTCACCATCCAGGGCGATGGCGCGGGCAACACGATCGTGATGGGCAGCGGCACGGACCGCGTCTTCGACATCCGCGGCGGCAACGTCAGCTTCTCCGATCTCACCATCACCGGCGGAGGAGGCGTCAACATGGGAGGCGGCATCAACCTCCTCGACGGCGCATCCACGGTGACGCTGGAGCGCGTGGTCGTCGAAGGCAACGAAGCCGAACTGGGGGGCGGTATCTACAGCGTCGGCACCCTGGTCCTGCGCGACGTGCTCATCGACGGCAACCAGGCAACCGGCAGCGGCCTCGGGGGCGGGCTGGTGAATGACGGCACGATGACGCTGATCCGCACGACGGTCAGCAACAACCAGGCGGTCATCGGCGGCGGCATCTACAGCAAGAGCGGGTCGCTGACGCTGGAGAACAGCACCGTCAGCGGAAACACCGCAACGATCGAAGGCGGGGGCATCTACAGCAAGTCGTCGGGCCAGGTCACCAGCTCGACGATCGCGTTCAACAGCGCGGCGACCGGAGGCGGGGTCTCCACCGCCGGCAGCGCCTCGCTGACCTTCAAGGGCACCATCCTCGCAGACAACACGGGCGGCAACAGCAACGAGGCGCAGCAATCGCAGGGCTACAACCTCGACACGGACAACACGGCAGGCCTGCTCCAGGCCACCGACCTGCATCCGGCTTCCGCGGGACTTGCGGCCCTCGCCGACAACGGCGGCTTCGCACCGACCCACGCGTTGCTGGCGGGATCCGTCGCCGTCGATGCCGGCGCGCCCGACGCGCCAGCGACGGACCAGCGCGGGGAAGCCCGCGACGGAATGGCCGACATCGGGTCTTTCGAGTTCCAGGACACCTCCCCCACGATCAGCGTCATCCCCGACCAGGCGACGCTGGAGGACACCCCGACCGCTTCCATCGCGTTCGTCGTGGGTGACGCCGAAACGGCCGCGGCGGACCTCGTCGTGACGGTGAGTTCCGGGGATACGGCACTGCTTGCCCCCGGCGGCATGCTGCTGGGCGGCTCCGGCGCGAACCGGACCCTGACGCTCACGCCCGTCGCCAACGCCAAGGGGGGGCCCGTCACCGTGACCGTGATGGTCTCCGATGGGTCGCGCAGCACGAGCACGACCTTCACGCTGACGGTGACGTCGGTGAACGACGCCCCCGAGGGCGCCGACAGCACCATCACCATCGACGAGGATGGCGCGCACGTGCTGACGGTCGCCGACTTCGGCTTCACGGACGCGGCGGATGGCGACACGCTGAGCGCCGTGCGCATCACTTCGCTGCCGGGAGCAGGCACGCTGACCCACGACGGCGTGGCAGTCACCGCCGGCAGCCTCATCCTGGCCACGGACATCGCGGCGGGCAAGCTGGTCTTCACGCCGCCCGCCGATGCCAACGGCAACGCGCTCGCCTCGTTCGGCTTCAAGGTGCTGGACACCGGCGGGACGGCGGACGGCGGGTTGGACGAGGATGCGACGGCGAACGTACTGACATTCAACGTCACTCCGGTGGACGACGACGCCCCGGTCCACACGGTGCCGGGTGCGCAGACCGTGGCGGAAGACACCGTGCTGGCGATCGGGGGCCTCAGCGTCGCCGACGCCGACGGGGACCTCTCGGCGACCAGGGTGCGCGTGGCGAACGGGAGCCTCACCGTGGACCTCTCCGGCGGAGCGACGATCATCGGAGGGGCCAATGGGAGCGGCAGCTTGACGCTCTCCGGAACCCAGGCCCAGATCAATGCGGCGCTGGCGACCCTGCAATACCAGGGCGACCAGGACTTCTTCGGTACCGACACGTTGACGGTGCGTTCGATCGACGGACCGGGTCGGCCGACCATCGACAGGGTCGATATCACGGTCACTCCCGTCAACGACCTCCCCACCACGTCGGACGTCGCATTGGGGTCCGTGAACGAGGACAGCGGCGCGCTGCTGATCACCTCGGCGCAGCTCCTGGCCAATGCGATCGACGTGGACGGCACCCCGCTCACCGTGTCCGCCGTCACGGTCACCGCAGGCAGCGGCACGCTCACCGACAACGGCGACGGCACCTGGACCTTCACGCCGGCGGCCAATTTCAACGGCACGGTCACTTTCGGCTACTCCATCACCTCGGGCGGGGACACCATCGCGGGGACGGCGAGCCTCGTCGTGATCCCGGTTGCCGACCTGCCGACGACTTCGAACGTAACGCTCGGGCCGGTGGCGGAAGACAGCGGCGCAATCGTCATCACGACCGCGCAACTCCTGGCCAACGCGACGGATGGCGACGGCACCCCGCTGTCGCTGTCGGGAGTCACGATCACCAGCGTCGCCGGCAGCGGCACCTTGACGGACAACGGCGACGGCACGTGGACCTTCACGCCGGCGACCAACTTCAACGGCACGGTCACCTTCGGCTACTTCATCACCTCGGGCGGGGACACGATCGCGGGGACGGCGAGCCTGGTCGTGACGCCGGTTGCCGACCTGCCGACGACATCCAACGTGGTGCTCGGCCCGGTGGCGGAGGACAGCGGCGCCATCGTGATCACGACCGCGCAGTTGCTCGCGAATGCGGTCGACGCCGATGGCACGCCACTGGCGTTGTCGGGCCTGACGATCACCAGCGGGCCGGCCGGCGGCACCCTGGTCGACAACGGCAACGGTACCTGGACCTTCACGCCGGCAGCCAACTTCAACGGCACGGTCACTTTCGGCTACTCCATCACCTCGGGTGGCGACACCATCGCGGGAACGGCCAGCCTCGCGGTGACGCCGGTCGCCGACCTGCCGACGACTTCGAACGTGACGCTCGGGCCGGTGGCGGAAGACAGCGGCGCCATCGTGATCACCACGGCGCAGCTCCTGGCCAATGCGACCGATGGCGACGGCACCCCGCTGGCGCTGTCGGGTGTCACGATCACCAGCGTCGCCGGCAGCGGCACGGCGCAGGACGTGGACGGCACGCCGCTGACGGTGTCGGCAGTGACGGTCACTTCGGGCAGCGGCACGCTGGTCAACAACGGCGACGGCACGTGGACCTACACGCCGGCGGCCAACTTCAACGGCACGGTCGCTTTCGGCTACTCCATCACTTCGGGTGGCGACACCATCGCGGGAACGGCCAGCCTGCTCGTGACCCCGGTCGCCGACCTGCCGACGACTTCGAACGTAACGCTCGGCCCGGTGGCGGAAGACAGCGGCGCCATCGTCATCACGACGGCGCAGCTCCTGGCCAACGCGACCGATGGCGACGGCACCCCGCTGTCGCTGTCGGGAGTCACGATCACCAGCGTCGCCGGCAGCGGTACGCTGACCGACAACGGCGACGGCACCTGGACCTTCACGCCGGCGGCCAACTTCAACGGCACGGTCACCTTCGGCTACTCCATCACTTCGGGCGGGGACACGATCGCGGGGACGGCGCGCCTCGTCGTGACGCCGGTGGCAGACCTGCCGACGACATCCAACGTGGTGCTCGGCCCGGTGGCGGAGGACAGCGGAGCCTTGTTGATCACGGCTGCGCAACTGCTGGCCAATGCGGCCGACGGCGACGGCACGCCCCTGACCGTGTCGGGGGTGACGGTCACGCCCGGCAGCGGCACGCTGGTCAACAACGGCAACGGCACCTGGACCTTCACGCCGGCCGCCAACTTCAATGGCACGGTCACTTTCGGCTACTCCATCACCTCCGGTGGCGACACCATCGCGGGAACGGCCAGCCTGCTCGTGACCCCGGTTGCCGACCTGCCGACGACTTCGAACGTGACGCTCGGCCCGGTCGCGGAAGACAGCGGCGCCATCGTCATCACCACGGCGCAGCTCCTGGCCAATGCGACCGATGGCGACGGCACCCCGCTGGCGCTGTCGGGTGTCACGATCACCAGCGTCGCCGGCAGCGGCACG
>JAJTCN010000072.1 GCA_021323335.1 Ramlibacter sp.
AGCTCGCGCGCGCCGGCCATGACGTGACGCTGTTCGAGAAGAACGACCGCATCGGCGGCCTGCTGCGCTACGGCATCCCCGACTTCAAGATGGAGAAGCGCCACATCGACCGCCGCGTCGAGCAGATGAAGGCCGAGGGCGTGACCATGCGCACCGGCGTCATGGTGGGCCAGCTGCCGAAGGACTCGAAGGTCACGAACTGGGCGAAGGAGACGATCTCCCCCGAGCAGCTGCAGAAGGACTTCGACGCGGTGCTGCTCACGGGCGGCGCCGAGCAGTCGCGCGACCTGCCGGTGCCCGGCCGCGACCTCGACGGCGTCCACTTCGCCATGGAGTTCCTGCCGCAGCAGAACAAGGTGAATGCGGGCGACAAGTTGAAAGGGCAGATCCTGGCCACCGGCAAGCACGTCATCGTCATCGGCGGCGGGGATACGGGAAGCGACTGCGTGGGCACCAGCAACCGCCACGGCGCCGCCAGCGTGGTGCAGTTCGAGCTGATGCCCCAGCCGCCGGAGGAAGAGAACAAGCCGCTGACCTGGCCGTACTGGCCGTACAAGCTGCGCACCAGCTCCTCGCACGAGGAGGGCGTGACGCGCGAGTTCGCCATCGCCACCAAGGAGTTCATCGGCGACAAGGGCAAGGTCACCGGCCTGAAGACCGTGCACGTGGAGATGAAGGACGGCAAGTTCGTCGAGATCGCCGGCACCGAGAAGGAATACAAGGCCGACCTCGTGCTGCTGGCCATGGGCTTCGTCAGCCCGGTGCAGAGCGTCCTCGAAGGCTTCAAGGTGGACAAGGACGCGCGCGGCAACGCCCGGGCGACCACGGATTTCCACGGCGGCTATGTCACCAACGTGCCGAAAGTGTTCGCTGCCGGTGACATGCGTCGCGGTCAATCGCTGGTCGTCTGGGCGATCCGCGAGGGCCGACAGGCGGCGCGCGCCGTGGACGAATTCCTGATGGGATTCTCGGACCTGCCGCGTTAAAGCCACATGGGAGCGGCGGCACCCGCCGCCGCGCTCGCTGCCCTGCAGCATTCCCGCCTATCATCCGTGGCTTTCGACTCCCGGTCGCTTGCCGGCCCCGCCTCCCCGGATGATCCCACCTGACCCCGACACCCTGGTCGACTGCCGCCACCTGAGCTTCGGCTATGGCGAGCGGGCGATCCTCCAGGACGTGAGCTTCACCGTGCCGCGCGGCAAGGTGACGGCGCTCATGGGAGCGTCCGGCGGCGGCAAGACGACGGTGCTGCGGCTGATCGGGGGCCAGGTGCGGCCCCAGCGCGGCGAACTGCTGTTCGACGGCGAGGACATCGCGACGATGGAGCGCGACGCCCTGTACCGCATGCGCCGGCGCATGGGCATGCTGTTCCAGTTCGGCGCGCTGTTCACCGACCTCAGCGTGTTCGACAACGTGGCCTTCCCGCTGCGCGAACATTCCGGCTTGCCGGAAGGCCTGGTGCGCGACATCGTGCTGATGAAGCTCAACGCCGTGGGCCTGCGCGGCGCGCGCGACCTGATGCCGTCGCAGGTGTCCGGCGGCATGGCCCGCCGCATCGCCCTGGCCCGCGCCATCGCGCTCGACCCCGACCTGGTGATGTATGACGAACCCTTCGCCGGGCTGGACCCCATTTCGCTCGGCACCGCCGCCCACCTGATCCGCCAGTTGAACGACACGCTCGGCATCACCAGCATCGTCGTCTCGCACGACCTCGAGGAAACCTTCCGCATCGCCGACCAGGTGATCGTGCTGGCCAACGGCAAGGTCGCCGCGCAGGGCACGCCGCAGGAAGTGCGCTCGTCCGTCGATCCGCTGGTGCACCAGTTCGTGCATGCGCTGCCGGAAGGCCCCGTGCACTTCCACTATCCGGGACCGTCGGTTTCGGACGACTTCAGCGGGGGGCTCGGCAAATGAGCTGGTGGAACCCCTCCGATGTCGGTTTCGGCGTGCGGCGCAAGCTGGTCGACGTCGGCCACTCCACCCGCCTGTTGCTGCGCCTGCTGATGCTGCTCGGCCCGACGCTGGCGCGCGGGCGGCTGCTGCGCGACCAGATCCACTTCCTGGGCAACTATTCGCTGGCCATCATCGGCATCTCGGGCCTCTTCGTCGGCTTCGTGCTGGCGCTGCAGGGCTACTACATCCTTCAGCGCTACGGCTCCGCCGAAGCGCTCGGCCTGATGGTGGCGCTGAGCCTGGTGCGCGAGCTCGGCCCGGTGGTGACCGCGCTGCTCTTCGCCGGCCGGGCCGGCACCTCCCTGACCGCGGAGATCGGCCTGATGAAGGCCGGAGAACAGCTGTCGGCCATGGAGATGATGGCGGTCGACCCGGTGCAGCGCATCCTCGCGCCCCGCTTCTGGGCGGGCGTGATCGTCATGCCCTTGCTGGCCTCGGTGTTCAGCGCCGTCGGCATCCTCGGCGGCTGGGTGGTCGGGGTGCTGCTGATCGGCGTGGACCCCGGCTCCTTCTGGAGCCAGATGCAGGGCGGCGTGGACGTGTGGAAGGATGTCGGCAACGGGGCGATCAAGAGCCTGGTGTTCGGCATCGCCGTCACCTTCATCGCCGTGCTCCAGGGCTTCGAGGCCCACGCCACCCCGGAGGGGGTGTCGCGCGCGACCACGCGCACCGTCGTGATGGCGTCGCTGGCCGTGCTGGCGCTCGATTTCGTGCTGACGACGATGATGTTCAGCATCTAGGAGTGGATATGGAACGCAACAAGAACGACGTCTGGGTGGGGCTCTTCGTGCTGATCGGCGCCGCGGCCCTGGTCTTCCTGGCCCTGCAGGCCGCGAACCTGCTGACGCTGAGCTTCCAGCCGACGTACAAGTTGAGCGCGAAATTCGACAACATCGGCGGGCTCAAGCCGCGGGCGGCGGTCAAGAGCGCCGGCGTGGTGGTCGGCCGCGTGGAATCCATCACGTTCGACGACAAGTCCTTCCAGGCGCGCGTGCACCTGGCGATGGAGAGCCAGTACCAGTTTCCCAAGGACAGCTCCCTGAAGATCCTGACCAGCGGCCTGCTCGGGGAGCAGTACATCGGCATCGAAGCCGGGGCCGGCGAACAGTTGCTGGCTTCCGGCGATACCATTACGAGCACGCAGTCGGCCGTCGTCCTGGAAAACCTGATCGGCCAGTTCCTCTACAACAAGGCGGCGGATGGTCCCGCGCCGGCTGCCGCGCCGAGCAAGAAATGAACATCGCCCGTCCCGGCGCGCCCCGCGCGCTCGCAGCCGCCGCCCTGGCGCTCGCCCTCGGCGGCTGCGCCACCATCGAGAACCCCAATCCGCGCGATCCGTGGGAGGGGTTCAACCGGCCGGCGCACAACTTCAACGAAGGCGTGGACCGCGTCGTCCTGCGCCCGGTCGCCACCTTGTACCGCGAGAAGGTGCCGCCGCTCGTGCGCACCGGCGTGTCCAACTTCTTCGGCAACATGGCCGACGTCTGGTCGGCGGTGAACAGCCTGCTGCAGTTCCGCCTGCAGGATGCCGGGGACAGCATCGCGCGCGTGAACATCAACACCCTGGTGGGCATCGGCGGCATCTTCGACGTCGCCAGCAACTTCAACATCGAGCGGCACCGCGAGGACTTCGGCCAGACCCTCGGCCGCTGGGGCGTGCCCACCGGCCCCTATCTCGTGATCCCCTTGCTGGGCCCCTCGACGCTGCGCGACGCCGCTGCGTTGCCCGTCGACCGCCAGTTCAACCCGATCAGCTACATCGACTCGTTCGCGCTGCGCCAGTCGCTGTACGTGCTCAACATCGTGGACAAGCGTTCCAACCTGCTGCGCGTCGGCAGCGTGCTGGACGAGGCCTCGCTGGACAAGTACTCGTTCATCCGGGACGCCCACCTGCAGCGCCGCCGGGCCGAAATCTACGACCGCGAGGGCGACGACCGCGAGACGCCGCCGGCGCTGCCCGATGAGTCACTGAATCCGGCCACGGGCCAGCCCGCCACGGGCCAGCCCGCCGCGGCCCAGCCCGCCGCGGCCCAGCCCGCGGCCCGCTGATGGTTGCACGCTGTTGCGTTCGCGCAGCGAAACCGCTGAACCCGGCATGATTGCGGGGTTCCAAGCCTGGAACCCGGGTGCCCGCGCCCCGCACAAAGGACTGAAACCGAGATGAATCGCCGTTCCATTTTTCGCACCACCGCCACGCTCCTGGCCAGCCTGGCCCTGGCCGGCCCCTGGTCGCTCGCCCAGGCTGCCGACGAGGCGCCCGACGCCATGATCAAGCGCCTGTCGGACGAGGTGCTCACCATCATCCGCACCGACAAGGGCGTGCAGTCCGGCGACATCAACCGGATCATGCAGATCGTCGACACGAAGGTGATGCCCAACGTCAACTTCCAGCGCATGACCGCCTCGGCGGTCGGTCCGAAGTGGCGGGAAGCGACGCCCGAGCAGCAGAAGCGGCTGCAGGACGAATTCAAGGTCCTGCTGGTGCGCACCTATGCCGGGGCGCTGTCGCAGGTGTCCGACGAGGCCATCAACATGAAGCCGCTGCGGGCGTCGCCGACCGACACCGAAGTGGTGGTGCGCAGCGAAATCCGCGGCCGCGGCGATCCGATCCAGCTGGAATACCGGCTGGAGAAGACGCCGGGGCAGGGCGCCGGCTGGCGGATCTTCAACCTGAACGTCCTGGGCGTCTGGCTGGTGGAAACCTACCGCAGCCAGTTCGCGCAGGAAATCAACGCCAAGGGCGTGGACGGCCTGATCGCCACGCTGGCGGAGCGCAACCGCTCCAACGCCGGCAAGAAGAGCTGAGCGTGCTGGTCCTGCCCGCCGAACTGACCCACGCCCAGGCCACGGCCTGCTGCCGGATGCTGGCGCAGGCGCTGCATTCGGATCACGGGCCGCAGGCCATTGCCGATGCGTCGGCCCTGCGCCGCTTCGATTCGTCGGCGCTGGCCGTGCTGCTGGAATGCCGGCGCGAGGCCCTCGCCGTGGGCAAGACCTTCGCCGTCAGCGGGCTGCATCCGCGCCTGCGCGCCCTGGCCACTCTGTACGGCGTGGGCGAGCTGCTGCCGGCCACCGATTAAGGTCACTCGCGCCCCGGCGGGGAGTGCAGTGGGGGCCGGCCGCTAAAATGGCCGGTTGCCCATGGCCGCCATCTCCTTCCAGTCCGTCTCCAAGAGCTACTCCACGCCGCGCGGGGAGTTCCAGGCGCTCGACGGCGTCACGTTCGACATCCAGCCGGGCGAGTTCTTCGGGCTGCTCGGTCCGAACGGGGCCGGCAAGACCACCCTCATCAGCATCCTGGCCGGCCTGGTGCGCGCATCGTCCGGCCACGTGCTGGTGCACGGCCACGACGTGCAGGCCGACTACGCCAGCGCCCGCCGGCAGCTCGGGGTGGTGCCGCAGGAACTGGTGTTCGATCCCTTCTTCACCGTGCGCGAAGCGCTGCGCATCCAGTCCGGCTACTTCGGCGTGAAGAACAACGACGACTGGGTCGACGAGCTGTTGTCCAGCCTGGGCCTGGCGGACAAGGCGCAGTCCAACATGCGCCAGCTCTCCGGCGGCATGAAGCGGCGGGTGCTGGTGGCGCAGGCGCTGGTGCACCGGCCGCCGGTGATCGTGCTGGACGAGCCGACCGCGGGCGTCGACGTGGAACTGCGGCAGACGCTGTGGCAGTTCATCGCCAGGTTGAACAAGCAGGGCCACACCGTCCTGCTCACCACCCACTACCTCGAGGAGGCGGAGGCGCTGTGCAGCCGCATTGCCATGCTGCAGTCCGGCCGGGTGGTGGCGCTGGAGCGCACCAGCGACCTGCTGAAGGCGGCCTCCAGCAACGTGCTGCGCTTCAAGGTGGACGGCCCGCTGCCGCGCGAATTCGAAGGCAAGGCCCGCGTCACCGGCCGCATCGTGCAACTGCCGGCGCACGACGCCAACGAGATCGAGCAGCACCTGGCCGTCATCCGGCAGGCGGGGTTGCGGGTGGAAGACGTGGAGATCCGCAAGGCGGACCTGGAGGACGTGTTCCTGGACGTGATGGCTGCGGGCCGGAAAGAAGTCCCTGCATGACCGGTTGGCAGACCCTCCTGTACAAGGAAACGCTGCGTTTCTGGAAGGTCGGCTTCCAGACCGTCGCCGCGCCGGTGCTCACCGCGCTGCTGTACCTCCTGATCTTCGGCCACGTGCTGCAGGACCAGGTCAAGGTGTACGACCGGATCGACTACACCGCCTTCCTGGTGCCGGGGCTGGTGATGATGAGCGTGCTGCAGAACGCTTTCGCCAACAGCTCGTCGTCCCTGATCCAGAGCAAGATCATGGGCAACCTGGTGTTCGTGCTGCTCACGCCGCTGTCGCACTGGAGCTGGTTCGTCGCCTATGTCGGTTCGTCCATCGCGCGCGGCCTGTGCGTGGGGACCGGCGTCTTCCTGGTCACCGTCTGGTTCACCAAGGTCAGCTTCGCGGCGCCGCTGTGGATCCTGGTCTTCGCCGTGCTGGGCGCCGGCATGCTGGGCGCGCTGGGGCTGATCGCCGGCCTGTGGGCCGAGAAGTTCGACCAGATGGCGGCGTTCCAGAACTTCGTCATCATGCCGATGACCTTCCTGTCCGGCGTGTTCTATTCGATCCATTCGCTGCCGCCGTTCTGGCAGCAGGTCAGCCACCTCAACCCCTTCTTCTACATGATCGACGGCTTCCGCTTCGGCTTCTTCGGCGTCAGCGACGTTTCGCCCTGGCTCAGCCTGGCGATCGTCGGCTCCGCCATGCTGGCCGTGAGCGCCGTCGCCGTCCACCTGCTGCGCATCGGGTACAAGATCCGCAGCTGACGAACCCGGGATCCGCCATGACCGCCGAGCAACTGCAATCCATCATCGCCGCCGGCATCGCCTGCGAGCACCTCGAAGTCGACGGCGACGGCCGCCACTGGTCGGCCATCGTCGTGTCAGCCGAGTTCGCCGGCCTTCGTACTCTTCAGCGGCACCAGCGCGTGTATGCCACGCTCGGTGCGAGAATGCACACCGACGAGGTGCATGCCCTGTCGATCAAGACCTTCACGCCCACCGAGTGGGCCGGCCACCCACACTGAACATCCCATGGACAAGCTCCTGATTCGCGGCGGCAATCGTCTCAATGGCGAGGTGCGCATTTCCGGCGCCAAGAACGCGGCACTGCCGGAGCTGTGCGCCGCGCTTCTCACCGCCGAGCCCATGACGCTGCGCAACATCCCGCGCCTGCAGGACGTGGCGACGATGCTCAAGCTCATCCGCAACATGGGCTGCACGGCCGAATTCAGCCCGGACGGCACGGTGGTCATCGACTCCGGCCAGCTGCACTTCCCCGAAGCGCCGTACGAGATGGTCAAGACCATGCGCGCGGCGGTGCTCGCGCTCGGCCCGCTGCTGGCACGCTTCGGCGAGGCCACGGTGTCGCTGCCGGGCGGCTGCGCCATCGGCGCGCGGCCGGTCGACCAGCACATCAAGGGGCTGCAGAAGATGGGCGCCGAGATCGTCATCGAGCACGGCTACATGATCGCCAAGCTGCCGAAAGGCTGGACGCGCCTGAAGGGCGCCAGCATCACCACCGACATGGTGACGGTGACGGGCACCGAGAACTTCATGATGGCCGCCGCCCTGGCCGAGGGCGAAACCGTCCTGGAGAACCCGGCGATGGAGCCTGAAATCACCGACCTGGGCGAGATGCTCAACACGATGGGCGCCAAGGTGGAAGGCCACGGCACCGGCCGCATCCGCATCCAGGGCGTCGAGAAGCTGCATGGCGGCACCCACAAGGTGGTGGCGGACCGCATCGAGGCCGGCACCTTCCTGTGCGCGGTGGCGGCCACCGGCGGCGACGTGCTGCTGAAGGACGCCCGCGCCGAGCACCTGGGCGTGGTGATCGACCTGCTGCGCGCCGCCGGCGCGAGGGTGGAGCCGGTCAGCGGCGGCATCCGCGTCAGCGCGGACGGCCGGCTGGAGGCGCAGAGCTTCAAGACCACCGAATACCCCGGCTTCCCGACCGACATGCAGGCGCAGTTCATGGCGCTGAACTGCATCTCCGAAGGCGACGCCAAGATCACCGAGACGATCTTCGAGAACCGCTTCATGCACGTCAGCGAGCTGATGCGCATGGGCGCGCGCATCGACGTCGACGGCAAGGTGGCCATCACGCACGGGGTGGAGCGCCTCTCCGGCGCCACCGTCATGGCGACCGACCTGCGCGCCTCCGCCAGCCTGGTCATCGCCGGCCTGGTGGCCGACGGCGAAACCATCGTCGATCGGATTTACCATCTCGACCGTGGCTACGAGCAGATGGAAGCCAAGTTGCGCGCGATCGGCGCGGATATCGAAAGAGTCTGATGACCCCTGCGGGAAGGCCCGCCCTCACGCTTGCCCTGTCGAAGGGGCGCATTTTCGACGAGACCCTGCCGCTCCTGAAAGCCGCCGGGATCGAGGTGCTGGAGGATCCCGAGAAGTCGCGCAAGCTGATCATCGGCACCACCAACCCCGATCTCCGGGTGGTACTGGTGCGCGCCAGCGACGTGCCCACCTACGTGCAGTACGGCGGCGCCGACCTCGGCGTGACGGGCAAGGACACGCTGATCGAGCATGGCGGCCAGGGGCTCTACCAGCCCCTCGACCTGCAGATCGCCAAGTGCCGCGTCAGCGTGGCCGTGCGGGCCGACTTCGACTACGCCAGCGCGGTGCGCCAGGGCTCGCGCCTGAAGGTGGCCACCAAGTACGTGGGCATCGCGCGCGACTTCTTCGCCGCCAAGGGCGTGCACGTCGACCTGATCAAGCTGTACGGCTCGATGGAGCTGGCCCCCCTGACCGGCCTGGCCGACGCCATCGTCGACCTGGTCTCCACCGGCAACACGCTCAAGGCGAACAACCTGGTCGAAGTGGAGCGGATCATGGACATCAGCTCGCGGCTGGTCGTCAACCAGGCCGCCCTGAAGCTGAAGCAGGACCCCATCCGCAACCTGATCGACGTGTTCGCCCGTACCGTGGCCGCCAACGCGAAATGACCTTCTCCGCCCGCCCCCTGCGCCTTCGCACCACCGAGGCCGGCTTCGATGCCGCGCTGGCGGCGCGGCTGCATTGGTCGGCGGACACGGACGCCGGCATCGAGCAGGCGGTGGCCGACATCCTGGCGGACGTGCAGCGGCGCGGCGACGCCGCGGTGCTGGAGTACACCAACCGCTTCGACATGAAGGCCGGCTCGCTGCTGGAACTGCAGTTGCGCCGCAGCGAGCTGAAGGTCGCCTTCGAAGGCCTGCCGGCGCAGCAGCGGGAGGCGCTGGAGGCCGCGGCGGCGCGGGTGCGGAGTTACCACGAGGCGCAGAAGAAGGCCAGCGGCGAGAGCTGGAGCTACCGGGACGCCGACGGCACGCTGCTCGGGCAGAAGGTGACGCCGCTGGACCGCGTCGGCATCTACGTGCCGGGCGGCAAGGCGGCCTATCCGTCCTCGGTGCTGATGAATGCGATCCCGGCACAGGTGGCCGGCGTCGGCGAGATCGTGATGGTGGTGCCCACGCCGCGCGGCGAGCGCAATGCGCTGGTGCTGGCGGCGGCGCACGTGGCCGGCGTCACCCGGGTCTTCACCATCGGCGGCGCCCAGGCGGTCGGTGCGCTGGCCTATGGCACCGAGACGGTGCCGCGGGTGGACAAGATCACCGGGCCGGGCAACGCCTACGTCGCCAGCGCCAAGCGGCGCGTGTTCGGCCAGGTGGGCATCGACATGATCGCCGGCCCCAGCGAGATCCTGGTGCTGGCCGACGGCAGCACGCCGCCCGACTGGGTGGCCATGGACCTGTTCTCGCAGGCCGAGCACGACGAACTGGCGCAGAGCATCCTGCTGTGCCCGGACGCCGCCTACATCGAGCAGGTGCAGGCGGCGATCGACCGGCTGCTGCCGGAGATGCCGCGCGCGGAGATCATCTCCAAGTCCCTCAACGGCCGCGGCGCGCTGATCCAGACGCGCAGCATGGAGGAGGCCTGCGAGATCAGCAACCGCATCGCGCCGGAGCATCTGGAGATCGCCAGCGGCGACCCGCACCGCTGGGAGCCGCTGCTGCGGCATGCGGGCGCGATCTTCCTGGGCGCCTTCACCAGCGAGTCGCTGGGCGACTATTGCGCGGGCCCGAACCACGTGTTGCCCACGAGCACCACGGCGCGCTTTTCCAGCCCGCTGGGGGTGTACGACTTCCAGAAGCGCAGCAGCCTCATCGAAGTCAGCGAAGCCGGCGCCCAGGTGCTGGGCGCCATCGCCTCCGTCCTGGCCCACGGCGAAGGCCTCCAGGCCCATGCGCGGGCGGCGGAAATGCGGCTGAGGCGCTGAGACCGAAAGCGGGTACCGGACGCAAAAGTCGCAAAGGTCCCGCAAAAGTCGCAAAAAAGACAAAGCCCGATAATGTGGGCTGCCCCTCCTGATTTTTCGGTTTCCTTTTGCGGCTTTTGCGAAACCTTTGCGACTTTTGCGTCCGGCAATCCGTATTCCTCCATGAGCGCCAAACTCGACACCCTCATCGCCACCCGCATCCGCCAGGACGTGCAGGGCATGCACGCCTATGCGATCCAGGATTCGAAGGGGATGGTCAAGCTCGATGCCATGGAGAACCCGCACCGCCTGCCGCCGGCGCTGCAGAAGGAACTTGGCGAACGCCTCGCTGCGGTCGCCCTGAACCGCTACCCCGGCGCTCGCATCGACGACCTGCGCGCCGCGCTCGCCCGCCACGCCCGGCTGCCGGACGGCTTCGACCTGATGCTGGGCAACGGCTCGGACGAACTGATCGCGCTGCTGGCCCTGGCCTGCGACGTGCCCGGAGCGAGCATCCTGGCGCCGCTGCCCGGCTTCGTCATGTACGAGATGAGCGCGCGGCTCCAGGGCCTGGAATTCGTCGGGGTCGATCTCACGCCCGACTTCGAGCTCGATGAAAAGGCGATGCTGGACGCCATCGCGCTGCACCAGCCCGCCATCGTCTACCTCGCCTACCCGAACAACCCCACCGCCAACCTCTGGAACGACGCCACCATCGAGAAGATCGTGGAAGCGGCGCCGGGGCTGGTGGTGATCGACGAGGCCTACCAGCCCTTCGCCAGCCGCAGCTACCTGGATCGGGTGGCGAAGCACGAGCACGTGCTGCTGATGCGCACCATGAGCAAGTTCGGCCTGGCCGGCGTGCGCATCGGCTACATGATGGGCCCCGCCGCCCTCGTCGCCCAGGTCGACAAGGTGCGCCCGCCGTACAACATCAGCGTGCTGAACGCCGAGGCGGCCCTGTTCGCCCTGGAGCACGAGGACGTCTTCGCCGGACAGGCCGCCGAGCTGAAACGCGAGCGCGCACTGCTGCAGTCCGCGCTGAAGGAGATGGGCCTGAAAAGCTGGCCGAGCGACGCCAACATGATCCTCGTGCGGGTGCCCGACGCCGCGCGCAGCTTCGAGGGCATGAAGGCGCGCAAGGTGCTCGTCAAGAACGTTTCTAGAATGCACCCATTGCTGGCCGGCTGCCTGCGCCTGACCGTCGGCACCGCCGACGAGAACACGCAGATGCTCGCCGCCCTGCAGTCCACCCTATGACCATTGCCCGCACCGCTGAAGTCACCCGCAACACGGCGGAAACCCAGATCACCGCCCGCGTCAACCTGGACGGAACCGGCCAGGCGAAGCTGGAAACCGGCATCGGCTTCTTCGACCACATGCTGGACCAGATCGCCCGCCATGGCCTGATCGACCTGGACATCCACGCCAAGGGCGACCTCCACATCGACGGCCACCACACCGTGGAGGACGTCGGCATCACGCTCGGCCAGGCCGTCTACAAGGCGGTGGGCGACAAGAAGGGCATCCGCCGCTACGGCCATGCCTACGTCCCGCTGGACGAAGCGCTCTCGCGCGTGGTGATCGACTTTTCCGGCCGCCCGGGACTGGTCATGCACGTGCCGTTCAAGAGCGGGATGATCGGCCAGTTCGACACCCAGCTCACCTACGAATTCTTCCAGGGCTTCTGCAACCACGCCTTCGTCACGCTGCACATCGACAACCTGCGCGGCGAGAACGCCCACCACCAGTGCGAAACGGTGTTCAAGGCCTTCGCCCGCGCCCTGCGCGCGGCGCTGGAGCTCGACCCGCGCGCCGCCGGCACGATTCCGTCCACGAAGGGCTCTCTTTGACCCGAACGGTGGCTGTGGTCGATTACGGGATGGGCAACCTGCGCTCCGTGTCGCAGGCCGTCCTGCACGTGGCGCGCGGCAGCGGCGTGGAAGCCATCGTCACCTCGCGCCCCGAAGAAGTGCGCGCGGCCGAACGGGTGGTGCTCCCGGGGCAGGGCGCCATGCCGGACTGCATGCGGGAGCTGCGCGAGTCCGGCCTGCTGGAGTCCGTGCTGGAGGCGGCCGCCGCCAAACCCCTGTTCGGCGTCTGCGTGGGCATGCAGATGCTGCTCGATCGCAGCGAGGAGGGGCCGACGGACGGCCTCGGCCTGATCCACGGTGAGGTCCTTCGTTTTCAACTGGAAGGCCGGCTCCAGCCGGATGGCAGCCGCTACAAGGTGCCGCAAATGGGCTGGAACCGGGTGCACCAGGCCCAGCCGCACCCCATGTGGGCGGGCGTTCCGGACGACAGCTTCTTCTATTTCGTCCACAGTTTCTACGCCAGGCCGTCGGACTTGCGCCACAGCGTGGGGGAATCCGATTACGGCGCGCGCTTTACCTGTGCCGTGGCCCGCGATAATATTTTTGCGACCCAGTTCCATCCCGAGAAAAGCGCCGACCAGGGGCTCACCCTCTACCGCAACTTCCTGCACTGGACTCCCTGAACGTCCCGGCGCGCCGCGCCCCCTGCTGCTTTTTTCAAATCCTCCCATGCTGCTGATCCCCGCCATCGACCTGAAAGACGGCCACTGCGTTCGCCTGAAGCAGGGCGACATGGACCAGGCCACCACCTTCAGCGAGGACCCCGCGGCCATGGCCCGGACCTGGCTGGAGCGCGGCGCGCGCCGCCTGCACCTGGTGGACCTGAACGGCGCCTTCGCCGGCAAGCCGCAGAACTTCTCGGCCATCCGCTCGATCCTCAAGGCGGTGGGGGACGACATTCCGGTGCAGCTGGGGGGCGGCATCCGCGACCTGGACACCATCGAGAAGTACATCGACGGCGGCCTGCGCTACGTGATCATCGGCACCGCGGCGGTCAAGAACCCGGGCTTCCTGAAGGATGCCTGCACCGCGTTCGGCGGCCACATCATCGTGGGCCTCGATGCCAAGGACGGCAAGGTGGCCACGGACGGCTGGAGCAAGCTCACCGGCCACGAGGTGGTGGACCTGGCGCGCAAGTTCGAGGACTGGGGCGTCGAATCGATCGTCTACACCGACATCGGCCGCGACGGCATGCTCACCGGCATCAACATCGAGGCCACGGTGAAGCTGGCGCAGGCCCTCACCATCCCGGTCATCGCCTCCGGCGGACTGGGCTCCATCGCCGACATCGAGAACCTGTGCGCGGTGGAGGACGAGGGCATCGAGGGCGTGATCTGCGGCCGCGCCATCTATTCGGGCGCCCTCGACTTCACCAAGGCGCAGGCCCGCGCCGACGAACTGGCGCAATAAGGCTGCCTTGCTCGCCAAGCGCATCATTCCCTGCCTGGACGTCACGGGCGGCCGGGTCGTCAAGGGCGTCAACTTCGTCGAGTTGCGCGACGCCGGCGACCCGGTGGAAATCGCCGCCCGCTACAACGAGCAGGGCGCCGACGAACTGACCTTCCTGGACATCACGGCCACCAGCGACGGCCGCGACCTGATCCTGCACATCATCGAGGCCGTGGCCTCGCAGGTCTTCATCCCCTTGACGGTGGGCGGCGGCGTGCGCACGGTGGAAGACGTACGCAGGCTGCTGAACGCCGGGGCGGACAAGACCAGCTTCAATTCCGCCGCCATCGCCAACCCGGACGTCATCAGCGCCGCGTCGGCGAAGTACGGCGCGCAGTGCATCGTGGTCGCGATCGACGCCAAGAAGCGCAGCGCCGAGGAGGCGGCCGCGCGCGGCGCGGGCTGGGATGTCTACAGCCACGGCGGCCGCAAGAACACCGGCCTGGACGCGGTCGCCTGGGCCGCGGAGATGGCGCGCCGCGGCGCCGGCGAGATCCTGCTGACCAGCATGGACCGCGATGGCACCAAGTCCGGGTTCGACCTGGAGCTCACCCGCGCGGTCAGCGACGCCGTGCCGGTGCCGGTGATAGCCTCCGGCGGCGTCGGCACCCTGGACCACCTGGCCGACGGCATCCAGCTGGGCGGCGCCGATGCGGTGCTGGCGGCGAGCATCTTCCA
This sequence comes from Ramlibacter sp., assembly GCA_021323335.1. Classification (GTDB taxonomy): domain Bacteria; phylum Pseudomonadota; class Gammaproteobacteria; order Burkholderiales; family Burkholderiaceae_C; genus Ramlibacter. The sequence goes on from JAJTCN010000072.1 coordinate 14,259, forward strand.
CTACGGCGAGTACACCGTCGGCCAGGCCAAGCAGCGGATGGCGGAGCGCGGGATCCCCGTGCGGCTCTGAAGAGAAAGCGGACAACCGGACTGCCGGACGCAAAAATCGCAAAGGTTTCGCAAAAGTCGCAAAAGGAAATCCGAAACCTTCTTGGTTTTTTCTTTCGCGACTTTTGCGTAGCTTTCGCGACTTTTGCGTCCGGCTGTCCGCTCCCGTCTTCAGGCGACCGATCAACGACAATACGCGGATGGAATGGCTGGACGAAGTCAAATGGGACCCGCAGGGACTCATCCCCGTGATCGCGCAGGAGGCTTCCTCCGGCGACGTGCTGATGTTCGCCTGGATGGACCGCGAGGCGCTGCGCCAGACGGCCGAGACCGGCCGCGCGGTGTATTTCAGCCGCTCGCGCGCCAAACTGTGGTTCAAGGGCGAGGAGTCCGGCCACGTGCAGCAGGTCCACGAGATCCGCATGGACTGCGACAGCGACGTGCTGCTGCTGAAGGTGACCCAGCTCGGGCACGACCCGTCGATCGCCTGCCACACCGGCCGGCACAGCTGCTTCTTCCATCTTTACCGCGACGGCGCCTGGCAGGTGGTGGAACCTGTCTTGAAGGATCCGTCCACCATCTACAGATAGCCCCATGACCGCCGTCGACCCGCTGGCCCGCCTGGCCGAAGTCATCGAGAGCCGCAAGCCCGCCAACGGGGGCGACCCGGAGGCGAGCTACGTCGCGCGGCTGCTGCACAAGGGCCCGGACGCCTTCCTCAAGAAGATCGGCGAGGAAGCCACCGAGACGGTGATGGCGGCCAAGGACATCGACCACGGCGGCGACAAGTCGAAGCTGGTCGCCGAGGTGGCCGACCTCTGGTTCCACTGCATGATCGCGCTGGCGCACTACGGCCTGAAGCCGGCGGACGTCGTCGCGGAGCTGCAGCGCCGCGAAGGGTTGGGCGGGCTGGAGGAAAAGGCGCTGCGCAAGGCGCGCGAGCGAGAAGGCCGGGGCGAGTAAACAGGAAGGACGAAGAAGATGGCGCAAACCGACTACGGGGTGTTCGAGGCCAAGACGCCGGCGGACCGCACGGTCATGCACGTGCTGTACGGCATGCACACGGTATCGCCGTTCACCTTCTGGACGCTGTCGCTCGTGGCGCTGGTGATCCACTACGTCAAGCGCTCGGACGAGAGCGATCCGCTCTACCTGTCGCACCACAACTACATGATCCGCACGGTGTGGTGGACGGCGCTGTGGCTGGCGCTCACCACGCCGCTGTGGTTCCTGTTCCTGCTGCCCGGCGCCATCGCCTGGTGCATCGTCGGCCTCTGGTACCTGTACCGCTGCCTGCGCGGCTGGCTGCGCTTCAACGACAATCGGCTCCCCGAAGGATCCGCATAAAGCATGAGCCAGACCGACCCGAACTGCATCTTCTGCAAGATCGCCCAGGGCCAGATCCCCTCGCGCAAGGTCTACGAGGACGACGACGTCCTGGCCTTCCACGACATCCATCCGTGGGCGCCGGTCCACTTCCTGCTGATCCCGAAGCAGCACGTCACCTCGATGGCGCACGTGGACGAGAGCCATGCGCCCCTGCTGGGCAAGATGATGGCGCTGGTGCCGAAGCTCGCGCGGCAGGAAGGCTGCAGGCCCTACCCCGACGGCGGCTTCCGGCTGGTGACCAACACCGGCGCCGATGGCGGCCAGGAAGTGCCCCACCTGCACTTCCACGTCATCGGCGGCCCGCGGCCCTGGCTGAAGGGCTGAGCAATTTCCGGCGGAAGGCGAACTTCCCCCGCCGACTAGAATCCGAGCAGTAAGACAGGAGATATCCATGGGTTCCTTTTCCATTTGGCACTGGCTGGTCGTGCTGTTGATCGTCGTGCTCGTGTTCGGCACCAAGAAGCTGAAGAACATGGGCACCGACCTGGGCGGCGCCGTCAAGGGCTTCAAGGACGGCATGAAGGACGGCTCGACGCCGGACACGCCGGTTCCCCCTGCCAGCCAGGTGACGGCCGCTCAAGGCCCCACCGGCGCCGACAAGACCACCATCGACGTCGAAGCGCGCAACAAGTCCTGATCGGGCACTGATCCGTGCTGGACCTCGGCCTTTCGAAGATGGCGCTGATCGGCGTCGTGGCCCTCATCGTGATCGGGCCGGAGAAACTGCCGCGCGTGGCGCGCACGGTGGGCACGCTCCTGGGCAAGGCGCAGCGCTACGTGGCCGACGTCAAGGCGGAGGTCAACCGGTCCATGGACCTGGACGAGCTCAAGAAGATGACGCGCTGGCGCCGCCGCCGTCCTTTCCCGAGTACAAGCATCCCAAGAAGAAGTGGCGCCTGAAGCAGGGCGCCATGCCGCACTGGTACAAGGCCCGCAACGGCGTGCGCACCCGCGCGCTGTCCGGCGCCGCGCGTGTGGCAAAGTACCGCCCGCAGAAGTTCAACTGAAAGCGGGCCCGGCGACGCCGGCCGTTCCCCTATGTCCACATCTCCCCACGACCAGGAAGACGAACTGGCCGGCACCGAACAGCCCTTCGTCGCGCATCTCGTCGAGCTGCGCGACCGGCTGATCAAGGCCATCATCGCCATCGCCGTGGTGGCGGGCGTGCTGGCGCTCTATCCGGGGCCCGCCGCCCTGTACGACATCATGGCAGCGCCGCTGGTGGCCACGCTGCCCAAGGGCGCGACGCTGATCGCCACCTCGGTGATCTCGCCTTTCATCGTGCCGCTGAAGATCCTGCTGATGGCGTCGTTCCTCATCGCGCTGCCGGTGGTGCTCTGGCAGGTGTGGTCGTTCGTGGCGCCGGGCCTGTATTCGCACGAGAAGCGGCTGGTGCTGCCGCTGGTGGTGTCCAGCACGCTGCTGTTCTTCGTCGGCGTGGCCTTCTGCTACTTCTTCGTCTTCGGCCAGGTCTTCGCCTTCATCCAGGGCTTCGCGCCCAAGAGCATCACGGCCGCGCCCGACATCGAGGCCTACCTGAGTTTCGTGCTCACCATGTTCCTGGCCTTCGGCTGCGCCTTCGAGGTGCCCATCGTCGTGATCGTGCTGGCGCGCATGGGCATCGTCCCGATCGAGAAGCTCAAGGAATTCCGCGGCTACTTCATCGTGCTGGCGTTCATCATCGCCGCCATCATCACGCCGCCCGACGTGGTGTCCCAGCTGGCCCTGGCCATCCCGATGGTGATCCTGTACGAAGTGGGGATCTGGGCCGCCGGCTTCTTCATCAAGCACACCAAGGCGCCGGAAGACGCCTCCGAGGCCGCCAAGCCCTGATCTCCGGCGGGGTCGCTGCGCGAACCCGCCCTACGAGAGCCACGGTGAATGCGTAGGGCGGGTTCGCGGCAGCGACCCCGCCATGCTCCTCAGCGCTGCGGCACCGCCTGCGGCGACCGCGGCTTCGGGCGCTTGCCCGGCGTGACGGTGACATCCACGTTGTCTTCGCGCCGCTGCAGCTTGAAGGGCGTGGCCGCGCCGGGCTTGAGCGAGGCGACGGTCGACAGCAGTTCGGAGACGTTCGCGACGTCCTTGCCGCCCACCTGCACCACCACGTCGCCCGGCTTCACGCCGGCCTGGGCGGCGGGGCCGTTCTGCAGCACGCCCGTGATCAGCACACCCTTGCGCGCGCGCACGCCGAAGGTTTCCATCAGCTCGGGCGACAGGTCCGCCGGCTCGACGCCGATCCAGCCGCGCGTGACGACGCCGTCCTTCACGATGCCTTCCAGCACCAGCTTGGCGGTGGACACGGGGATGGCGAAGCCGATGCCCATGCTGCCGCCGGAGCGCGAGTAGATGGCCGTGTTGATGCCCATCAGGTTGCCGTTGACGTCCACCAGCGCGCCGCCCGAGTTGCCCGGGTTGATGGCCGCATCGGTCTGGATGAAGTTCTCGAAGGTGTTGATCCCCAGCTGGTTGCGCCCGAGGGCGCTGACGATGCCGCTGGTGACCGTCTGGCCGACGCCGAAGGGGTTGCCGATGGCCAGCACCTGGTCGCCCACCTGCAGGGCGTCCGAATTGCCCAGTGTGATCACCGGCAGGCGGTCCAGGTTGATCTTCAGGATGGCCAGGTCGGTTTCCGGGTCGGTGCCGATCACTTTCGCGCGCGTCTTGCGGCTGTCGTTCAGCGCGACCTCGATCTCCGTGGCGCCGTCCACCACGTGGTTGTTGGTGAGGATGAAGCCATCGGGGCTGATGATCACGCCGCTGCCCAGGCCGCTTTGCGGCATCGCGCCCTGGTCGCCGAAGAAGAAGCGGAACCACGGGTCCTGGGCGGACGGCCGGTCGCCGGCCTTGCTGGTGTTGATGCTCACCACCGCCTGCGACGCCCTCTGCGCGGCCGTGCGGAAGCTGCCCACCGGAGGCGGGGCGCCCACCGGCGTCGGCGCCTCGTTCAGGGAGATGCCGCTGGACGTGGCGGTGGTCACCGGACGGCTGCCCAGCCATTCCGGTTTCATCGTCATGACCACGAAATAGGCCGCCAGCAGCACGGTGACCGCCTGGGAGAAGACGAGCCAATAGCGTCGCATCTTGTTGCTTCGGGTAAACCCAGAGTGTATGCCGCCGGGGCCTCCGGCAGGGCTGGGAAAGATCTAACGCGCGCTGCGCTGCAGGGCCGCCGCCGGGCGGGTGACCCGCACGAAGGGCCGCCGCTTGCGGGGTTCGATGCGCGCCTGCTCCACCGCGGTGGGCTCGCCCGTGAGCGGATCGGCGATCGCCGCGCGCGAAGCCATGCCGCGGGCAGCCTGCGCCAGCCCTTGCGCCGCATCGAGCACGTCCTCCGCCTCCCCGTGGCCGGGCTGCAGCAGCACCACGCCCACGCCCAGCTCCACCCGGACCTGCAGGGGCTCGCCGTTGCGGCCGCTCACTTCCACCGGCTGGCGCAGGCTGCAAGCCACCCGCAGGCCGAGCGTGCGCAGCGCACCGGGGGACGGGATCGATTCGACCAGGGCCACGAAGCAGCGGTCCCAGTAGCGTCCGACCGGGTTGACCACGCCCACTTGGCGCTGGATGCGCGTGGCCAGCGTCATCCAGACCTCGTTCACGGCCGCCGGCCCGGCCAGCGTGGCGATGCGCTCCGGCTCGAACACGGTGACGGCGAGCAGCGCGCCCTGGCGGCGGGTCCGCAGGCGCCGCTTCTGGGAGGCCACCAGCCGCTGCACCAGCACCGCGCTGCTGTGCACCTTGGTGACGGGGTCGACCTCCGGCACGCTGCCGGTCTCGCGGGTGCGCCACTCGTGCCGTTCGCGCTGCCACAGCACGGCGCCGGTCAGCCCGTTGCACAGCGCGGCGGCCAGGGCCACGCCGGCCTGCGCCGGCCAGCCGAGGTGGCCCAGGCGCATGGCGATGGCGTACAGGCCGGCGATGGCGGGCAGCGTCAGCAGGCAGCCGGCGGCCATCCACAGGGCCAGCCGGTCGCCGAGGATCCAGGCGCGGAACGCCAGCCAGCAGGTCAGGGCGCTGCCGCCCAGGGCGATGGCGGCGCCGGCCGGCAGCTGCAATTCGTGCGGCAGGGCGAGGGCGGCCAGGCCGAGGGCGGGCAGGCCGAGCGCGGATGCGCGCAGCACCACCGACATCAGCCGGTCGCGCCGCGCGGCGCCCAGCCAGCCCTGGATCCAGAGGTTGGAGACGCCCACGCAGACCGGGCCGGCCAGCACCTGCAGCACGTGCAGCAGCGCGGGGTCGGGCTGCGCCGCCTGCCGCAGCACGCCGCTTTCCACCAGCACCAGCAGGAACACGCCGGCGTGGTAGCCGACGGCGCGCAGCTGCGAGGCGCTGGGCCGGGCGGCGAAGTCGGCCAGCCGGGTCACCGCCACGGCGGCGATCGCACCCAGCGCCATGCTCCACACCATCGTCGTCAGCGTGTTCATCGCGGCTCCTCTGCAGCCCCGGAATGTTCCGGCCCGGGGCTGCGCTGCCCGCGTAGCAGAATCACGCCTGAACCTGTGTCCTATTTGCCATGACCCATCGACAAGACCTCCTCCACGCCTTCGACGCGCTGCTCGAGCCGGAGCGCTTCAAGGACTACGGCCCCAACGGGCTGCAGGTGGAAGGGCGGGACGCGGTGCAGCGCGTCGTGTCCGGCGTGACGGCCAGCCGGGCGCTGATCGAGGCGGCCGTCGCGCGCCGCGCCGACGCGGTCTTCGTGCACCACGGCCTGTTCTGGCGCGGCCAGGATGGCCGCGTCACGGGCTGGATGAAGCAGCGGCTGGCGCTGCTGCTGGCGCACGACATCAACCTGTATGCCTACCACCTGCCGCTGGACGCGCATCCGGAACTGGGCAACAACGCGCAGCTCGGACGGCATCTCGGGCTGCGCGCCACCGCCCGTTTCGGCGAGCAGGACCTCGGTTTCCTCGGCGAACGGGCCGACGGCGCCGGCTTCGCCGACAGCGAAGCGCTGGCCGCGCACGTGCGGGGCGCGCTGGGGCGCGAGGTGACGTGCGTCGCCGGCCATGCCGGACCGATCCGCCGCATCGCCTGGTGCACCGGCGGCGCCCAGTCGTATTTCGAGTCCGCCATCGCCGCCGGCGCCCAGGCCTTCCTCACCGGCGAGATCTCGGAGCCGCAGGCGCACTACGCGCGCGAATGCGGCGTGACCTTCCTGGCCTGCGGCCACCACGCGACCGAGCGCTACGGCGCCCCCGCCGTCGCCGCGCACGTGGCCAGGGAGCTGGGGCTGGAGCACGAGTTCGTCGACGTGGACAATCCCGCATGACGAAACCCATCGCGATCACGATGGGCGACCCGGCGGGGATCGGGCCCGAGATCATCGCCAAGCTGTTCGCGCTGCAGCCCTCGCTGACCCGGGGCTGCTTCGTGGCGGGTGACGTGCAGTGCATGCGGCGCGGCGCCGCCGCCGTGGCGGGGTCGCAGCCGCCGCTGGCGGTCGCCGGCATCGAGAGCCCGGCGGAAGCGGCCGGCGTGCCCCCTCGCTGCATCCCGGTGCTGCAGGTGGCCCCGGGAGCGGCGGTGCTGCCCGCGGTCGGCGTGGTGAGCGCCGAGGCCGGCCGCCTGGCCGCCGACGCGGTGCTCTGGGCGGCGCGCGCGGCCCTGCGTGGCGAGGTGGCGGCCGTGGTGACGGCGCCGCTGCACAAGGAGGCGCTGTCCGCGGCGGGCCTGCCCTATCCGGGCCACACGGAACTGCTGCAGGCCGAAGCCGCGGCGCATGCCGGCGTGCCGCTGGCGCGGATGCCGGTGCGCATGATGCTGGCCAACGACGAACTGCGCACGGTGCTGGTCAGCATCCACGTGGCGCTGCGCGACGCGCTCGACGCGGTGACCCGCGACAACGTGCTGGAGACCCTGCGCATCACCGATGCGGCCCTCGCCGCCACGTTGGGGCGGCGGCCCCGCATCGCGGTGGCCGGCCTGAACCCGCACGCGGGCGAGGGCGGCCTGTTCGGCCGCGAGGAGATCGAAGCCATCGCGCCCGCGGTGCAGGCGGCGCGGGCCGGCGGGATCGATGCGCACGGCCCCTTCGCGCCGGACACCGTGTTCATGCGCGCGCGGCGCGGCGAGTTCGACGTGGTGGTGGCGATGTACCACGACCAGGGGCTCATCCCGGTGAAGTACCTCGGGGTGGAGCAGGGCGTGAACGTGACGCTCGGCCTGCCCCTGGTGCGCACCAGCCCGGACCACGGGACCGCCTTCGACATCGCCGGCACGGGCCAGGCCGACGCCTCCAGCCTGGAGGCGGCGCTGCGGATGGCGCGCAAGCTGGCGGGGTGACCTTCGGTCAACCCGCCCTACGGGTCCGGACTTCGTAGGTCGGGTTGCGGCGTAGCCGCACCCCGACATCGCCGCGTTACGGCCGGCGCAGGCTGTCGCGGATCTCGCGCAGCAGGAGCACGTCTTCCGGCGGCGGCGCCGGCTCGGCCGCCGGCGTGTTCGTGTGCTGGCGGCGCAGGCGGTTGATCTGCTTGACCATCAGGAAGATGATGAAGGCCAGGATCAGGAAGTTGACCGCCACGGTGACGAAGCTGCCCCAGGCGAACACCGGGACGCCGGCCTTCTTCAGCGCATCCAGCGTCATCGCCGTGCCGGGCGGGATGTCGGAAAGCACGATGAACTTGCTGGAGAAGTCCAGCTTGCCCACGATCCTGCTGACCAGCGGCATCACGATGTCGCCCACCAGCGAATCGACGATCTTCGCGAAAGCCGCGCCGATGATGACGCCGACGGCGAGGTCGACCACGTTGCCCTTGACCGCGAATTCGCGGAATTCATGCAGCAGTTTCATGCGGGTCCCCTGTTGTGTTCCCGGGCGGAGTATGCCGCGCAGGCCGGCCGGCTGGAAATGAGCTGTATCGCTCCGCTACAATCGCGGGTTGACCCTAAACAGCGAAGAGATCCTCGAGGACCACATGAGCAACTCCACGGTGGACGCCAGCAAACGGACGTGCCGGCGCCCCGGTGGAAGTGGACATTTCGGCCCTGCGCCCCGGCGAGAAGATGACCGTCGAATGGCGCGGCAAGCCCGTCTGGATCATGAAGCGCACGCCCGACCAGGTCGCGGCGCTGCCCAAGCTGGACAGCCAGCTGGCCGACCCGAAGTCCGAGCGCACGGCCTACCCGACGCCGGACTACGCGAAGAACGAGGCCCGCTCGATCAAGCCGGAGATCTTCGTCGCCGTGGGCATCTGCTCGCACCTGGGCTGCTCGCCCACCGACAAGCTGGCCGCCGGCCCGCAGCCGTCGCTGCCGGACGACTGGCAGGGCGGTTTCCTCTGCCCCTGCCACGGCTCCACCTTCGACCTGGCCGGCCGCGTCTACAAGAACAAGCCCGCCCCGGACAACCTCGAGGTGCCGCCGCACATGTACCTGTCTGACAGCCGCCTGCTGATCGGCGAAGACAAGAAGGCTTGAGCGTCATGGCCGAATTCAAGGAAATCTCCCCCAACGCGGGCGCCGTCGCCAAGCTCGACAACTGGCTGAACAACCGCTTCCCGACCGCGTACGACGCGTACAAGGTCCACATGTCGGAGTACTACGCTCCGAAGAACTTCAACTTCTGGTACTTCTTCGGCTCGCTGGCGCTGCTG
>JAJTCN010000147.1 GCA_021323335.1 Ramlibacter sp.
GATGCCGCTCATGCCGATCGGCTCCTTCACGTCCTGGCCGTCGATCACGAATTCCTGCGGCTCCACCAGCAGCAGGCGCTGGTCGGTGGAGATGTTGATGGCCCGCGCGGTCTCGACGACGCGCGCCACGTCGGCCGGCGTCACCTCGCGGTCCTTCACCGCCACCATGCCGCTGGAGTTGATGCCGCGGATGTGCGCGCCGGTGATGCCGATGTACACGCGGGTGATCTTGCAGTCGGCCATCAGCTCCGCTTCCTTCAGCGCCTGCTGGATGCTCTGCACCGTGGCGTCGATGTTGACGACCACCCCGCGCTTGAGCCCGCTGGATGGCGCGATGCCCAGTCCCGCGAGCTTCAGTTCGCCGCCGGGCATGACCTCGGCGACCACCGCCATCACCTTGGCGGTGCCGATGTCGAGCCCGACGACGAGATCCTTGTAGTCCTTGGCCACTTGTTTCCTCAGTTCCTCTGCGCCGCCACGTCCGTGGTGGCAACGCCCCTCAACCGCACCGCGTAACCGTCGGCGTGCCGCAGGTCCGCCGTCACCAGCGCCTCCGGCCTGCGCCCGTACTTCGCCGTCACCTGCGTCAGCGTCCGCGCGAAGCGCTGGCTGCGCTCCAGCACTTCATCCGTCGTGCCGCGCCCCAGCTCCACCACCGCGCCGCTGTCCAGCCCCAGCGACCAGCCGCCGCGGCCCGTCAGCACCACCTGCTCGACGCCCAGGTCCAGCGGCTCCAGCATCGGCTTGAGGCCGCGGTACATGGCCAGCACCTGGGCCGACGAACCTTCGGGGCCCGCCAGCCGCGGCAGCATCTCGTCCTGGTCCACGTCGCCCGGATTGGCCTCGAAGACCTCGCCGTAGGTGTTGACCAGCCGCGACTCGGCATCCGTGCCCCAGAAGGCCTCGGGCCGGTGCTCCTGCAGCACCACGCGCAGCTTGTTCGGGAACTGGCGGTTCACCACGGCCTTGCGCACCCAGGGCACGGTCTCGAAAGCTTCCCGGGCCTGCGCCAGGTCCACGGTGAAGAAGTTGCCCGCCAGCCGCGGGGCCACGTTGGCGCGCAGCGTCGCCGCGCTGTTGTGCGCCACGTCGCCCTGCACCACGATGCCGCCGATGGCGAAGATCGGGTGGCGCACGGCCCACCAGCCCAGCGCCGCCACCAGCAGCAGGCCGAAGGCGACGAACAGCACCGAAGCGGTGGTGTTCATCAGCCTCACGTCCGCCGGCAGCGACAGCGCCTTTTTCTTCATGCCTGCACCGCTCCCTGGTCCAGCGCCGCGTCGGCCAGCAACTGCAGGCACAGGTCTTCGTAGCTGATGCCCGAAGCGCGCGCCGACATCGGCACCAGCGAGTGGCCCGTCATGCCCGGGGAGGTGTTGATCTCCAGCAGGTAGGGCTTGCGCGTGGCGCCGTCGATCATCACGTCGATGCGGCCCCAGCCGCGGCAGCCGAGCACGCGGTAGGCCTTGACCACCAGTTCCTGGATCGCCGCCTCCTCGCCTTCGGGCAGGCCGCAGGGCACCAGGTACTTGGTGTCGTCGGTGAAATACTTGTTCTGGTAGTCGTAGTTGCCTTCCGGCGCCACGATGCGGATGACCGGCAGCGCGCGCGCGCCGTCGCCGGTACCCAGGATCGGGCAGGTCACCTCGTCGCCGGCGATGAACTGCTCGCACAGCACGTCGGCGTCCAGCGCCGCGGCGGCATCGACGGCGCCCTGCATCTCCGAGTAGCCCAGCACCTTGGCGACGCCGATGGAGGAGCCCTCGCGCGCCGGCTTGACGATCAGCGGCAGGCCGAGCTCGTCGGGGATCCGGATGACCTGTTCGCGCTGGTAGGTGCCGCGGCGCAGCAGCGTGTACTTCGGCGTCGGCACGCCCTCGGACAGCCAGACCCGCTTGGTCATCACCTTGTCGATCGAGATCGCCGACGCCATGACGCCGGAGCCGGTGTAGGGAATGCCCAGCAGCTCCAGCGCGCCCTGCACCGTGCCGTCTTCGCCGAAGCGGCCGTGCAGCGCGATGAAGCAGCGCTTGAAGCCCTTGCGCTTGAGTTCCACCAGGTCGCGCTCGGCCGGGTCGAACGCATGCGCGTCCACGCCCTTGGCCTGCAGCGCCTTCAGCACGCCGGCGCCGGACATCAGCGAGACCTCGCGCTCGGCCGACTTGCCGCCCATCAGCACGGCCACCTTGCCGAAGGACTTGGGATCGATCGCGGAGCTCATGCCTTCCCTCCCATTTCCACCAGCTTGGCGGGAACCGTGCCGATCGATCCCGCGCCCATGCACATCACCACGTCGCCGTCGCGCACGGTATCGAGCACCGCCTGCGGCATGGCGGCGATGTCGCCCACGAATTGCGGCTCCACCTTTCCGGCGACGCGCACCGCGCGCGCCAGCGAGCGGCCATCGGCCGCCACGATCGGCTCTTCGCCCGCGGAATAGACCTCGGAAAGCAGCACGACGTCGGCGTTGCCCAGCACCTGCACGAAGTCCTCGAAGCAGTCGCGCGTGCGGGTGTAGCGGTGCGGCTGGAAGGCCAGCACGATGCGCTTGTCGGGGAAGGCGCCGCGCGCGGCCGCCAGCGTGGCGCGCATCTCCACCGGGTGGTGCCCGTAGTCCTCGATCAGGGTGAAGGTCCCGCCGCCCTGCGCCGCCGGCACCGGCACCTCGCCGTAGCTCTGGAAGCGGCGGCCGACGCCGCGGAATTCGGACAGGGCCTTGGTCACCGCGTCGTCGGGGATGTTCAGTTCCACCGCGATCGCGATGGCCGACAGGGCATTCAGCACGTTGTGCCGCCCGACGGCATTGAGCTTCACGTGCAGGTCCGGCAGCGTCACGCCGTTGCGGCGGCGCACGGTGAAGTGCATCTGCGGCCCCACCGCCTTCACGTCGACCGCGCGCACCTGGGCTTCCTCGTCGAAGCCGTAGGTGGTGACGGGACACTGCACGTCCGGGATGATGGAACGCACGGCTTCGTCGTCCACGCACAGCACCGCGGTGCCGTAGAACGGCATGCGGTGCAGGAAGTCGAGGAAGGCCTTCTTCAGGTTGTTGAAGTCGTGCCCGTAGGTCTCCATGTGGTCGGCGTCGATGTTCGTCACCACCGCCATCACCGGGAACAGGTTCAGGAAGGACGCGTCGGACTCGTCCGCTTCCACCACGATGTAGTCGCCCGAACCCAGCTTGGCGTTGGCGCCGGCGCTGTTCAACTTGCCGCCGATCACGAAGGTGGGGTCCAGCCCGCCTTCGGCCAGCACGCTCGCCACCAGGCTGGTGGTGGTGGTCTTGCCGTGCGTGCCGGCGATGGCGATGCCCTGCTTCAGGCGCATCAGCTCCGCCAGCATCATGGCGCGCGGCACGATCGGGATCTTGCGCTTGCGCGCCGCGATGACTTCGGGGTTGTCCTGCTGCACCGCCGTCGACGTGACGACGGCGTCGGCCCCGATCACGTTGGCGGCGGCGTGGCCGACGAAAGTCTGGATGCCCAGCCCCGCCAGGCGCCGCAGCGTGACGCTGTCCGCGATGTCCGACCCCGAGATGAGGTAGCCGAGGTTGCGCAGCACCTCAGCGATGCCGGACATGCCGGCGCCGCCGATGCCGACGAAATGAATGTGCTTGATGGCGTGTTTCATGATGCGAGTTCCTCGCAGGCGGCGACCATCTGCTCGGTCGCCTGGGTCTTTTGCAATTTGCGCGCCGCGACGGCGCGCTGGAGCAATTCGTGGCGCTGCATCGTGATCAGCATCGGCGCCAGCAGGTCCGGGGTCAGCTCTTTCTGCTGCACCAGCCAGCCGCCGCCGGCGTCGACCAGGAATTTCGCGTTGGTGGTCTGGTGGTCGTCCACCGCGGAAGGGAAAGGCACGAACAGCGCCGCGGCGCCCACCGCGGCGAGCTCGGTGACGGTGCTCGCGCCGGCGCGGCAGATCACCAGGTCCGCCTCGGCGAAGGCCGACGCCGTGTCTTCGATGAAGGGCGTGAGTTCCGCCTGCACGCCGGCCTTCTCGTAGTTGGCGCGCAGTTCGTCGATCTGTTTCGCGCCGCTCTGGTGCAGCACGTGCGGGCGCTGCGCCGCCGGGATGCGCGCCAGCGCCTGCGGCACGATTTCGTTGAGCGCCTTCGCGCCGAGGCTGCCGCCCACCACCAGCACCTTCAACGGGCCGGTGCGGCCGGCGAAGCGCTGCTCCGGCGGCGGCTGGCGCAGGAACTCCGCGCGCAGCGGGTTGCCGATCCACTGGCCCTTCTTGATGACATCCGGGAAGGCGCTGTACACGCGGTCCGCGACGCCGGCCAGCACCTTGTTGGCCATGCCGGCCACCGAGTTCTGCTCGTGCAGCACCAGCGGCTTGCCGAGCAGCACGCTCATCATGCCGCCGGGAAAGGTGATGTAGCCGCCGAGGCCGATCACGACCTGCGGGCGCACCCGCCGCACCACGCGGATGCTTTGCCAGAA
>JAJTCN010000148.1 GCA_021323335.1 Ramlibacter sp.
GTTGGCGATCTTGTACATCAGCTCCGCCATCGAGTCGCCGCGGAACGGCAGCACGCCGGTGAGCATCTGGTACAGCATCACGCCCAGCGAATACAGGTCCGAGCGGCCGTCGACCTTCTTGCCGGCGATCTGCTCGGGCGACATGAAGCTCGGGGTGCCCAGCACCAGGCCGGTCTTGGTCTTGCTGGAGTCGGTGATGCGGGCGATGCCGAAGTCGGTGACCTTGACGGTGTCCGACTCCTGCTCGTACATGATGTTGGCCGGCTTGATGTCGCGGTGCACGACGTTCTGCCGGTGCGCGTAGGCCAGCGCCTCGGCCACGCGCGCCACGATCGACAGCACCTTGGGCACCGGCAGCAGGTTGCCGTCCTTGCACTGGTCCACCAGGTCGCGGCCCTTGAGGAACTCCATCGCGATGTAGGCCAGGTCGTGCTCCTCGCCGGCATCGAAGATGGTCACGATGTTCTGGTGCTGCAGGCGGCCTGCCGTCTCGGCCTCGCGGAAGAAGCGCTCGCGCGCGTCGGTCAGCTCGTCGCCCTCGAACTCCTGCGACAGCGCCATCGTCTTGATCGCCACCACGCGGCCGATCTTCGGGTCCTTGCCCAGGTAGACGACGCCCATGGCGCCCTTGCCCAGTTCCTTCTCCACCTGGTAGCGGCCCAGCATCGGCTTTTCCACCGCGCCGCCATCGAGCAGCAGGGTGCCGCCGGGGTGCGAACCGCCGCCGCCGAGGATGACGGTCTCGGACAGGTTCCTGGCCCGATTGAGCTTGGACTCGAGGTCCTTGTACTTGCGGTTGAACGCCGACATGTGCTCGTACACCGCCTGCGCCTTGTTGAACTGCCGCTTGCGCTCGAAATCCAGCGCCAGGTTGTACATGTTGGCCATCAGCTCGTCGCTCACCGGCACGCGCTGGAAGCGGTCGAAGGCGGCATCGAGCTGCCCCTGCCCCTGCAGCGCCAGGCCCATCATCCGGTTGGTCTCGGCCGACTCCTCGTCCGACTTCAGCTTGCCCGCCTCCGTGACCAGGAAGCGCTTGGTGGTCAGCGCGATGTGCCCGATCAGCAGCAGCGTCGCGGGGTACACCAGCTGCACCCAGGTGGAGGCGCCGGCCAGCAGCCCGAACTCGGCGCCCACCAGCAGCAGGAAGGCGGCGGCGGTGATGGCGCCGGCCATGCCCGCGGACAGCCGCGGCAGCAGCGCGATGAGGTAACCCGCGACCAGGAGCAGCGCGCCGAACGAGGCCCACGCGGCCCACCCGGGCTGAACGATGAAGTGCTCGCCGAGGATGCTGGAAGTGATGTGGGCGATCATCTCCACCGGCGTGATGGCGGGCGAGCCCGGCACCGGCGACTGCACGCCGACGCCGGCGGCGGTGGCGCCGATCAGCACGATCTTGTCGCTGTACTTGGAGACGGGGATCTTGCCGGACAGCACGTCGTAGAAGGAGTCGACGGGGAACGGCGGCTTGCCGTTCTGCGCCTTGTAGAACTGCGGCAGCACGCGCGCGGCCTCGTCGGTCTTCACGCGCAGCTTGCCGATCTGCACCGACTCGCCGATGTTCAGCTTGATGTCGGTGGGCGACAGGTTCAGGCTCTTGGCCGCGGCCAGCAGCGCCATCGAGGGTACCGCCTTGCCGTAGTAGTTCACCAGCATCGGCTCGGAGCGGACGGCGCCGTCGACGTCATTGAGCTGGTTCAGGTGGCCGATGCCGGCGGCGGCGTTGCCGATCAGCTCGATCGGCTGCTGCGTGCTGATGCTGGGCGTGGAGAAGGCATTGTTCTCGTCGATGGCGCTCTTCAGCGCGGCCGCCGTCAGCGGCTTGTCGGCCTTGCCCTGCGGCTCGCCCAGCACGAAGTAGGAGGGCACCAGCACGTTGCCCGCGCGCTGCATGCTGGCGGCGAGCTTGGCGTCGGTGTCCAGCGCCAGTTCCGCGTCGGCGATCAGCTTGCCCGCTTGCACGGCGCCGGCGTTGTCCCCCGACTGCGCGAGCGCTTCCTTGATCTTGCGGATGTGCTCCAGGCCGCGGTCGGTCTGCGGTTCGAAGAAGAACGCCGTATGGACGATGGTCTTGGCCTTGGCCCCCGCGAGCTTGTCGATCAGGTCGGCGTGCACGTCGCGCGGCCACGGCCAGCGGCCGATGTTGCCGATGCTCTGGTCGTCGATGGCGATGATGGCGATGCGGTCGGACGGCGCTCGCGCGGTGCTGGTGCTGGCGAAGTCGTAGTAGCGGCGCTCGAGGGTGCCGATGAAGTCGGTGGCCTGGTGCAGGATGACGACGGCGACGACGACGAGCACACCCACGAACCAGTCGGTGCGCCAGAACTGCCTGCGCGATGCAGATGACGATGAGCTCACTTCGTGCCCCTTTCGGCGTGCTGCGGCGAACTGTGGAAAACCACAGCCGGCCGTTCCCGAAGCCGCCAGACTCGCAGCGCAGGACACCCCGCGTTTGACGGTATCAGACGGCCCAGCCAGCAACAAGCGACTTTGTCACGGAGCGTACTACGTTTCGTTGCAATTTCAGTTGGAGCCCGCCGCCGGCGCATGAAAAAAGCCGGGTGGTGCGCACCCGGCTTCGGTCTGGAGAGCACCGCCGCGGCGGTGCCGCCGGCGCTCAGGGCGCCTCGACGACTTCCTTGCGCCGCACGGCGAACTTGCCGATGGCCAGCACCAGCAGCGCGCCGAAGATGGCGGCGCCGTACTCCCAGGTCTTGGAGTCGGGCAGGTAGGGCTTCAGGCCCGGGTCGGTGTAGATCATCTGGCCCGCGATCCATCCCAGCAGCATGGCGCCCAGCGTGATGATGACGGGGAAGCGGTCCATCAGCTTGAGCACGATCTGGCTGCCGGCCACGATGATCGGGATGCTCACCAGCAGGCCGAAGATCACCAGGGGCAGCTGGTGCTGGCCGGCGCTCTCGGCGGCGCCGGCGATGGCCAGCACGTTGTCGACGCTCATGACGAGGTCGGCAATGATCACCGTCTTCACGGCGCCCCACAGCTTGTCGCTGGACTGGATGTTGCCGTGGCCCTCGTCGTCCTGCGGCACCATCAGCTTCACGCCGATCCACACCAGCAACAGGCCGCCGACCAGCTTGAGGTAGGGAATCGCCAGCAGCGCCAGGGCGAAGGCGATCAGGATCACGCGCAGGATGATCGCGCCCGCGGTGCCGTAGATGATGCCCATCTTGCGCTGCTTGGGCGGCAGCCCGCGGCAGGCCAGCGCGATCACGACCGCGTTGTCGCCGCCCAGCAGGATGTCGATGAGGATGATCTGGCCGACGGCGACCCAGAACGCGGGGGTCAGGAATTCAAGGAAATCCATGCTTGTCTCGTTTGTTCTTGATGCAAAAGAGCCGATTGTGGGTCAGGACAATCGGCTCCGGGGCGAAGAGGACGGCCGTCTTACAGCAGCGCTTTGAGCAGCTTTGCCATCTCGGACGGATTGCGCGTCACCTTGAACCCGCATTCTTCCATGACCGCCAGCTTGGCATCCGCCGTGTCCGCCCCGCCGGAGATCAGCGCACCGGCGTGGCCCATCCGCTTGCCGGGAGGCGCCGTGACGCCGGCGATGAAGCCGACGATGGGCTTCTTCATGTGGTCCTTGCACCAGCGCGCGGCGTCCGCCTCGTCGGGGCCGCCGATCTCGCCGATCATGATCACGGCGTCGGTATCGGGGTCGTCGTTGAAGGCCTTCATCACGTCGATGTGCTTCAGGCCGTTGATGGGGTCGCCGCCGATGCCGACCGCGCTGGACTGGCCCAGGCCGATCTCGGTGAGCTGCGCCACCGCTTCATAGGTCAGCGTGCCGGAGCGCGAGACCACGCCGATGCGGCCCTTGCGGTGGATGTGGCCGGGCATGATGCCGATCTTGATCTCGTCGGGCGTGATCAGGCCGGGGCAGTTGGGGCCGAGCAGCAGCGTCTTCTTGCCGCCCCTGGCTTCCTTCTGCTTCATCTTGTTGCGCACTTCCAGCATGTCCCGCACCGGGATGCCTTCGGTGATGCAGATGGCCAGGTCGAGGTCGGCTTCGACCGCTTCCCAGATCGCCGCGGCCGCGCCCGCCGGCGGCACGTAGATCACCGAGACCGTCGCGCCGGTTTCCTTGGCGGCTTCCTTCACCGATGCGTAGATCGGGATGTTGAAGATCGACTCGCCGGCCTTCTTGGGGTTCACGCCGGCGACGAAGCAGTTCTTGCCGTTGGCGTATTCCTGGCACTTCTCGGTGTGGAACTGGCCGGTCTTGCCCGTGATGCCCTGACAACCTTCTGCGCCGCATCCGCCATCGTGTCCGCGCTGATGATCGGCAAGCCCGATTCCGCCAGCATCTTCTTGCCCAGTTCCTCGTTGGTGCCCTTCATGCGCACGACCAGCGGGACCTGCAGGTTCACGGCCTTGCAGGCGGTGATGACGCCGGTGGCGATGGTGTCGCACTTCATGATGCCGCCGAAGATGTTGACCAGGATGGCCTTGACCTTCTTGTTCTTCAGCATGATCTTGAAGGCCTCGGTCACCTTCTCGGGGGTGGCGCCGCCGCCCACGTCGAGGAAGTTGGCCGGCTCGGCGCCGAA
>JAJTCN010000073.1 GCA_021323335.1 Ramlibacter sp.
TGAACACGCGGATCTCGCCGATCGGCGTGTCCAGGAAGCGATGCAGGATGGCCGTGCCGAACGATCCCGTTCCGCCGGTCACCAGCAGGGTCTTGTCCTCGAAGGTCATGGGTGCCGCCGATTATCCGCGAAGGGTCGCCAGCAGCCGTTCGTGCTCCGCCTGTTGCGCCGGATCGAACCGGGTCGAGAGCACCCGCGCCGGGTTGCCGCCGACGATGGCGTAGGGCGGCACGTCATGGGTCACCACCGAGCCGGCGGCCACCATGGCGCCGCGGCCGATGGTCAGGCCGTTCAGCACGATGGCCCCGTGGCCGATCCAGGCGTCGTCGTGGATCACGGTCTTGTTCCAGTGCTCGCGGGGCGAGGCGAACAGCGGCCGGCCGACCTGCCGGAATTCATGGTCGCCACCGACGATGGCCACCGAGCCGGCCAGCATGACCCCGTTGCCGATCTCGATCTCGCCATCCAGGAAGGAATAGCGGCCGATGAAGACGTTGTCCCCAAGCGACACCCGGCCGGGCAGGATGAACAGGCCGCGGTCCAGCCGGATGTTGCGGCCCACCGACTTGAAGCGATAGACGAAGGTGAGCTGGAAGGCGGTGAGCAGGCGAACGAGCAGCTTGCGGATCATGCCGCGGCACCCTGCAGGCTGCGGGCCTGCCGGTCGACCAGGGCGCTCCAGGCCCCGGGGTCGCGCAGCCGCGCGACCTGTTCCGCCAGCTTGTCCATCGTGAAGGTCTCGAAGTCGCCGTCGAGGTAGACGGCGGGATTGTAGGTGGGCGCGGCGTACACCAGCACCGGCGCCACCGGTGCGAGCTCGTAGTACGCGGTCGAATAGATGGTCAGGAACACGGGGCGCAGGCCGCGCAGTTCGTCCCAGCGCGTCGCCACCCGCAGCCCCTGCGGCAGGTGCGCCTGGGCCCGCGGCATGTTGGGGTGCAGCTTGACGATGGCGGGCACGCCGAGCTCCCGGCCCACCTCCACCATCTTGCGCATCAGGCTGTCCTGCGCCGCGATCTCGGACGGCAGGTGGTAGGCCTCGAAGTTCTGGTGGACGTAGACGATGGCCAGCTCCGCCGCGGCCTGCAGCTCGGCCCGCTCGAACGGCAGCTGGGAGTTGGCGGTGGCGCGCTTGCGCAGTTCCATCGGGTTGCCCATGCGCCGGTAGAAGGCGGCCTGGTAGTCGTTGAGGTAATCGAAGCGGGCGTAGGCGACGCGGGGGCAGTACAGGCCGATGCCGTGGGCGGTGTTGACGTAGTGCGCGCCGCCTTCGGCCAGGCGCTGGCCGGCGGCCACCGCGCCGACTTCGTATTCATCGCTGGAGTACAGCTCACGCACGCCGGCGGCCAGCAGTTCGTCGGCGAACCGGCGAAAGGCCGCCTCCTCGGCGCGCGCCAGGTGCAGGTGGCGCCGCGAGCCGGCCAGGAGCGCGCCGAAGGCATCGCGCCAGCGATAGGGCACGCCGTCGAAGGACCAGCGCAGGCCGCGCCGACGCAGGCTTCGGACGAAGGCGACCTGGCGGCCGATGCCGTAGGTGAAGGGGTACACGCGCAGCTGCGCCCGCGGGAACAGCTCGCCGTACATGACTTCGGTGACGTCGACCCAGGCGCGCACCAGCGGCACGCCCGGCAGCTTGGGGCGCGCGGCCAGCCGGTACAGGCGATGCGCCACCGCCTTGAGGAAGAACGCGACCGCGACCTTGCGGGGCACCAGCGCCGCATCGTGGGGCAGCGACTCCACTTCCAGGCCCTGGGCCCGCAGGCGATCGCCCGCCGCGCGCACCACCACCGGCGGCACCACCACGCGGTGGATGGCGCCACGGGAGCGGCCGGCGCCCTCCAGCAATGCCGTCACGCCCATGAGCAGGCGCGACTTCAGCGCCAGCAGGTTGTGCAGCACCGCCCCGGTGCCGGGCTCCTGCGCCTGCAGGCGCGCGACGTCGCCGCACAGGCCGTAGTGCAGGTCGGTCTGGAACAGGCTGGCGGACACCTCGCCGGCCAGCTGGTCCAGCGGCAGGCTGCTGCCGTCGCGATAGAGGACGCAGGCCGTCTTCATGCCTTCGCACCCGGGGCAAGCGCCCGGCCCCACGGCATGGGCCGGCAGCGCTGGCTGAGCCACCAGGTGCCTGCAAACAGCACGATCTTGCCGATGAGCGCGGCCTGCGCGGCGCCGACGATGCCGTGGCTGCGCACCAGGAACAGGGCCGCGACGACGTTGACCGCGCCGGCCGTGAAGGTCACCAGCGCCAGGCTGCCGGTGCGGCCGACGTAGAACACGTAGTTGGTGACCATGAAGTACATGCCGCCGAAAGCGTATCCCAGCGCGATCCACAGGATGACGGGCGCGGCGGCGAGGTACTGCTCGCCGGCCAGCAGGCGCAGCAAGGGCTCGGCGAACAGGCCGGCCAGCAGCGCGGCGGCCAGCAAAGCGACGAAGTAGCCGTAGGTCCAGCGCACGATGCGCAGGTCGCGCCGCGCGTCCTGCAGCTGGATGGTCTCCAGCAGCCACGGCGCATAGGCGCGGTTGAAGGCGTCGGTCACCAGCCCCATCGCCATGCCCACCTGCACGGCCACCATGTAGATGCCGACGCTGGCCAGGCCCAGCGTGCCCGCGATCAGGAATCGGTCGAACAGCGCCAGCACCATGCCGCTGGCGAGATGCGGCACCAGCGGCAGGCCGAAGCGCAGGGCGGCACGCACGTCGTCTCGCCGGGCCGGGAAACGCATCCAGCGGCCGCCGAGGAGCAGGACGAAGGCGATGGCCGCGACCGCCACGTTGGCCAGCGCCACGCCGCCGGCGCGGCCCTCCCAGCCGAAGTGCAGCACCAGCACCAGGCCGAGAGACGCGATCGCGTCCAGCACCGCTTGGGCGATCCTCAGCGCCCCGTACTGCCAGGCCAGCGCGGCCGATTGCCAGAGGGTGAGTTGCAGTTGCAGCACGAACTGCGCGGCGGCCACCAGCACGGCCACCAGCAGCCACGCCAGCGGCAATTGCGTCCATTCCTTCAGCCAGGGCGCCAGCAGCAACACCGCGAGCAGCGTGACCGCGGTGCTGGCGATCCCGATCACCATGCAGGCGGCGACGTAGCGCGGCAGGTCCATGCTCTCGCGGTCGAACCAGCGCATGCCCGCCGCGCCGTGCGTGTTGACGCCGACGACCGAGGTGAACAGCGCCACCATCACCGTGAACATGCCGGCCAGGCCGTAGGCCGCGGGTTCCAGCACCCGCGTGAGGACGGGGAGCATCAGGAAGGGCAGGCCGGCGCTGACGCCGTTGGCCACGACGTAGACCAGGGCGGCCGAGACCAGGCCGTGGCGCCGGGTCATCCCGGGCGTTCGAGGCCGCGGGGCGGCGCGGCCGGGCGCGGCGGGTGCGCCGCCGCGAGGCTCAGGTGGTCCACCACGCCGGCTTCGCTTTCGTAGCCGCTGACGCGCTGGGCCAGGATGGCGCGGATGCGCTCGACGTCGTTGGCCTGGGTGGCGGCCCAGAGCTCGTCGAGCGACGCCGACAGCTCGGGCCACGGCACGAAGTCCTCGCGCGCCTTCATGATGCGCGGATGCGAGGTGCCTTCGGGGTTGTCGCCGATCAGCAGCTCCTCGTACAGCTTCTCGCCCGGCCGCAGGCCGATCACCTCGATCTCGACGTCGCCCTGCGGGTTGTCGGCGTCGCGCACGCGCAGGCCGGACAGCTCGATGATGCGGCGCGCCAGGTCCATCACGCGCACCGGCTTGCCCATGTCCAGCACGAACACGTCGCCGCCGGTGCCCATGGCGCCCGCCTGCAGCACCAGCTGGGCGGCCTCGGGGATGGTCATGAAGTAGCGGGTGACGCGCGGGTCGGTCACCGTCAGCGGGCCGCCCTGGGCGACCTGCTGGCGGAACAGCGGCACCACGCTGCCGCTGGAGTCGAGCACGTTGCCGAAGCGGACCATCGTGAAGCAGGTGCGGTTGGGCACCAGCGCGGCGATGCTGCCTTCGCTGACGCCGATGGAACCGCGCGCCGCCAGCGCCTGCAGCACCAGCTCCGCCATGCGCTTGCTGGCGCCCATGATGTTGGTGGGCCGCACGGCCTTGTCGGTGGACACCAGCACGAAGTGGCTGGCGCGGCATTCGATGGCGGCGCGCGCCACGTGCAGCGTGCCGAACACGTTGTTCACCACGCTGGGCGCCGGGTTGTGCTCCACCATCGGCACGTGCTTGTAGGCCGCGGCGTGGTACACGGTGGCCGGCGAGAAGGCGCGGAAGATCTGCCCGATGCGCGCCGCGTCGGTGATGCTGGCCAGCAGAGGCACCAGCTCCACGGCCAGCTCGCTGCGCTTGCACAGCGCCTCGAGCTCGCTGTGGATGGCGTAGAGGGCGTACTCGGCGTGGTCGATCAGCAGCAGGCACCGCGGCCGCTCGGTGACGATCTGCCGACACAGCTCGCTGCCGATGCTGCCGCCGGCGCCCGTGACCGCCACCACCTTGCCCGCGAGGTTCTTCGCCAGCAGCTCGGGCTGCGGCGGGACCGGGTCGCGCCCCAGCAGGTCCTCGATGTCCAGCTCGCGGAAGTCCTGCACCGTCACCTGGCCGCTGGCCAGCTCGGTCATGTTGGGCACGGTGCGCACGTGCACCGGCAGCGCGCTGAGCTGCGCGATGATCTCGTTGCGTCGCTCGCGCGTGGCCCGCGGCAAGGCCAGCAGGATGTCGGTGACCTGCCAGGTGCGCACGAAATCGGCGATGCCGGAGGCGGCGATGACGGGCACGCCGTTGACGATGCGGCCCACCTTGGAGCGGTCGTCGTCGACGAAGCCCAGCAGCTTGAAATGGCGGGTGCGGACGATCGATTCGGCGGTCTGCACGCCGGGGCCGTCGGCGCCGTAGATCAGGAGCCGGCCGCCGGGCGCGGCGCCCTTGTCGAAGCCCATGTCGGCCAGCCACATGCGCGCCAGGGAGCGGCTGGCTCCCATCAGCAGCAGGAACAGCAGCGGCTGGAGGACGCCGACGCTGCGCGGCACCATGGGCAGGCGCAGCCAGAGCAGCAGCACGAACAGCAGGGCGCCGTAGATCATCACCGCCTGCGTGGTGGCCACCAGGGCCGCGGTGCCGCTATAGCGGAAGATGGCGCGGTACAGGCCCATGCGCACGAAGATCGGGATCGCCAGCAGCGGCGCCAGCACGTACGGCGCGCGTTCGTCCCCGGCCGGGATGTGCAACGTGTCCAGGCGCAGCGAGAAGGCGACCCACATGGAGACGATGGCGAGCACCGCATCCAGCAGCATCACCGCCAGCACCTTGGCAGGCCGCGGCCAGGAGAGGAAGAAGCGCTTCATGGGGTGGCCGCGATTTTAAGCGGCGGCATGCGGGCGCCAAACCCAACAACCGGACGCAGAATTCGCAAAAGTGACGCAGAAGACGCAAAAGAACATCCAGAATCTTTTCTTGGTTCTTTTCTGCGTCTTCTGCGTCACTTCTGCGCCTTCTGCGTCCGGATGTCCGCTCCCGCTCCCGAATTGCTTCAGAAGTGGATCCCCCGCATCATCTGCTGCAACGCCATGGCTTCGGCGGAAAGCTGGGGCCTGGCGGTCTTGTCGCCCTTGGCGGCGGAGGAGTCGGGGAACATGCGGAAGCTGGTGTTCATCGCGATCTGCGCCACCCGTGGCACGAGCGCATGCAGCACCTGCCCCGCGATGCCCAGGCGGGTGGCGATGCGCACCGGCTTGGCCACGCAGGCCTCGGCGATCAGGTCGGCGGCCTCTTCCGGCGCCAGCGTCGGCACGTTGTTGTAGATCTTGGTCGGCGCGATCATCGGCGTGCGCACCAGCGGCATGTTGATCGTCGTGAACGAAATGCCCAGGTCCTGGAACTCGCTGGCCGCGCAGCGCGTCCAGGCGTCCAGCGCCGCCTTCGACGCGACGTAGGCGGAAAAGCGCGGCGCGTTGGTCAGCACGCCGATCGAACTGATGTTCACGACATGGCCCTTGCGCTTCCCCACCATCGCCGGCAGCAGCCCCATGGTCACCCGCAGGCAGCCGAAGTAGTTGAGCTGCATGGTGCGCTCGAAGTCATGGAAGCGGTCGTAGCTGGATTCGATGGCGCGCCGGATGGAGCGGCCGGCGTTGTTGACCAGGAAGTCGACCCCGCCGTGGTCCTGCAGGACGAGCTGCACGAAGCGGTCGCAGTCCGCCATGTCCGCCAGGTCGACCGGGTAGGCGACGAAGGCATAGCCCTTCGCCTGGGCTTCGGCGCAGGCTTCGTCCAGCTTGTCCTGGTCGCGGCCGCAGATGAGGGTGGTGGCGCCGGCCTCGGCGAACTTGTGGGCCGCCGCCAGCCCGATGCCCGAGGAGCCGCCGGTGACCAGCACCACCTTGCCGGCCACCGTGCCGCGCAGGCTGCGGTCGATGTGCAGGTCGGGGTCGAGGTGGCGCTCCCAGTAGTCCCAAAGCCGCCAGGCGTAGTCCCGCAGGTTCGGGCAGGCGATGCCGGAGCCCTTGAGTGCGGCCTCGGCCTGGCGCGCGTCGAAGCGGGTCGGATAGTTGACGAACTGCAGGATGTCCTCTGGCAGGCCGAGGTCCTTCATGATCGCGTTGCGCACGCGGCGCACCGGCGCGATGGCCATCAACCCCTTCTTGATGCTTTTCGGGATGAAGCCGAGCAGCGCCGCGTTGACGAAGACGTTCATGCGCGGCGCGTGCGCGGCGCGGCTGAAGATGTCCAGCACGTCGCCCACGCGGTAACCCACCGGGTCCACCAGGTGGAAGCAGCGGCTGTCGATCTTCTCCAGGTGGCTGATGTGGTCCAGCGCGTCGACGACGTAGTCCACCGGCACGATGTTGATGCGCCCGCCCTCCAGGCCCACCGCGGGCATCCACGGCGGCAGCAGCTGGCGCATGCGCTGGATCAGCTTGAAGAAGTAGTACGGGCCGTCGATCTTGTCCATCTCGCCCGTGCGGCTGTCGCCCACCACCAGCGCCGGGCGGTACACCGTCCACGGCACCTTCGACTCCTTGCGCACGATCTTCTCGCTCTCGTGCTTGGTCATGAAGTACGGATGGTCGACGTTCTCCGCCTCGTCGAACATGTCCTCGCGGAACACGCCTTCGTACAGGCCGGCGGCGGCGATGGAGGACACGTGGTGGAAGTGCCCGGCATCGATCGCCTTGGCCAGCTCCACCGTGTGGCGCGTGCCTTCGACGTTGGCGGCGACCTGGCTTTCCTCGTCGGCGCCCAGGTCGTAGACCGCGGCCAGGTGGTAGAAGTGGTCGACCTGGCCCTTGAGCTTCTTCACGTCCTCCGCGGACACCCCCAGCTTCTTGCGCGTCAGGTCGCCGAACACCGCGATGGCGCGGGCTGGCGTGGCGCCCCACCATTCGCGCAAGGCCTCCACCTTGTCCTCGCTCTCGCGCCGGATCAGGAAGTGCACCACCGCGCCCTTGCGCGCCAGCAGCTTGCGCACCAGCCGCTTGCCGATGAAGCCGGTGGCTCCGGTGACGAAATAGTGCATGGAGGGCCTCCTCGGGACGTGCCGTTCGTGTCTGGGGCATTCTGCCCAAAGGAGCCCGGGACTGATGTGGCGCAAACCCGCGGCTGCTTTAGGAAGCGCGGTCTAGATGCGCGCGGCCGGCTGGCTTAAAGTGGATGCGCAGGCGCAAGCCGCAGCCAACAGGAGATGCACATGGTGAAGAAACTGCAGAAGGGCCAGGGCAAGGACGCGGACGCGGGCAAGTCGTCCGAGAAGCTGGCCGAGACGATCAAGGACTCGGCACAGCAGATCTGGCTGGCCGGCCTCGGCGCCTTTTCCAAGGCGCAGGAAGAAGGCGGGCGGGTCTTCGAGGCGCTGGTCAAGGAAGGCGTGGGCCTGCAGCGCAAGACGCAATCGGTGGCCGAGGGCAAGCTGTCCGAGGCCAGCAGCCGCATGACGTCGATGGCCACCGATCTCTCCAGCAAGGCGGCCGGCCAGTGGGACAAGCTGGAAGGCATCTTCGAGGAGCGCGTCTCGCGCGCACTGAAGAAGCTGGGCGTGCCGACCTCCCGCGACATCGACGCGCTGGCCGCGCGGGTGGAGGAGCTGAACCGCACCGTGGCTGCGCTGCGCCGCGGCGCCGGCCGCACTCCGCCGGCCAAGACGGGCGCCGAGCGGCCCACGGCCCGGGCCGCCAAGGCGGCCAAGACGGCCCGCAAGCGCACCGCGGCGCGCAAGGCCGCCGAGTGAGCGCCGCGCGCCCGCCGCGCGTGGGCCTGGCGCTGGCCGGCGGCGGGCCGCTGGGCGCGATCTACGAGATCGGCGCGCTCTGCGCGCTGGAGGAGGCGCTGGACGGCGCCGACTTCACCCGCCTGGACCATTACGTCGGCGTTTCCGCCGGCGCCTTCATCGCGGCGGGCCTGGCCAACGGCTGGCGCCCGCGCGAACTGTGCGCCGGCTTCATCGAGAACAGCGGCAGCGGCGAGATCTTCGATCCCGCCTGGCTGACGGTGCCGGCGTACGGCGAATACCTGAAGCGCGCGGCGCGCGTGCCCG
Organism: Ramlibacter sp.; assembly: GCA_021323335.1. GTDB lineage: Bacteria > Pseudomonadota > Gammaproteobacteria > Burkholderiales > Burkholderiaceae_C > Ramlibacter. The sequence goes on from JAJTCN010000073.1 coordinate 8,497, forward strand.
GGCTCACGTTGGCCGCCCTCTGGCGCGCCACCTGGGGCCGCAAGACGCTGCTGGAGGTCGTCGAAGGTTTCGCGCCCGCGGTGCCGACCGGCCTGTTCTCCAGCGAAGAGGTGCACCGGCGCCTGGAAACCCTGTTCTCGCGCCCGGGCCGCAGCAACGACTTCCGCGCCTTGCGCTCGCGCCTGCGCCTGGTGGCCACCGCGCTGGATTCCGCGGAACCGGTGGCCTTCGGCTCGGCGGGCTGGGACCACGTGCCGATCTCCCGCGCGGTGCAGGCCAGCTGCGCCCTGCCCGGCCTCTTTCCGCCGGTGGGAGTGGACGGCCGGATGTTCGTCGATGGCGCACTGACCAAGACCATGCACGCTTCGCTGGCGCTGGACGACGGGGTCGACCTGATGCTGTGCATCAACCCGCTGGTGCCCTTCACGCGCGAGGGCATCGCCGACGGCGGTCTGCCCGCGGTCCTGAGCCAGACCTTCCGCTCGCTGATCCACTCGCGCCTGCAGCTGGGCATGAAGCAGTACGCGGTGGCCTACCCGGATGCCGACATCCTGCTGGTGGAGCCGCACGGCGCCGACGTGGAGATCTTCCACGCCAACATCTTCAGCTACGGCCAGCGCCGCCGCCTCGCGGAACACGCGTACCAGCAGACCCGCGCCTGGCTGCGGGCCGAGCAGGCCCGGCTGGCACCGGTGTTCGCCCGCCACGGCCTGCGGCTGCGGCCGGAGGCGCTGCGCGATGACGGCCGCCAGCTGGTGGCGGCGCCGGTGCGCCAGCGGCGGCTGGGCGCCACGCTCACGCGGCTGCACGCGGTGCTGGACGAACTCGACGCCGCGGTGCGGCCCGCCTGACCATGGCGAAGAAGGCGCCGCGACGCACCGCCGAACGCATCCTGGAGGTGACGCTGGACCTGTTCAACCGCTTCGGCGAGCCCAACGTGTCCACCACGCTGATCTCCGCGGAGCTGAACATCAGCCCGGGCAACCTGTACTACCACTACCCGGCGAAGGACGAGCTGATCAACTCGCTGTTCGACCGCTACGAAGCCGGGTTGACGGAGCTGCTGAATGCCGCCGACGGCGTGCGCGACGTCGAGGACGCCTGGTTCTTCCTGCACACGCTGTTCGAGCTGATCTGGCAGTACCGCTTCCTGTACCGCGACCTGAACGACCTGCTGTCCAAGAACCGGCGGCTGGAGACGCACTTCCAGGGCGTCCTGAAGGACAAGCGGCGCGCGGTGCGCGCGCTGCTCGATGGCATGAGCCGCAGCGGCGCCGTGCGGATCGACGCGCGCGAGGTCGAGCCCACGGCCACCAGCATGGTGGTGGTGCTGACCTACTGGCTGAGCTTCGAGTACGTCCGCGATCCGCGCCACGCGCTCGAACCCGATGCCGCGCAGCAAGCATTGCTGCGCGGCGCACACCATGTCCTCCATCTGCTGGTACCCTATCTGGAACCCGCACAGCGATCCCACCTGCTGCAGCTGGCCGGCGCCTATGGCGGCGGCAGTGCCCCCGGTGCGTGACGCCCGGCAGGGCCAGCCAGGGAGACAGCATCGATGGCCAAGTGGACGGCCTTTCCGTATGCCGGTGCCTACCAGCACGACGCGAAAAGCGTCGCGCGCGAGTGGGCGGTGCTGCATGCCGGCGACGCCGAGCCGCTGCCGGCGGACCCGGCCGTGCTGCAGGCCTGGGTGCTGTTCCACAACGGCGCGTTCCACGAAGCCCGGGAGGCGGGCCTGGCGGCGGGCGGCGCCGGAACGACGGTGGCCGTCAAGGCCTCGTGCATCTACGCCAACTATCTCGAGAAGAAGGAAAAGGCGCGGCTCGACCTGCTGCTGGAGGCGGCGCAACGCGCCGAACAGCAGGCGGCGGCGGAACCGGACAACCCCAACGCGTGGTACTGGCAAGGCTATGCGCTGGGCCGCTACAGCCAGGGCATCAGCGTCGCCAAGGCCCTGGCACAGGGCCTGGGCAGCAAGGTGAAGGAAGCGCTGGAGCGCACCATCGCCCTGCAGCCGCGGCATGCGGATGCGCACGTGGCGCTGGGCGCCTTCCACGCCGAAGTGATCGACAAGGTCGGCACCCTGATCGGCGGCATGACCTATGGCGCCAGGAAGGAGGCCGGCCTCGGGATGTTCCAGCAGGCCCTGAAGCTGCATCCCACCTCGCCGATCGCGCTGATCGAATACGCCAACGGGCTGGTCATGCTGGAAGGCGAGCGCAAGCAGAAGGAAGCCACCCGCCTGTACGAGAAGGCGGCCGCGCTGCAGGCGCGGGATGCGAAGGAGCGGCTGGAGGTGGAGTTGGCGCGGGTGGAGCTGGAGGCGTAGGCCGGCGGTGAGCGCGGAGCCGAACCCCGGTATCACGCACCGGTCACCGGGGTTCGGCTTCGCGCTCACCGCCGGCCTACGGGCACACCCGCTTGCAGACTACAGGCCTGCGCAAGCCCAGCCGCAACAATCCTGTCCCATGAACATCTTCGAAGCCCTTCGCCTGAGCCACGACACCCAGCGCGGGCTCGCCACGCAAATTCTCGAGACGCAAGGCGACGTGCCCGAGCGCCGCAGCCTGTACGACCAGTTCAAGCACGAACTCGCCGCCCACGCCGCGGCGGAGGAACGCTGCTTCTACGCCCCGCTGATCGGGCACGACAGCACCATGGCGCAGTCGCGCCACGGCATGGCCGAACACCACGAGATGGACGAACTGGTCGACGAGCTGAACAAGATGGAATTCAGCTCGCCCGCCTGGATCGGGCAGTTCCGCAAGCTGCGCGACAAGGTGTTCCACCACCTCGACGACGAAGAGCACGGCATCTTCCAGCTGGCCGGCAAGGCCCTCCCCGAGGCGCAGAAGACTTCGCTGGCCCGTGACTACGAAGCCGAATTCGCCACCTTCCGGCTGGGCGAGATGCCACTGAATTCCGCCGAGAGCTGAATCTCGTCGTCGCCCCAGGGCAGCATCAGCGTCACCAGGGACAGCCGCGCGAACTCCGGTTCGAAGTGGTCGATGATCTCCTGCGGCGCGGCGCAGCGCGCGTTGTCCGTGATCACGCCGAACTGCACGTTGCCGCCGTAGCTCAGGATCGACACGCCCAGGCCGATGTCGCCCGACTGCGGCACCCAGAACATCACCTGGTCCAGCGTGGAACCCAGGAACTTCAGCTTCTCGCGCGGCCCCGGCACGTTGGTCATCACCGCCGTCGTCTTGCGCCCGAACAGGGCCATGATGGCGTCCTGCGCCGGCTTGACCAGCAGGCCAGCGACCGCCAGCACCGCGAACGCCAGCAGCGGCTGCGTGCTGCCCTTGAGCGCGGCCATCCGCCGGCGCACTTCGTAGACGCGCTCGATCGGGTTGGCCACGCCGACCGGCAGCACCAGCGGCACCAGCCCGAAGTGGTTGCCCAGGCGATGCACGCCCTGGTCCGGCGGGCGCAGGTTCACCGGGATCATGGCGCGAATCTCCACACCGCGGACGTCGTCGCCCTGCGCGATGAGGTACTGGCCGATGGCCCCGGCGACGCAGCTGAGGAGCACGTCGTTGATGGAGCAGTTCAGCGCCCTGCCGATCGCGCGCACTTCGTCCAGCGGCAGCGGCGGGCACCAGGCCACGCACTTGGCGCGCCCGGGCTTGCCCTTCAGGCGCGTCGGCGAGTCGTCCGGCATCATCAGCAGCGCCGCCGCATCGCTCACCAGCTGGAAGGCGCCCTGCGCCAGGCCCATCGGCCCGGCCAAGCCCTTGTGCGGCTGCGCCAGCATCGCCAGCGATTTCGCCGCGCCGTCGCCGGCCGCCTCCAGCGCCTTCAGGGCGACGCCGGCCAGCGGCTTGACCAGGCCGTCCACCAGCCAGTCTTCGGCCACCGCGCCGGCGGCCTTGCGCGCGCGCCGCGGCGGCGGCGCGCCGCCGTCGACCAGCGACATCGTCACCGAGATCAGCGCGATGCCGTCGGCGATGCAGTGATGGATGCGGATGATCAGCGCGCTGCCGCCGTCGTAGTCCTCCACCAGGTGCATCTGCCAGAGCGGCCGGCCGCGGTGCAGCGGCTGCATCGCCAGTTCGCCGATGCGCTGTTGCAGGGCTGCCTGCGGATCCAGGCCCTTGCGCCGCGTCAGCTTCTCCGGCACGACGTGCTCGCGGATGTCCACCGCGTGGTCGACCCAGCGGGCGCCGCCGCCCTCTTCCTCCACGCGCTGGCGGAAGCGGTCGTAGGGCAGCAGCCGCTCGGTGACGCGCTTGCGCAGCGCAGCCAGCCCGATCCCGGGGCGCAGGGTCCACACCCCCAGGATCATCATCAGGTTGGCATCCGAGTCCATGCGCAGCCACGCCGTGTCCACCTTGGACATGCTTTCCCCGGACTGCTTCATGGTGCCTCCTCGGTTGAAATACCAATACGGACAGCCGGACGCAAAAGTCGCAAAAGCTACGCAAAAGTCGCGAAAGAAAAACCAGGAAAGGATCTGGATGTCCTTTTGCGACTTTTGCGTAACCTTTGCGCCTTTTGCGTCCGGTTGTCCGATCCCGCTTTTTGCTTGCCCACCCCATTCTGGTCTGCGGGCGCACTTTAAGATAGCCGGATCAACCGCAGGAGAACCGAACCCATGGCCGACCTCAACGCCGACTTCGAAGCCGCCGTCGCCAATTCCAAGAAGCTGTCGCAGCGCCCGGACAACACCACGCTGCTGAAGATCTACGGCCTGTACAAGCAGGCCACCACGGGCGACGTCACCGAGAAGAAGCCGGGCTTCGGCGACATGGTGGGCCGCGCCAAGTGGGACGCATGGAACGGCCTGAAGGGCACCTCCAGCGACGATGCCAAGCGCCAGTATGTGGAGCTGATCGCCTCCCTGAGCTGACAGCCTACTTCGGCTTGCGCGGGGCGGGGGCCTTGGCCGCCTTGTGCGGCTCCGCATGCGGCTTGGCGTGCGGTTCCGGGTGAGGCTTGGCGTGCGGCTTCGCATGCTTCGCCGCCTTCTTCGACTCGTGGTGCGCGAGTCCCTGCTCGAAGGCGTACAGCGGGTCCTCGTGCTCCAGCAGTTCGTCCAGGTTGCGGACGATCTCGCTTTCGATCTTCGACCTGAACACCCCCAGCAGCAGGCCCAGGCGCGCCACCAGCTCGAAGCGGTCCTTGGTCACCTTCAGCTCGCCGCTGGCGCCCGGGCGCTTGAAGCTCACCACGTCGGAGGCCTTGCCCTCCTCGTAGGTGCACTCCATGTCCAGCTTGTGCTCCGCGACCTCCGCCCAGCGGAAGGCCAGCTTGCGCGCATGGGGCAGGCTCAGTCCGTGTTCACGGACGATATGGATGTCAGCCAACGGCAGCCTCCTTCAGTTGTCGATGCCGCTCTTCCTTGGGCAAGGCGGCCAGTTGCCGGACCGCATCATAGAACCGCTGCCAGTCCCCGCCCTGGCGGCGGAACAGCGCCTCGAAGCCGGGCACCAGTTCATCGTACGCAGCCTGCGCGCCGAAGAACGCGTTGTTGGCCTGGGCGACCCAGCGGTCGTAGCCGCGCCAGCGGGCCGGGTCGTCGGTGGAGCGCGCCTTCATCTGGGCATACTCCGCGCGAAACTGCTCCATCACCTCGCGCTTGCGCTGCTCCTTGACATCCGGCGCCACGCTGGGCGCTTCGTAGACGGCCTCGAGCCGCCGCCGCGTGGCGCGCGAGAGCTCGCGGAACTGGCGCCGGCGGGCGTCGAAGGCGGCGTACTCGCGCCGGGCGGCGTCGTCCGCCTGCGTCTCCATCCAGCGCACGCCGCCCAGCCGCTCCACCGCGGTGGCAAAGGACTCGTTGAACATCGTGTCGTTCTTGGCGTAGACCACCTGGTGCGCCAGCTCGTGGAAGATGATGCGGGCCAGCTCGCCTTCGGGATAGACGATGAAGGTGTTGAGCAGCGGGTCCCCGCCCATCCAGTTCAGGTAGCCGAGCGTCGAATACGCCGTGACCGGGTAGGCCCCGGCTTCCCAGCCCTGCTGCGTGAGCTGCGCGGCTTCCGCCCGCGCCGCCGCCTCGTCGTAGTAGCCGCGGTAGCCGACGCAACCGGTCACCGGGAAGCACCAGGTCTTGAGCTCCAGCGAGTAGGCGGGCGCGGCCGTCACGTTCCACACCGCGGCGCTGCGGTGCAGGTCCGCGTAGCGGTGGTAGCTGCGGTTGTCCGGCAGCTTCAGCTCGCTGCTGGCATAGGCGCGGATGCGCTTGGCGAGCGCCAGCTTGTCGCGCAGGCGCTGCGGGGTCTGCGGCTCCTGCAGCCAATCGTCGATGGGCCTGGCCGCGTTGACCAGCTTCAGGTGCCCGGTGACGGATTGCCAGTAATAGCCCAGGTTCGCGCAACCCGAAAGGCAGGCGGTCGCAACCAGTGCCGCCCCTGCCACGCCCGCCAATCCCATGAAGACCGTCCTCTTCCTCACGCCGGCCGGACTTCGACCAGGCAATCGTAGAACGTGGGGGCGCGCCCCAGGTCCGTCAAGCGCTGGCTGGTGAGCTCGTTGACATTGGTGCCCGCCAGCCCGAGCTTGCGCCACCAGATGCCCAACCCGTTGACCACGCCGGGGCGGGCCCGGCTGGAGACCCGCGCCTTGCAGAAGTACTCGCCGCGGTCGTTGAAGACGCGCACCACCTGCGCGTCGTGGATGCCGCGCGCCGCGGCATCGTCGGCGTGCAGTTCGAGCAGCGGCTCGCCTTCGATGTCGCGCAGGCTCTCGACGTTGACGAAGGTGGAGTTCAGGAAGTTGCGGGCCGGCGGCGAGATCATGGCCAGAGGGTAGCGCGTGGAGCCGCCGGCGGGTTCGTAGTTGGGGACGTGGTCCGGCAGGCCGTCGAGGCCCTGCCGCGCCAGCCGCTCGCTGAAGAATTCGCAGCGGCCGGACGCCGAGGGAAAGCCGCCCTCGGCATAGGGCGCATCGGGAATGCGCAGGCTGGCGTAGCCCTGCCGCAGCAGCAGGTCGAAGTCGACCTGCGCGCCGAAGGCCTGCCGGCACAGGTCTTCATCGCTGTCGCGAAAGCAGGGGTCGGTGAAGCCCATGCGTTCGGCGAGCTCGCGGAACACCTGCGTGTTGGTGCGCGAGGCACCCACCGGCGCGATGGCCGGGCGGTTCAGCAGCACGTCGGTGTGGCCGTAGGAGGCACCACGGTGAAGAGGTCCGGCCGGGCGAAGCCGCGCACCACCTTGCCCGACTCCGGCGCCACCGCCACCGGATTGCTGTTGTAGACGACCACGGCCTCGATGGCGGGGCCGAACTCCGGCGAGGCGGGCCGCAGCAGGTCGTCGCCGATGGTCACCATGTTGATGGTGCGCGCCTTGCGGCCGGCCAGCAGGTCGGGCCGTTGCAGCGTCGCCTTGTCGATGGGGAAGAAGCCGGAGCTGGAAAGCAGCAGGCCGCCGGCGCGATGGCGCCAGGCGCCGGTGAGCGCCGGCAGGCAGGCCACCGCGCGCACCGCGTTGCCGCCGCCGCGCACGCGCTGCATGCCGTAGTTCAGCCGGATCGCGGCGGGCTGCGTCGTTCCCCAGGCGCGGGCGAGGTCGCGGATCTGCTGCGCGGGGATGCCGCAGACCGCGGCGGCGCGCTCGGGCGTCCAGCGCAGCGCGCGTTCACGCAGCGCCTCCCACCCCAGCGTGTGCTGCGCGATGTACGCGTGGTCCAGCCAGTCGTGCACCACCAGTTCGTGCATCAACGCCAGGGCCAGCGCGGCGTCGGTGCCGGGCAGCAACTGCACGTGCTCGTGGCATTTCTCCGCCGTTTCGCTGCGGCGCGGGTCGATGCACACCAGCTTCGCGCCGTTGCGCTTGGCCTCCTGCGCGAGCCGCCAGAAGTGCAGGTTGCTGGCGATGGAGTTGCTGCCCCAGATGAGGATCAGCTTCGCTTCGGCGAAGAACTCCACCTTCATGCCGACCTTGCCGCCCAGGGTCTGCGTCAGCGCCTCCGCGCCGGCCGACGCGCAGATGGTGCGATCGAGCAGCGAGGCGCCGAGCCGGTGGAAGAAGCGGGCGGCGATGCTCTCGCCCTGCACCAGCCCCATGGTGCCGCAGTAGCTGTAAGGCAGGATGGCCTGCGGGTCGCGCGCCGCGATGGCGGACAGGCGGCCCGCGATGTCCGCGAGTGCGGTGTCCCAGCTCACGGGCTCGAAGCGGCCCGAGCCCTTGGGGCCCACGCGCTTGAGGGGCTGCAGCACCCGGTCGGGGTGGTTGGTGCGCTCGGCGTAGTGGGACACCTTGTTGCACAGGACGCCGGCCGTGGGGCGGTGGTCGGGGTTGCCCTGGACCTTGATGGCGATGCCGTCCTGCACGGTCGTCACCAGCGCGCAGGTGTCCGGGCAATCGTGCGGACAGGCGCCGCGCACCAGTTGCGGCGGGGCGGAAGCGGGAGCGAGGAGTTCGGCCATGAGAATTTTGCTTAAGGCAGGGACATTGTCGCGCGGGGGCCATCCGAGGTGAAATCGACAGGGCAAAGCAAGGCTGAGCCGGGGACAATCGGGCCATGCTGAACCGCCGAACCCTGATCCGCGCTGCCGCCGGCGCCGTCGCCACCCTCGGAGCACCCGTCCTGCGCGCGCAGGGCGAGCGCATCCTGCTCGCGCAGTCCGCGCCCTTCACCGGGCAAGCCGCCCAGCTGGGCATCCAGTTCCACCAGGGTGCGAAGCTGTATTTTGAGGCCGTCAACGCGCAAGGCGGCGTGCACCGCAAGCCGATCGAGCTGGTGAAGCTGGACGACGGCTACGAACCGGACCGCTGCGTGGAGAACACCCGCAAGCTGGTCGCCGAGGACCCGCTGGCCCTGTTCGGCTACATCGGCACGCCCACCAGCGTGGCGGCCTTGCCGCTGGCCACCAGCGCCAGGGTGCCCTTCTTCGCCCCGTTCACCGGTGCGATGGCGCTGCGCAACCCCTTCAATCGCTACGCCTTCCACCTGCGCGCCTCGTACAACGACGAGACGGAGCTGATCGTGCGGCAGCTCACGTCGCTGGGCCTGAAGAAGATCGCGGTGTTCTACCAGAACGACGCCTATGGCCAGGCCGGCCTGAGCGGCGTGGAGCGGGCCCTGAACGCCCTGGACGCCAAGCCGGTCGCCACGGCCACGGTGGAGCGGAACTCCGTCGAAGTCGCCGCGGCGGTGAAGAAGCTGGTGGCCGCACACCCGGACGGCATCGTGCAGATCGGCGCGTACAAGGGCTGCGCCGCCTTCATCCGTGCCGCGCGCGCGGCCGGCTTCGGCGGCACCTTCTTCAACGTGTCCTTCGTCGGCACGCAGGCGCTGGCCGATGAACTGGGCAAGGACGCGCTGGGCGTGGTGGTGTCGCAGGTGATGCCCTCGCCCTACAACTCCGCCCGCGCGATCACGCGCGAGTTCACGGCAGCGGTGGCCAAGGGCGGCAAGGACTACCAGGCCAACTTCTCCAGCATGGAGGGCTACCTGGCAGCCAAGGTGATCACCGAGGGCCTGAAGCGCGGCCCCGCGAAGATCTCGCGCGACGGCCTGATCGCGGGGCTCGAGGGCATGGGCAACGAGAACTTCGGCGGCTTCAACGTGTCGTTCTCGCCGAACGACCACGTGGCGTCGAAGTACGTGGAGTTGTCGATGTTGACGGGGGATGGACGGGTGCGGACCTAAAACTCCCGCACCTCCGCCAACCCCTCCATGAAAGCCTGGCACCGCAGCAACTGCTCCAGGCTCACGTACTCGTCGGGCTGGTGCGCCTGGACGATGCTGCCGGGGCCGCACACCACCGTGCGGATGCCGGCCTGCTTGAAGATGCCCGCTTCCGTGCCGAAGGCCACGTTGGTGGTCTCGCGCTCGCCGGCCAGGCGCAGCGCCAGGCGGGTGACGTCGTCATCGGCCGAACCGAGGAAGCTCGGGATCTCGCAGATGGTGTCGAAGCTGAAGCCGGTGTCCGGCGCCACCTTCTTCATGGCCGGCTCCAGCGAGCGCGCATAAGCCACCACCTCGGCCTGCATGCGCCGCGCATCCGCGGTGGGCAGGTCGCGGAACTCGTAGCGGAACTCGGCGTCGCGCGGCACCACGTTGTCGGCGATGCCGCCGTGGAACTGGCCCACGCTGGCCGTGGAGAACGGCACGTCGAAGCCGGCGTAGCGCGGCTCCTCGCGCTCGAAGGTTTCCGCCATGTCGCGCACGCGACCGACCACCCGGGCCGCCATCTCGATGGCATTGACCGACTGCGGCGTCAGCGAGGAATGCGCTTCCTTGCCGCGCACGCAGCAGCGGTAGCGGTACACGCCCTTGTGCGCGATGGCGGGCACCATGCTGGTGGGCTCGCCGACGATGCAGGCCAGCGGCGCGACGCCGGCGTCGCGCATGTCCGCGATGAGCTCCTTCACGCCGAAGCAGCCGATCTCCTCGTCGTAGCTGAAGGCGAAATGGATGGCGAACGGCGCCTTGCTGGCCAGGAACAGTCCGGCATGCGCGACCGCGGTGGCGATGAAGCTCTTCATGTCCGCCGATCCCCGGCCATACAGGCGGCCGTCCTTCACCACCGCGCCGAGCGGATCGACCGACCAGTCCTGCCCGTCCCAGGGCACCGTGTCGGTGTGGCCGGACAGGATGATGCCGGCCGGCTTGCCCTCGCCCAGCGTGGCGAACAGGTTGGCCTTGGTGCGCTCGGCGTTGTAGCTCAGCCGGCATTTCACGCCAAGCCGCGCGAGTTCGTCGCGGATGCAGTGGATGAGGTCGAGGTTGGAGTTGGCGCTGACGGTGTTGAAGCCGACGAGCGTGCGGGCGAGTTCCAGGGCGCGGGGCGTGGGGATCGGGGCCATGGGGGCATTGTCCCGGATTCCCCTCATAGGCACGTTCCTTGCGCCCCGGTAGACTGGCAGGCCCCCCGCAGGACCCACCCCAAAGTTCCCATGAAGCTCCTGGACTCCATCGTCACCGAAGCCGCCTCCATCGTCGCCGTGCGGCGCGACATCCACGCCCACCCCGAGCTCTGCTTCCAGGAAGTGCGCACCGCCGACCTGGTGGCCGCCAAGCTCACCGAGTGGGGCATCCCCGTGCACCGCGGCATGGGCAAGACCGGCGTGGTCGGCATCGTCAAGAACGGCACGTCCTCGCGCGCCGTCGGCCTGCGCGCGGACATGGACGCCCTGCCCATGCAGGAGTTCAACACCTTCGCCCACGCCAGCAAGAACGCCGGCAAGATGCACGCCTGCGGCCACGACGGGCACACCGCCATGCTGCTGGCCGCGGCGCAGCACTTCGCCAAGAACCGCAATTTCGACGGCACCGTCTACCTGATCTTCCAGCCGGCCGAGGAGGGCGGCGGGGGCGCGCGCGAGATGATGCGCGACGGCCTGCCGGGCTCGCAGATCGGCAAGTTCGCGGTCAGCCCGGGGCCGGTGATGGCGTCGACTTCGGAGTTCAAGATCACCATCCGCGGCAAGGGCAGCCACGGCGCCATGCCGCACCTGGGCATCGACCCGGTGCCCATCGCCTGCCAGATGGTGCAGGCCTTCCAGACCATCGTCAGCCGCAACGTCAAGCCGATCGACGCGGGGGTGGTCTCCGTCACCATGATCCACGCCGGCGAAGCCACCAACGTGGTGCCGGACAGCTGCGAGCTGCAGGGCACGGTGCGCACCTTCACCACCGAGGTGCTCGACCTGATCGAAAAGCGCATGCGGCAGATCGCCGAGCACACTTGCAAGGCGCACGACGCCGTCTGCGAATTCCAGTTCGTCCGCAACTACCCGCCCACCGTGAATTCGCGCGATGAAGCCGAGTTCGCCCGCAAGGTGATGGCCTCCATCGTCGGCGAGGCCAACGTGCTGGTGCAGGAACCGACCATGGGCGCCGAGGACTTCGCGTACATGCTGGAAGCCAAGCCCGGCGCCTACTGCTTCATCGCCAACGGCGACGGCTCGCACCGCGAGATGGGCCACGGCGCCGGCCCCTGCATGCTGCACAACCCCAGCTACGACTTCAACGACGACCTGATCCCGCTGGGCGCCACCTACTGGGTGCGCCTGGCCGAGGAGTGGCTGGCCAAGGGCAGCCGGTGAGCGCGGCGCAGTCCGTCTTCTCCTCCAGCTACGCCGAGGCGCGCCGGAAGTTCCTGCAGGCGGCGGCCGACGCCGGCCTCGCCGTGGAGGCCAAGCCGCATCCCCTGCCCGGCCTGGAAGGCGAACAGCTCGCCATGGACGTGGCGCGCGACGGTGAGCCGGGCGCGTCGAAGCTGCTGATCGTCAGCAGCGGCTGCCACGGGGTCGAAGGCTATTGCGGCAGCGGCGTGCAGGTGGATGCGCTGCGCGACGAGGCGGCGCGGGCCCGGGCAGCCAAGGCGGGCGTGGCGGTGCTGTACATCCATGGCCTCAATCCCTACGGCTTCTCGCACTTCCGGCGCACCACGCACGAGAACATCGACCTGAACCGCAACTTCCACGACTTCTCGGCGCCGTTGCCGCGCAACGCGGACTACCCCGAGCTGCATCCCTTGCTGGTGCCGCCGCAGTGGCCGCCCTCGGCGGAGAACCTGCAGGCCTTGCAGGACTATGTCGCGCAGCACGGCGAGAAGGCCTACCAGTCCGCCATCTCGCGCGGCCAGCACGAATTCGCCGATGGCCTGTTCTATGGCGGCACGGCACCGAGCTGGAGCAACCTGGCGGTGCGCGAGGTGTTGCGCGCGCACGGCCGGCGCGCCGGGCGCATCGCCTGGATCGACATCCACACCGGCCTGGGCCCGAGCGGCCTGGGAGAGCGCATCTTCGCCGGCCGCGACGACCCCGCCGGCGTCGCCCGCGCTCGGGCGTGGTGGGACGGAGGGGGTCGCACGCCGATCACGTCCTTCTACGACGGCTCTTCCAGCTCCGCCCGCCTCACCGGCCTGATGTTCAACTCCGCGTACGACGAGTGTCCGCAGGCCGAATACACGGGCATGGCGCTGGAGTACGGCACGGTGCCGGTGATGGAGACCTTCCACGCGCTGCGCGGGGAGCAGTGGCTGAACCGGCATCCGGATGCGCCGGCGGAAGTCGCCGCGCAGATCCGCCGCACCAACTTCAACGCGTTCTACACGGACACCGACATGTGGCGCGAGCAGGTGCTGTTGCAGGCGCGCGAGGCCATCGCCCAGGCGATCGACGGGCTGGCTTCGTAGGCTGGGGTGACGCAGGAACCCCAGCGGCTCGCGTGGGTGCTGGGGTTCGGCTTCGCGCTCACCACCAGCCTACGAAGTCCCGTCACGCGTTACATGGCAGCGCGCGTCTCGGCGATCACCAGCAGGCCGTCGAAGATCAGGCTTTCGAGCAGCTCGAAAGCCACCGACACGTGCGGCGCCACCTTCCAGCCCGCGCCGCCCGTCATGTAGCACGCGGGTTCCGCGCCGCAATGGCGGCGCACGTGCTGCACCATGCGCTCGATGGCGCCGGCGATGGCGAAGGTGCCGCCGCTGGTGAGGGCGTCGCTGGTGTTGGTGGGGAAATCGCGGACTTCACCGGTGGGCACGTGCAGGCCCGCGGTGCCGCTCTCCAGCGCGCGCAGCATGATCCCGTGCCCCGGCAGGATCAGCCCGCCCAGGAAGCGCCCGTTCGCATCGACCGCTTCCACCGTGACCGCGGTGCCGACCATCGCCACCACCATCGGGCGATCGGGCCCCGCCGCCCGCATGCGGTGGCGCGCGCCGATCATGGCCACCCAGCGGTCCGCCCCCAGGCGCGTCGGATGGTCGTAGCCGTTGACGATGCCGGCCTCGGACGCGCTCGCCACCACCCAGTGCGCGGGCACGTCCCACAGCTCCTCCATCTGCTCCTCGACGCGCCGCTTGACGGCGTCGCCGGCCACGCAGCACCCCAGCATGCGGTCCGGCCGGGCCAGCCGGGACCACTCGCCGTCGGCCAGCTTGTCGATGTTCTCCAGGAATTCGGCGCCGCCCGCGATCGGCTGCGCGCCATCGGCGGCGGCAGGGTAGAGCGCCCACTTCAGGCGCGTGTTGCCGATGTCGATGGCCAGGAAGGTCATGGACGGGACGACGGAATCCGCGGCCGGGCGCGCCGCACTCATCCCGCCGCCTGCAGGGGCGCCTGCAGCGCGGCGAGCTCCTGCGCCAGCGCCTGCTCCTGCGCCGCGATGCTGCTGCAATCCCTGCCGGCCTGCTCCAGCGCGGCCTGCAGCGCATCGTGCACCGCGCGGGCCGGTTCGATGCCGCGCGTGGCCGCGCCGGTGGCGGCTGCTTCCTCGGCGACGGCGCCCACGGTGTCGCGCCAAGTCTTCCATTCGCCGTTCAGCGCCTGCTGCACGGACTCCAGCACCGACGCCCGGGCGCGCGTCGCCGACTTGCAGCGCTCCGCCGCCTGCTGCGCCGCCGTGCTGGCCGCCCGCAGCTGCTTCAGGCGCGCGACCAGCAGCTCGCAGCGCACCGCATCCTGCCGCACCTGCGCCAGCACCGCCTCGTCGCCGCCGGCGGCCTCGCGCGCCTTGAGCTGGCTGCGCATGTCCTGCAGCCAGCGCGCGCCCTGCTCCATGATCTTCTCGATGGCGCGCACTTCGACCTCGAACTCCACCAGCGTGCGCTCGGCCAGCGCCGCCTGCCCCTGGTGCTTGCGGACCAGGGCCCGCACTTCATCGGCCAGGTCGTCGCCCGCGCGGCCGATGCGCTGGTGCTGCGACATAAAGCCCGCCGCGGCCTCCTTGCCCTTGCCGGTGGCGCGGGCCAGCCAGCCCTTGGGTTGCACGAGGCTGAAATCGAGCTCGGACAGGGCGGCCGCCAGCTCCCCGGCCGCCGAACGCACGCCCTCGTAATTGCGCTCCCGCACCTGCGACTCCAGCTGGCCGCGCAGGTCCGCCAGCCGCCGCACGTGGCCGCTGCCGGCATCGGCGGCCATCTGGTCGAGCCAGGCCGCCGGGGAGCTGGGCGCGTTCGGGCGCACCTTGAGCTGCGCCAGCTTGGCCGGCGTCATCAGGGACGCGGTGCGGTCGTCATCGGTGTCGCTCATGGGCGCAATGGTACTGCCCCGGCCCAGCCGGGCATACCACCGAATCGGGCGAGGCGGTCCTAGAGCGCCCCGAGCCAGCAGGCGCGCTGGATCGCCGCCATCTTGTTGTCCACCTTCAGCTTGCTCATGGCATTGGCCAGGTGGTAATTGATGGTGCGCTCGGTGCAGTGCAGGGCCAGCCCGCTTTCGCGCGCGGTGAGGCCGCGAAAGGCGAGCTCCAGGCATTCGCGTTCGCGCGGGCTCAGCATCGAGCGCGCGGTGGCGATGGAGCGCTTGACCAGCGGCCAGATGTTCAGGGCCGACCACGCCAGCATGGCCGCTTCGGCGCGGCCGTTCAGCTCGCGCGGGCTGAACATGAAGCATTCGAAGGCCCGGCCGGCCGGCAGCGAGAACTCCACGCGCACGACCGTCTGGAAGCCGTGCGCCAGCCACAGCATCCGCCAGCGGCTGGCCCGCTGCGGGTCGGACTTGCCGATGCTCTGCCAGGCCACGAGGGGTGCGTCCGAGTCGCGCCAGTGGGCGCCGAAGTCGCTGCTTTCGGCCAGGGCCGCGGCCGCCTCGGCCACCAGCGGGGGATGCACCGCCACCACCTGCCGGTCCTCGCTCTGGCCGAACGGGTCCGGCCCGAGCACCACCACGGCTTCCACCGAGAACTCGCGCAATGCCGCCACCCAGTCGCTGAGGATCCCGTCCAGGCTGACACTGTCAAAGTTAACAGGGATCCCCATGAGTGTCCGTTTGCCGCCGCGCGCCCTGCTCGAAACGCTGGCGCAGCGCCTGCGTTACTGGGCCAGCACGGAGGTGCGGCCGTCGCTGGTGGAGCCGATCCTGCATCCCTCCCAGTGGCGCATCCGCGCGCTCGGCGTCTCCACCATGGTGGGCCACCCCCTCTTCTACGTCACCTGGGCCTGGCTGCTGCCGCAGCCGCACGAGGACCTGCTGCTGCGCGTGCTGATGGCGATCGCCGGCTTCCTGCTGCTGGTGATCCCCGGGGTCACCACCTCGCCGCCCAGCCGGCTGGCGGCCTTCACTTTCTCGGCGATCTTCTGGATCACCCTGCCCTGGTTCTTCTCGTGGATGTATTTCTGCAACGGTGGCAACCCGGTCTGGCTGGCCAGCCTGGGCGCCATGCTGCTGATCTACTACCACCTGACCGACTGGCGGCTGGCCACCCTCGGCGCCATCAGCGGGATGCTGGTGGCCTGGCTGATGTTCCACGCCTTCGGGCCCGAAGCACCGGCCATCAGCCAGACGATGGCGTTGACCAACACGGTGGTGCTGGCCTTCTGCTGGTTCATGGGGCTCACCCTGGGGCTGTCCTCGTCCAACCTGCGGCGCGAACAGCTCAACTACACGCTGGGCACCATGGGCATCATGGCCCATGAATTGCGCACGCCGCTGGCCACCATGCAGCTGATCGGCGAGGCCCTGCGCAACGAGGCGCCGCAGCACGGCGAAAGCGCCGAGCGCCTGCAGGACCTGTCGCAGCGCCTGAACCACCTGGTGCGCAACATGAACCACCAGATCGACATGCAGATCACCAATGCGCGGCTGATGCGCCTGGCCGGCCACACCGAGCGCATTTCGGCGGCCGCCCTGGTGCACGACGCGATCGCCGAATACCCGTTCCGCAACTCGCGCGAGCGCGGCGCGGTCGTGGTGCGCGTGCACGAGGACTTCCAGTTCCTCGGCACGCCGGGCCTGTTCCGCCAGGTCATCGACAACCTGACGAAGAACGCCTTGCGCTCCCTGGCGGCGGCCACGTCGGCCACCCAGCCGGGCGACCTGCTGATCCAGGTGGGTTCGCATGGCGGCCGCGGCCGGATCGTGTTCACCGACAACGGCGTCGGCATGGACGCGGAGCTGCAGCTGCGCATCTTCCAGCCCTTCTTTTCCACCGACCGGGGCACCGGCCACGGCCTGGGGCTGGCGTTCTGCCAGCGGGTGGTGCAGGCCGCCCACGGCACGATCCGCGTGAAGTCGACGCCCCACCAGGGCGCGGTCTTCACCATCGAACTGCCGGCCGCGTAGGACAATGCAGGCGTCAGCCCCCCACCCATGACCTTTCCCCTCTTCCACCGTCCCGGCACCGTCGTCTTCCTGGACGACGACCCGGACTACCTGGAGATGCTCGCGCTGGTGCTGCCGCGGCACTGGCACCTGCGCCTGTTCCTGCGGCCGACCGAGTGCATCTCG
Source organism: Ramlibacter sp. (assembly GCA_021323335.1). Lineage (GTDB taxonomy): Bacteria > Pseudomonadota > Gammaproteobacteria > Burkholderiales > Burkholderiaceae_C > Ramlibacter. Next base: position 25,623 of record JAJTCN010000073.1, read on the forward strand.
CACCTGCTGCGGGAGCCGCCCTTCTGGGAAGCCGATGCCTGGAACCAGCAGCAGCTGGTGGACCTGTGGCGCGAGGGCAAGCCGCTCATCCCCCAGGTGCTGGCCTACTGGTCCCGCTACACCGAACGGTACGCGTTGTCGCGCGTCTGCGTGGTGGACTTCTCCATGCCGGGCATGGACGGACTGCAGGCGCTGGCCGAGCTGGGCGACTGGCCCGGCTCGCGCGTGCTGCTGACGGGACAGGCCGACGAGCAGGTGGCGGTGCGTGCGTTCAACCGCGGGCTGATCGACCAGTTCATTCCCAAGCAGACGCCGGACATCTCGCGGCGGCTGGTGGAAGCCGTGGAGCGGCTGCTCTTCAGCTCGCACGCGCGCCATGCCCAGACGTGGCGCTCCACGCTGAACCCCGAACAGGGCGCCTTGCTGCGCCTGCCGGGCGTGGATGCCTGGCTGGCCGGTTTCTGCGCCAAGCACTGGGTGGAGCACGTCGTGATCGGCGAGCCCTTCGGCGTGCTCGGCATGGATGCAGCGGGCCGCATCGGCTGGCTGCAGCTGGAGACGCGCGAGGGCCTGCAGGCGCTGGCGGAACTGGCGGAGGTGGCGGGGGTGCCCCCGGCCGGCGTGGCGGAAATCCGCGCCGGCACCAGGCTGGCCGACGTCGAACTGCGGCAGGCGCTGGGTTCCAGCCAACCGGTGGCGCTGGTGCCCGCCATTCAGGTCGGCGATACCGGCAACCTGCTGGCCGCGCTGTTCCCCGTCGAATCCCCCGCCGGTCCCGACCCCGACAACAGCTACAGCCGCTGGCTGGCCCGCCAGCCGAAGCGGCGGGTGCAGGACTAGCCGCGGGACTAGCCGCGGGCCGCGGCCGCGCCGGCATTGCGCCGGGCGATCGGCCAGTCCCAGGGCTTCACCAGCGGCGCCAGCTCGCGCGCCACCGCTTCCACCCGCTCCATCTCGGCGTCGGTCAGCCCGGAGTTCAGCGTCAGCCGCACCATCGAGCGATTGCGGCTGGTGGCCGGGGCGCAGAACACGGCGCCGAACACGCCGCGCTGCTCCAGCTGGTCGCGCAGGGCCAGCGTGTCCACTTCCGGCCCGGCCTCCAGCGAGATGATCTGCTCGCTGCCGTGCCCGATGGGGTAGCCCAGCGCCGCGAAGGCGGCGCGCATGCGCTGCGTGTTGCGGCGCAGTTGCGCGCGCTCGGCGTCGCTGTGCCGCACCACCTCCAGCGTCGCGGCGAGGCCGGCGATCTCGTGCGGCAGCAGGCAGGAGCTGAAGATGCTCGGGTAGCTGTGGCACATCAGGTAGGGCCGCAGTTCGTCGGGCATGGTGAAGAAGCCGGCACGGCCGGCGAAGGCCTTGGCCAGGCTGGCCGTGATGAAGTGGACCCGCTCGGTCAGCCCCAGCTCCGCGCACAGGCCGCGGCCCTGCGGGCCGTGGGTGCCGAGCGAGTGCGACTCGTCCACCAGGATCATGCAGCCGTGGCGCTCGGCCACTTCCACCATCTCCCGCAGCGGGCACAAGGCGCCGGTGGTGCTGTAGACGGAATCCACGATCACCAGGCCCGGGCCGTGCCGCGCCGCCATGCGGTCCAGGTGCTGCGGGTCGTTGTGGCGGAAGGCCTGCGCCGGGGCGCCGGCGGCGCGCACGCCCTCCCAGAGCGACATGTGCGCGAGGCTGTCGACGTAGACCGGCGTCTGCGGATCGGCGATGACCTGGATCAGCCCCAGGTTGGCGGTGTAGCCGGACTGGCAGAGCAGCGCGCCCTGCTTGCCCACGAACGCCGCCAGCTCGGCCTCGAAGCGGGAGGTGGGGCTGCCATCGAGCTGGAACACGCCCGACTGGACGACGAACTCGCGGTTGCAGCGCAGCGCATCGAGCTGGGCCTGGACGATGGCCGGGTGGCCGGTGACCGAGAGGTAGTCGTTCCCGTCGAGGCGCACGGCGTCGGGGCCGGGCTCCGTGCCGTGGGTCACGAACTTCTTCTTCCACTCCTTCTCCCACCGGTCCTTGAATTCGGTGGCGATGCGCTGGCGCAGGTGGGGGGACAGGCCCGGTTCGACTGCTGACTTCTTCTGAACGGGGCTCGCGACGACTTCCATGGAACTACTCCTGAACTGCTAAGGAGCCCATTGAAGAGAAAGTCCACGGATGACGTCGCCTGCCCCCTGTCAGGACTGACAGGTAGATTACAGACAGTTACGCGGGTTCGGCCGAACCCGCGTTTTTTGTCGCGGTCAGCTCAGCCGGCCGTGGCACTGCTTGAACTTCTTGCCGCTGCCACAGGGGCACGGGTCGTTGCGGCCCACGCGCGGCATGCCGCCCGCGGCCGCCATGGCCGCCGCCGCGCCGGCGCGCTGCCCGCCGGCGGCGGTGGCCGGATCGACCTGGCTCTCGACTTCGCCCGTTTCCGTGGGCGCCGTGTAGGTGACGTTGGCGATGCGCTCGGCGCGGTCTTCCAGCGCCTCGGCCGCCTGCTCCACCTGCTCGGCCGACTGCACCTTCACGGTCATCAGGACCTTGGTGACCTCGTTCTTCACGGCGTCGAGCATCTGCCCGAACAGCTCGAAGGCCTCGCGCTTGTATTCCTGCTTCGGCTGCTTCTGCGCATAGCCGCGCAGGTGGATGCCCTGGCGCAGGTAATCGAGCGCGGCCAGGTGCTCGCGCCAGTGCGAGTCGATGCTCTGCAGCAGCACCATGCGCTCGAAGTGGGTGAAGTTCTCCTCGCCGACCTGCTGCACCTTGGCCTCGAACGCCGCATGGCCGGCGGCCACCACCTTCTCGGCGATGTCCTCGTCGGTGATGGCGGTGGCGGACTCCACTTCCTGCTTGAGCGGCAGGTCGATGCCCCACTCCTCGGCCAGCGCCTTCTGCAGGCCCGGCAGGTCCCATTGCTCCTCCACCGATTCCGGCGGCACGTACTGGTGCACCAGGTCGGTGAAGCAGCCCTCGCGCAGGCCGGCGATCTGGGCGCCGAGCGACTGCGCGTCGAGGATGTCGTTGCGCTGCTGGTAGATCACCTTGCGCTGGTCGTTGGAGACGTCGTCGTACTCCAGCAATTGCTTGCGCACGTCGAAGTTGCGGCCCTCGACCTTGCGCTGCGCGCTCTCGATGGAGCGGGTGACGATGCCGGCCTCGATGGCCTCGCCGTCGGGCATCTTCAGGCGCTCCATGATGGCGCGCACCCGGTCGCCCGCGAAGATGCGCATCAGCGGATCGTCCAGGCTCAGGTAGAAGCGCGAGGAGCCCGGGTCGCCCTGGCGGCCGGAGCGGCCGCGCAGCTGG
>JAJTCN010000004.1 GCA_021323335.1 Ramlibacter sp.
CCCCAACGACACCCGGCTGGGCCCGAAGCAGCGCATGCAGGTCATCACCGGCCCCAACATGGGCGGCAAGTCCACCTACATGCGGCAGGTGGCGCTGATTTGCCTGCTGGCCTCCGTGGGCTCGTTCGTGCCGGCGCAGGCCTGCCGGCTGGGCCCGATGGACGCGATCCACGTGCGCATCGGGGCCGCCGACGACCTGGCCAACGCGCAGTCCACCTTCATGCTGGAGATGACCGAAGCCGCGCAGATCCTGCATGGCGCCACGGCGCAGAGCCTGGTGCTGATGGACGAGATCGGCCGCGGCACCTCCACCTTCGACGGGTTGGCGCTGGCCTCGGGCATCGCCGCGCACCTGCACGACAAGACGCAGGCCTTCACGCTGTTCGCCACCCACTACTTCGAACTGACCGAGTTCCCGGCCAGGCACCACTGCGCGGTGAACGTGCACGTGGGCGCCACCGAGTCGGGCGCGGACATCGTGTTCCTGCACGAGATCCAGCCCGGCCCGGCCAGCCGCAGCTACGGCATCCAGGTGGCGCGCCTGGCCGGCATGCCCACCGGCGTGGTGAACCACGCACGCCACGCGCTGGCCGCGCTGGAGAAACAGCAGGTGGAAAGCCGCGAGCAGGTAGACTTGTTCGCACCGCCCCCGGCCGCCGAAGTCCAGGCGCCCGGCAAGCTGGAAGCGGCGGTTGCCGCGCTGGACCCCGACGCCCTGTCACCGCGCGATGCGCTCGAGGCGCTGTACTCGCTCAAGAAATTAATCCAACCATGACCTACTGCGTCGGCATCAAGCTCAATGCGGGACTGGTGTTCCTGTCCGACTCGCGCACCAATGCGGGCGTGGACAACATCAGCACCTTCCGGAAGATGATCGTGTACGAGAAGCCGGGCGACCGCTTCATGGTGCTGCTGTCCGCCGGCAACCTGAGCATCTCGCAATCGGTGCGCGAGATCCTGCAGGTGGAACAGCTCAAGGAGCACGACACCGGCGAAGCCGTCACCATCTGGAACGCCGCCAGCATGTTCGACGCCTGCCGCGTGCTGGGCCAGACGGTGCGCCACGTATACGACCGCGATGCCAAGGCGCTGCAGCACGCCGGCGTGGAGTTCAACGTCAACCTGATCTTCGGCGGCCAGATCCGCGGCGAGGGCATGCGCCTCTTCCAGGTGTATTCGGCCGGCAACTTCATCGAGGCCACCGCCGAGACGCCCTACTTCCAGATCGGCGAATACAAGTACGGCAAGCCGGTGCTGGACCGCGTGCTGACGCCGGAGACCGGGCTGGACGAGGCCGCCAAATGCGCGCTGGTGTCGATGGACTCCACGATGAAGTCCAATCTCTCGGTCGGGCCGCCGCTCGACCTGGTGGTGTACGAAGCGAACCGGTTCGAGACCGACAAGGTCGTCTGCATCGACATGCAGAACCCGTACTACCGGATGCTGCATTCGAGCTGGGGACAGAAGCTGCGCGAGGTGTTCGACAGCCTCGACCACCCCGTGTGGGACGACGCGCATACCGACACGCCGCTGCTGACGCAGACCTCCGGACGCGTCAAGCCGCTCAAGAAGATCACGCGGCCGGACGAGCGATTGATTTGAAATTCCGTCATTCCCGCGCAGGCGGGAATCCAGGGCTCCCTTCCTGAAAGCCCTGGATCCCCGCCTCCGCGGGGATGACGAGTCCGCCCATGTCGCTCGTCATCTTCTCCCACGCCAACAGCTTCCCCGCCGGGACCTACAGCGTCCTGTTCCGGCATCTCCGCTCGCGTGGCTTCACGGTGAAGGCCGTCGACCAGTTCGGGCATGACCTGGACTACCCGGTCACCAACAACTGGCCGCACCTGGTGCAACAACTGCACGACTTCGCCGCGCGCGAGGTGCAGAAGGCGGGCGAGCCGGCCTGGCTGGTGGGGCACTCGCTCGGCGGCTTCCTCAGCGCGATGTGCGCCGCGCGCCATCCGCAACTCACGCGCGGCGTGCTGCTGCTCGACTCGCCGCTGCTGGGTGGCTGGAAATCGCCGGCGCTGTGGGCGGCCAAGCGGACGCAACTGGTCGGGTCGATTTCGCCCGGCGCGGTCAGCCGCAAGCGAAAGCACCGCTGGCCCACCAAGGAGGCGGCGTTCGAGCACTTCCGCCACAAGAAGGCCTTCGCCCGCTGGGACCCGCTGGTGCTGGCCGACTACATCGCCTTCGGCACGGTGGAAGAGGACGGCGAGCGCGTGCTTGCTTTCGACCGCGACATCGAGACGGCCATCTACAACACGCTGCCGGACAACCTGGGCGGGCTGCTGCAACGCATCCGCTGCCCGGTGGCCTTCATCGGCGGCCTGCAGTCGCAGGAAATCCAGCAGGTGGGACTCGGGCTCACAGTGAAGATCACCCAGGGCCGCATGATGATGATGGACGGCAGCCACCTCTTCCCGATGGAGCGCCCGCTCGCCACGGCCGCGGCGATCGAGGCAGCCCTCCTCTCGCTTCCCGGCTGAAGAGCTTCCGTTTGCTGCATTGCAGCATACGTCCTACAGCCCTGCCGTCCCCGGGCGGACAGCGCCAAAACCTGCCGGCCACCACAGTGGGTGGATGCCTACCCCTTCCCTCGCCTTCCAGGCACCTTCGTTCGCCATGCTGGCCACCGAGCCCCTGCGGGCCATCCTGGACTTCTGCGGCTCTCGCGTCGGGCACCTGCCAACGGTGGACGGCGACGGGCACCCGGTGGTGGTCTACCCGGGCCTCGGCGCCGGCGCCCTCACCACGTCCCACCTGCGCTCCCACCTGAAGCAATGCACGTTCACCGTGCACGACTGGGGCAAGGGCGTGAACACCGGCCCGGAGGGCGTGTTCGACGACTGGCTGGACATGCTGGCCGAACGCGTGCGCGCGCTGCATGCGCTGCATGGACGCAAGGTGAGCCTGGTGGGCTGGAGCCTTGGCGGCGTGTATGCGCGCGAGCTCGCCAAGTTCGCGCCGGGCTCGGTGCGGCAGGTCATCACGCTGGCCACGCCGTTCGGCTCGCTGCAGGGCGCCAACCACGCAGGCACCATCTTCAAGATGCTGGGGGGCGACACCTCGCAGCTCACCAGCGAGATGCAGGAGCGGCTGCGGCTGCGGCCGCCGGTTCCCACCACGTCGGTCTACAGCAAGAGCGACGGCCTGGTCAGCTGGCGCGGCTGCCTGGAAAAACGCGCGCCGCAGGCCGAGAACATCGAGGTGGACGCCAGCCACCTGGGCATGACGACGCATCCGGAAGTGCTGCGCATCGTGGCCGACCGGCTGGCCCAGCCGGAAGGCGGCTGGCGGCCCTACCGGCGCCAGCGCGCGGCGATCACGCGTGCCACTGCACCCAGCCGGTCCAGGAAGTCACCAGCACGATGATGCCGAAGGCGATGCGGTACCAGGCGAAGGGCGTGAAGCTGTGGGTGGAGATGTAGCGCAGCAGCCAGCGCACGCACAGCCACGCGCTGAGGAACGAGAACAGCAGCCCGACGCCGAACATCGGCAGGTCCTCGATACCGAGCTTGTCGCGCTCCTTGATCAGGCTGTACGCGCCCGCGCCGATCAGTGTGGGGATCGCGAGGTAGAAGGAGAAATCGGTGGCGGCCTTGCGCGACAGCCCCAGCAGCATGCCGCCGATGATGGTGGCGCCGCTGCGGCTGGTGCCGGGCACCAGCGCCAGGCACTGCACCAGCCCCAGCTTGAGCGCATCGGTCCAGCGCATCTCCTCCACCTCCTGGATGCGCACGTGCGACTGCGTGCGGCGCTCGGCCCAGAGGATCACGAAGCCGCCCAGGATGAAGGTGGTGGCCACCACGGCGGGGGTGAACAGGTTTTCCTGGATCGCCTTGCCGAACAGCAGGCCGAGCACGACCGCGGGAAAGAAGGCCACCAGCACGTTCAGGGCGAAGCGCTGGGCCTCGCGCTCGGTCGGCAGCGCGAGCATGGTGCTGCGGATCTTCTGCCAGTACACCAGGATCACGGCCAGGATGGCACCGGTCTGGATGGCGATGTCGAACACCTTGGCCTTCTCGCCCTCGAAGCCCAGCAAGGCTCCCGCCAGGATGAGGTGACCGGTGCTGGAGATGGGGAGGAACTCCGTCAGCCCCTCGACGATGCCCATGATCGCGGCCTTGACCAGCAACACGACGTCCACGCAAGCTCCCTGCAAAAGCGCGGATTATGGGGCTTGGCCCGGTGCGGTGGCCTAGCTCAGCCATCGGCAGCGTCCGACAAGCCCTGTCGGAAACGGCGATCCGCGCTTGCGCAGGGAACCTACAGGTTGGTTACAGGTTGCCCGCAATCATTGCACCCATGAAAATCATCAACCTGCTCCACGTGGTCTGCGCCCAGGCGTTCTACAAATGGGCGATGAAGGAAATCAGCCCGATGCACCCGGACGTGCCGAAGATCATGATGCGACAGCATCAGCTCAACGAAAAGTACCGCCGCATCTGGGCCTGATTCCCACCGGCCGGAGCGGCCTCCGCTGAGGACGCCGCTCCGGCCCGCTTTCCCCTTCCCCAACCCCTTCCTTTCGCTCCCGCCTGCCTGCATTTCGCGGCGGCGTGACTGCGTTTCGTCGCATGGCGATGGCCCGGGATGGCGCCGGACTGCAAAGTCCGCTCCATCGCACCCGGAGACCCGCCATGTTGATCCAGATCCTCACCCAGCACCCCGAATCCATCGGAACCATCCTGCGCAGCACCCCCGCCTGGGTGTGGGGCCTGCTTGCCGGCCTGGTGGCCCTGGGCAGCACCCAGCTGCGCGACCGCACGGCCAGCCTCCTGCGCGTCTCGATCATGCCGGTAGGCATGACCGGGTTCTCGCTGTACGGCACCCTGTCGGCCTTCGGCGGCTCGCCGCTGCTGCCCCAGTTGCTGGCGGCGCTGGCGGCCGCGGCGGCCCTTGGCTCTGCATCGGTGGCTTTCCGGCCGGTGGATGCGCGCTATGACCCCGCCACCCGCAGCTACGCGCTGCGCGGCAGCGCGGTGCCGCTGCTGCTGATCCTGGCGATCTTCCTTGTGAAGTACGCGGTGGGCGTCGAACTGGCGATGGCGCCGCACATGGCGCAGGACGGCCCCTTCGTGCTGACCGTGGCCGCCCTGTATGGCGCCTTCAGCGGCGTCTTCGTCGGCCGTGCCGCCCGCCTGTGGCGCCTGGCCCTGCGCGCCCCCGTTCCCGCCGCCGCGGCGGCCTGATTCCACCCTTGGAGCGACCCACCATGAACTGCTTGCAGGACACCGACCTCGAACGCCTCGCCCGCCGCCGCGCCGGCGCCAAGCTGGGGTGGTACATCCACGCCGGCGTCTACATCGCCGTCAACCTGGGCCTGGCCACGATTTCCGCCATGTCCGGCCGCCACTGGGCCATCTTCCCGGCCTTCGGTTGGGGCATCGGCCTGCTGGTGCACGGCATCGTCGTCTTCGTCCTCACCGGCGGCGGCGGCGCGTTCGAAAACCTGGTCGCCCGCGAGCGCCGCCAGCTCGCCGCGCAGAAGGATCCGTGGTGAACGGCGCCCTGCGTTACGGTGCGGTGGTGCTGCTGGCGCTTGCGGCGGCGGCGGCGCCGCTGGCCAGCCGGGCCGGCGTCGGACTGATGCAGTTGCCCGGCAGCGCCTCCGACGGGCCTGTCACCGTGTTCTATCCCACCGCGTCCGCGGACCGGCCGGTTCTGCGCGGTCCGTTCACGATCCGGGTGGCGGAAAACGCGACGCCTACCAGGGGCAACGGCCGCCTGGTCGTCATCTCGCATGGCTCCGGCGGCACCGCCTGGGTGCACTCGGACCTGGCCCGCGCGCTCGTGGAGGCCGGCTTCACGGTGGCCTTTCCCGAGCACCACCGGGACAACGCTCGCGATGCATCGCGGCCCGGCCCGCAAAGCTGGAAGCTGCGGCCGCAGGAGGTCTCGCGCGCGATCGACACCGTGGCGGCCTGGCCGCAGCTGGCCGGGCTGCTGTCGCTCGACCGCGTCGGCATGTACGGCATGTCCGCCGGCGGCCACACCGCCCTGTCGCTGGCCGGCGGCCGCTGGTCTCCGGCCGGGATGCGCCGGCATTGCCAGGCCAACATCGCCGAAGACTTCAATGGCTGCGCCGGCCTGGCCACGCAACTGCGCGGCGACTTGCTGGACGGCCTGAAGATCCAGGTGACGCTGGGCGTGCAGCGGATCTTCATGACCGACGACACCGCGCAGTCGCACCACGAGCCGCGCATCGCCGCCGTGGTGGCCGGCGTGCCGTATGCAGCGGACTTCGACATGGCCTCGCTGGCGCAACCCCGCGTGCCGCTGGGGCTGGTGACCGCCGGCCAGGACAAGTGGCTGGTGCCGCGCTTCCACAGCGACCCGGTGCTGGCCGCCTGCCGACCGCGCTGCGAGCTGCTCGCGCACCTGCCGGAGGCCGGCCATGCCGCGCTGCTTTCGCCGCCGCCCCCCGCGCACCTGCTTGGCGGCGTGGCCGCGGACCTGCTGGCGGACCCGCCGGGCTTCGACCGCGCGCAGCTGGCCGCCGTCGACCAGAAGATCGTGGCCTTCTTCCGCGCGCGGCTGCTCCCCTAGAATGGTCCGCGCCATGGCCTTGCTTTCCGAAGACGACATCGAGCGCATCGCGCGCAAGCGCGCCGGCGCCAAGCTGGGGTGGTATCTCCACGCCACCGTCTTCGTGGTGGTCAACCTGGGGATGATCGCCCTGTCCTCATTCGGCTTCACGCGGCGCCCCTGGACGATGGCGCCGGTGCTGGGCTGGGGCGCGGGCCTCATCTTGCATGGCATCTCGGTCTTCATCCTGGCCAACGGCAGCCCGCTGCGCGAACGCCTGCTGCAGCGGGAGCGCGAGCGGCTGCAGCGCGAGCAGCAGGACCGCGCGGGCGGGCCATGAAGATCGACTGGATCGGCAAGCTGCAGCACCTGCTGCAGACACTGGCGTTCTGCCTGGCCGTCGCCTCGATCCAGTACGCGTTCACGCCTGACAAGTCCTATGCGCCGGGGGTGGTGTATTCCATCCTGATCGGCACCATCATCTGGGCGGTGGTGGACCTCGGCCGCCACCTCATGCCGTCGGCCGCCGAAACCGGCTGGCCGAAGGGTCCGGGGAGCGTGCTGCTGGTGACGGGCGGCATCGTCTCCGGCTACTTCTTCGGCAACAAGCTGGGCGATGCGATCTGCCAGGCCTTCGGCCTGTTCGGCCCGCGCGGCATGGCGCACACCGAGGCCGACCTGCGCAGCGGCATCCTGGTCACTGTGCTGGCCGGCATCGCCGGCAGTTACTGGTTCTACAGCCGCAGCCGCAGCGGCTACCTGGAGCGGCAGGTCGGCGAAGTGCAGCGCCACGCCAAGGAAGCGCGGCTGAAGCTGCTGGAAACGCAGCTGGAGCCGCACATGCTGTTCAACACGCTGGCCAACCTGCGCGCGCTGATCGGCGTGGACGCCGGGCGGGCGCAGCAGATGCTGGACCACATGATCGCGTATCTGCGAGCCACGCTCGATGCCTCGCGCGCCGCCACGCATCCGCTGCAGGCGGAGTTCGACCGGCTGCGCGATTACCTGGAACTGATGGCCATTCGCATGGGCCCGCGCCTGGCCTACACGCTGGACCTGCCGCCCGAGCTCGCGGACCTCCCCGTCCCGGCGCTGCTGCTGCAGCCGCTGGTGGAAAACAGCATCAAGCACGGCCTCGAGCCCAAGGTGCAGGGCGGCCGCATCATGGTGCGGGCAAGCCGTGACGCGCAGGCCCTGGTGCTGGAAGTGCAGGACACCGGCGTCGGCGGTGCGCAAGGAGCCGAGGGCCAGGGCTTCGGCCTCACGCAGGTTCGCGAGCGCCTCGCCGCCCTGCATGGCGACCGCGCGCAAATGCAGTTCACGCTGTCGCCCGGGGGCGCCCACACGCGCATCACGCTGCCCATCGGATGAACGCCACCGCCCTCATCGCCGAAGACGAGCCGCTGCTGGCGCAAGCGCTGCAGGCCGAGCTGGCCCGCGCCTGGCCGGAGCTGCGCATCGTGGAGACGGTGGGCGACGGCGCCTCGGCCGTGCGCGCCGCGCTGGCGCACCGGCCGGACGTGCTGTTCTTCGACATCCGCATGCCGGGCGAAGGCGGGCTGGACGCGGCGGCGGAGCTCGCGGACCACTGGCCCGCCGGCACGCCGTTCCCCGCGCTGGTCTTCGTCACCGCATTCGACCAATATGCGCTGCAGGCCTTCGATGCCCAGGCCGTGGACTACGTGCTCAAGCCAGTGCAGGGCGCGCGGCTGCGCAAGACCGTGGAGAAGGTGAAGGCGGTGCTGGGCCGGCGCGGCCCCGGCGACTTCGACGCGACGCTGGACCAGCTGCGCCACCTGCTGCGGGCGACGGGGCAACCGGAAGCGGCCCCGCCGCTGCTGAAGGTGATCCAGGCCAGCGTGGGCGCCAGCGTCCGCATGGTGCCGGTGGAGGAAGTCGTCTACTTCGAGGCCGCGGACAAGTACGTGCGCGTGGTGTTCGGCGAAGGCGAGGTCCTGATTCGCACGCCGCTGAAGGACCTGCTGCCCCAGCTGGATGGCAAGCTGTTCTGGCAGGTGCATCGCGGCACCGTCGTGCGCTCCACCGCCATCGACAGCCTGCATCGCGACGAAGCGGGCAAATTGCACCTGGCCTTGCGCGATCGCAAGGAGAGGCTGCCGGTGAGCCGCCTCTACGCGCACCTGTTCAAGCCGATGTAGCGGTCGGCCGCGCAACTGTCCGGGTTGGGCTGTCGTCCGGCAACGGCAGTGGGCGCCGTCCTACAGGGCAGAACGCCGGCCACGCGGTTTACTACAAGGCATCGAATTGCACGAAAGGCGCGTGTCGTCCCACGAACCGGCAAACGCGTTTCGTCTCCCGGTCACCCCGACTCCTCTGAGTCCCCTCCTCCTCCGGGGTGAGCTGGTCCGGCCCTCCGTCCCGCGACTGGCATTGTTACCCCCAGGTTCCAAGACCTGGGGGTTCTTTTTTTCCCGCCTTGCCAACTAGTGCGCACCGCGGGGACTACTGCTCGGTAGAAGTGGTCCGACACTTGCAGTTGGGCACAACCGGCATGTAAACCGTTTCAACGGGCTTACTCTGTAAACACTCAGAGGAACAACCCAATGAAAGACGGAAAACCCATTGACACAGGGGGGCCGGACGACCGGCACCCTGGGACGGGGCCGGGGCGACGAAGCAGTGGGCAGAAAAAGCAGCGCGGCTTCGTCGCGCGCGCCACGGCCGGCGGGCACAGCGGGCACGGATCAGAAAGCGTCCGGCCGCACCTGCGGGACCAGCTGAAGCTCAAGGCACTGCTGCCCACCCCGTACCCGACCTCGGGCGAGCAACACGACTCCGGCAAGGAAGAACGCCACCGCTGAGGCGGCCGGCGCAGGAATTACAACGCGGGACGGCGCGACCCACGCAGTGCTGAAAGGGCCCAAAAAGAGGCCCCAGCCTGTGGGCGTGGGGCCAATGCTTGGAGAGCCTGAAAATGGTGCTTGGTTCTCGGCGAGCACCGCGCCAGTTCTTTTGCCTTACCAGCCGCGGATGCGCACGCCGATGACGGGCGCGGGGCGCACCCAGACGCGCGGGCGGTACACCACGCGCGGCGGGGCGTAGTACACCGGGGCCGGAGCGTAGTAGGTCGGCGCGTTGTAGTAGACGGGCGCCGGCGCGTAGGCGACCGGGGGCGCCACGTAGGCGGGCTGGGCGTAATACCCGGGGTAATACCCGCCGTAGTACCCGCCGATCGGCACGTTGAAGCCGAAGTGGACGGAAGTGCGTGCGTGGGCGACGGAGCCGACGGTGGCGAGTCCCAGCAGCGCGGCGGCGGCCAGGGTACGAGAGAGCGTCAGTTTCATGATGTGTGGTCCTGCTTGTACTGCGAAGGGCGAAGGCCCCACTGCCTTGATTTAACGTTTCCGCCCCGGCACCGGCTATGGCTGCTTGGTCAAAACCGTTGCGGAAAGTAACGCGTTTACCGAAGGCCGCCGAAAACCGCCACTTCGTCACGGGAAGGGCGCTCGACAAGGCATGACAGAATCGTCGGGATATGGCTTCCGCTCCCCCCTCGACCGACAAAGACTCCGCCACCAAGCCGAGCAATTTCCTGCGCCAGGTGATCGAACGCGACCTGGAGCAAGGCACGTACGCCGCCCGCCGCTGGGCTGGGCATCCCGCCGACGCGGCCGCCCACCAGCAGGGCCAGCCCGACCCCGCCCGCATCCGCACCCGCTTCCCGCCCGAGCCCAACGGCTACCTGCACGTCGGCCACGCCAAGAGCATCTGCCTGAACTTCGGCCTGGCCCAGGACTACCAGGGGGTCTGCCACCTGCGCTTCGACGACACCAACCCTGAAAAGGAAGAGCAGGAGTACGTCGATGGCATCCAGGACGCGGTGCGATGGCTGGGCTACGACTGGGACGCGGGCGGCACCAGCCACCTGTACCAGGCCAGCGACTACTTCGACTTCATGTACCGCGCGGCGGAGTACCTGATCGAGGCGGGCAAGGCGTATGTCGACGAACAGACGCCGGAGCAGATGCGGGTGAATCGCGGCGACTTCGGCCGCCCCGGCGTGGACAGCCCGTACCGCAGCCGCAGCATCGACGAGAACCTGCAGCGCTTTCGCGAGATGCGGGACGGCAAGCTGGCGGACGGTTCGGCGGTGCTGCGCGCGAAGATCGACATGGCCAGCCCCAACATCAACCTGCGGGACCCGACCATCTACCGCATCAAGCATGCGGAGCACCACAACACCGGCAACAAGTGGTGCATCTATCCCATGTACACCTTCGCGCACCCGATCGAGGATGCGCTGGAGAACATCACCCACAGCATCTGCACGCTGGAGTTCGAGGACCAGCGGCCCTTCTACGACTGGCTGCTGGACCGGCTGGGCGAAGGTGGCCTGGTCAACCTGCCGCGGCCGCATCAATACGAGTTCGCGCGGCTGAACCTGACCTACGTGATCACCAGCAAGCGCAAGCTCAAGCAGCTGGTGGACCAGGGCCACGTGAGCGGCTGGGACGACCCGCGCATGCCCACCATCGTGGGGCTGCGCCGGCGCGGCTACACGCCCGAGTCCCTGCAGCTGTTCGCCGACCGCATCGGCGTGAGCAAGGCGGATTCGTGGATCGACTATTCGACGCTGGAGATCGCCCTGCGCGACGACCTGGACCCGAAGGCGGCGCGCGCGATGGCGGTGCTGGACCCGGTGAAGCTGGTCATCACCAACTGGGACGAGGCGATGGGCGCCGGCCACCTGGAGCCCTGCTCCGCCCCCGTCCACCCGCATGACCCCGCACGCGGACGGCGCGAGTTCATGTTCGGGCGCGAACTGTGGATCGAGCGCACCGACTACGAGGACACGCCGCCCAAGGGCTTCTTCCGCCTGTTCCCGGGGAACAAGGTGCGGATGAAGTATGGGTATGTGGTGGAGTGCATCGGCGCTACGCGCTCGGCGGATGGTTCCTTGGTCGAAGTGCAGGCCAAGGTGCTGCCCGATACCAAGAGCGGCACACCCGGCGCGGACGCCGTGAAGGTGAAGGGCAACATCAGCTGGGTGGGCGTGGCCGATGGCGTGAAGGCGGAAGTGCGGCTGTACGACCGCTTGTTCTCTGTTCCGCAGCCTGGGGCGGGGGAGAAGGATTTTCTCGAGGAACTGAACCCGTCGTCGTTGACCGTGGTCACCGCCTACGTGGAGCCGTCACTGGCGGCCGCGAAGGGGGATGAGAAGTTCCAGTTCGAGAGGCATGGGTACTTCGTGGCGGATCGGAGGGATCACGAGACAGGGAAGCCAGTGTTCAACCGCGTGACTGGCCTGAAAGACTCCTTCGCGAAGTAGCGGCTGTGGTAGGGCGGGTTCGCGACAGCGACCCCGCCAGCATCGTTGTCGGGGTCGCTTCGCGAACCCGACCTACCTGGTGCCCGCGTCCGATCGCTGCGCGGTATCAAGTTGAGTCGAAACTCACGAGAATTGGGGTCAGATTCCAATTTCCCGTCTTGAACGTTCTGCCGTTCTAGGCCTTGCGCGTTCCACGGCACTTCGGGAAACCGGAACAGCCCCAGAAGTCGGAGCCGGCCGAGGCGCCCTGACGTGCGGTTCTACGCACCATCGCTCCGTCGCAGATCGGACACTGCGGCGTCGCCAGCTTCGGCTCTGCTCTTGCAGTTGCGACCGGGGGACGGGATACCGCATGGGAAGCGTCCTTACCGGCAGCCAGCGACACCTTGGCCCGCTGGATCAATCCCAGCAGGTGGCTCCCCTCCACCAGCTTCACGTTGAGGCCACTCGCGAACTCCTTTGCATCGGCAGTGAACGATCCGGAAGTCACCACGAAACCGCCGGCCGCCCCACGGACGGCCATCACGCCGTAGAGATCGCGGACCACGTCCACGGAAACCTTGAACGCCTTCCATTGCTTGCACTGGACGAGAAAGGTTTCCGTCCCCTTGCGCAATACAAGGTCGACGCCGCCATCCGGCCCGGCGCCCCCCGACTCACTCACTGTGTAGCCCTGCATGCGAAAGGCCTCGCCGACCAGCATCTCGAACTCCTGCCAGCTCATCCCGTTCAGGGCATCAGCGGCAGGGGAGTGAGTCACCGCCTTGACGAGATCCGTTCGCTTGCGGCGGTTGATCCACGAGATCAATGCCGCAACAGCGCAGAGCGCGGGAAAGGCGTACTGCAGGACGAGCCCCAGTGCAGGGATCATGATGCTGAAGACAGGAATGCTGACCTTCCCTTGCACGACCCCAGTGACGGGCCGGATCGCCGCCAACTGATAGAACACCAGCCAGCCGGCGAACCCGAGTGCCAGTGCGCCCCACCACGGCAACTTCGCCACCAGTTGCACCACTGCATCGGCGGCGCTTGTCTTCCTGCGACCCATCTTCTTCTCCCCCTGCGGTAGCAGATGCTAGACGGGCACAGGCTGAAACCGGCTCGTCTGAACGGACGACGATGCGCTGGACCAACAGTTGCATCTCGCTCTCCGGCGACGTCGGGTGAAGACCACGCTGAGTCGAATCGCCCGTACACGCACGTACGTCGAAGACCGGCTTCTGTCGCGCGGGAGAGCGCCAACATCGGTTCGGTAGCGGCCTCGTGCCGCGACCAACCCACAGGAGCCACACATGCAAGCAGATCAATGGAAGCAGAGCATCCAGCGCATCGAGGAATGCGCCGACGAGGCCAAGCGCCAGGTGCAGCAGGGGTCCGTGCCCGACGACGTTCGCCAGAACGTCCTGTCGCTCCACGACCAGGCCAAGCAGGCGCAGCAGCAGATCGAGAGAAGCAGCCAGCAGCAGCAGGGCGGCCAGGGCCAGCGGCAGTCGGGACAGCAGCAGGGGCAAGGGCAGCAGCTCCAGGGCCAGCAGGACCAGGGTCAGGACCAGCTGCGCCAGGCCGTGATGCAGATGGAGCAGTGCGGTGACCGCGCCATGCAGGCTTGCCGCAAGGCCGGCTCCGGCATCGACCCGCAGACGCAGCAGTCGATCCAGCGCCTGCACGACGAGGTCTCGAGCCTGAAGAAACAGATCCAGATGGGTTGATGCCCCAGTGCGCGGTGGCCGGGCCACCGCGCATGCCCAGCGGCCGCCGCTCCTCCATTCGCGCTGGACCGGGGCCGCAACGCGCGCCTACACTGCCCCTCCCTTGCGGAAGGAGGCTCCCATGGCGTCGCGCGTCATCTACAGCCACGAGTACATGGAGGAGGTCGAGAACGGCACCCTCGTGCCGGAGAACTTCGATTACTTCTTCCTCTGCGAGGGCGACTCGTGGATGGACCGCAGTTCCCCGGTGCACATGTCGCTGCCCTTCGCGCTGGCCAGGATCTTCAAGGGCGGCGCGCGCGGGGACGACGCCTTGTTCATCAACCTCTCGCGCTTCGGTCACACGCTGCGGCACATCGCGGACTGCCTGAACGACGACCTGCACCAGTGGCTGAACACCCAGGACATGGGCTTCACCTTCGACGCCCTCCTCTTCAGCGCCGCGGGCAATGACTTCATCGATGCGGCGCTCGACCCGCCGCCCGGCCAGGGCATCCTGAAGGATGTGCGCACCGCTCCGGCGCCGACGTCCGAGAACGATTGCATCGATGTCCAGGCGGTAGCGACGCTGGTGATCGACTTCCTGGATCCCAACTTCGACAAGCTCTATCGCGCGGTGCGCGACAGCCGCCAGCGCGCGGACCTGCCGATCTTCCTGAACGGCTACAACCAACCCGTCGCGCGCAATGCCCCCGCCTTCCCGGGCTCGGGACCCTGGCTGTCCAGGGCCTACATCCAGAACGGCATTCCGACGTCACTCTGGGAGGACGTGACCCGCCGCATCTTCATCGACGTGGAGGCCGCGGTCACGGGTTGGACCAAGGTGGACGGCCGCGACAACCTGTTCGTCGTGCCCACCAGCGCCGTGGACCTGGAACCGGCCGATCCGCAGAGCACCGGCAGCAGCGGCGACTGGCAGAACGAGATCCACCCCAACACCGGCGGGTGGAACAAGCTGGCGAAGGTGTGGCTGCAGGAGATCCGGAAGGTCGTGCCGTAGCGAGACGGCGCTATGGGGGTCCGGACTCCGACCCATCATCCGTACGGAAAGCCTCCGAGAGCGCACGTTTGAAGTCGGCGCCGCGTAGCAGCGCGGCGACCTCCAAGCGGATTCTCTGGAAGGCTTCGCTCTCCACCCGCAAGAGCTGGAGCTCGCCCAGGCTTTCCTGATGCTCGTCCTCAAGACGTTGCAGCAATGAACGACTGCTTTCGATGGAGTCTCTTGACCACACGTCATGAATCCCATGAACCAGTTTGTTCCGGCGCTTGACGATAATGCTCAGCCTTTTCTTCCTGGCAGCGGCGTCAGCCGGCTCGCGGTCGAAGGAGAAACTGAACGAGAAGTGCGGCTCCCGACCTTCCGGAATGTCGTCCATATCCTTGATGGCCGGCTTCGTCAAAATCTTGTCGGCGAAATGACCCGCGAGACTTCCCAAACCCGCGTTCTTCAAGCGCTTCGCCCGCTTCTTCTGCAGTGTCGCGAGTTGCGACGCTGGCCCCGAGAGCTCGGAGGGAATGACCATGCTTCGAAGCATGCTCTCCATCTCCTGCAACACCATGAGGTTGCGTCCAATGGCGTGGAAGATTGCGGCGGTTAACTGCGCCAGTTCGTTGCCTTCAGCAGTCATTTCACGAGGTCCTCGGCGGGACTTGTCCTTCTTCGACCCATTGCTCTTCCTCCGCCTTGATGGTGAGGGCAGTGAAGAGAAAGTGGAAGCCCTGGATTCCCGCCTTCGCGGGAATGACGGAGGCTGGTGGATTCTTCGTGGGGTGCGCCCCACAGTGCGCATCGGGGTGAGACGTCCGCGGGCATGACGAAGACAGCGGCTCCCGGGTGCTTGACGCACGTCAAGCACCCGGGCCCCGCGGGGCCCCAAGATAGACCGGTCACAACCCGCACAGAAGACTTCATGAGCACCTATCACGCCGTCGCCTGGATGGACCACACCGAAGCGCACGTCCTCCAGTTCGATCGCGAACACGTCGAAGCGCAGAAGGTGCGAGCCCGCAGCCACCACAAGCACCAGGGCCGCGACACCCACGACGCCAACTACTTCCCCGCGATCTACGGCGCACTGCAAGGCAACCAGGAGGTCCTGCTGGCCGGTCCCGGCCTGGCCCGCGAGGAGTTCGCCACCTGGGTGAAGAAGCAGCATCCCGATGCGGCCGTGCGCTTCGTTGATTCCGTGCCGTCCGACCACCCCACGGACGCGCAACTGGTCGCCCTGGCGCGCAAGTACTTCCTGAAGTTCGACCAGATGGCTGGCGATCCGGCGCAGAAGTAAAGCCCCGGATTCCCGCCGTCGCGGGAATGACGGATACAGAACCGCCGAGCTCAGGCAAGATGCACCCTTGTCGTCGTCCCCACGGAGCACAAGATGGTCTTGCTGGAATTCGCGATGGCGCCCACGGGCGAAGGTGAGAGCCTCAGCCGCCAGGTGGCCCGCATCCTGGACATCGTCGACCGCAGCGGCGTGAGCTACCAGCTCACCGCGATGGGCACCATCCTCGAAGGCGACTGGGACGAGGTGATGGGCGTGGTCAGCGAATGCTTCCGCGCGCTGCAGTTGGACTGCAAGCGCATCAGCCTGAACCTGAAGATGGACTACCGCGCCGGCACCGAGCCGCGCCTGCGCAGCAAGGTCGACGCGGTCGAAGGGCACGTGGGCAGGAAGCTGAGGACTTGAGGCCGCGTGGCACTCTTCACCGCAACCCCCGCCCGCCGCCAGGCGGTGATGATCGTCCTGCTGTCGCTGGCGACCGCCGGCGCTGTGATCCGCGCGCTCGCACCCAACCCCTCCACGCTGCGTGACATCGGCACGCTGCTGCTGGTGCTGTGGCTGCCGGCCGTGGGCAACCTCGTCGCCTGGTTCATCAAGCGGATCCCGCGGAAGGCCCCGCCGGCGACCGAGTTCGCCAGCGATGCCGCCTTCGCGCCGCAGTTGCGGGTGAGGCTGGAGCGGACGGAGCTCGCGGCCTCGATGTCACCCGGCGCATCGGCGTTCGTCGTGCTGGTGGGCCGGCGCGGCTTCGTCGCGCGGCTCGGCGCGCCGATCGGACGGGTGTTGGCGGTGCCGGGAGAGCAGGAGGCGATGCTGGAACTGCTGCATCCGGCAGGAGCGCTGCCGCGGCTCGGAGCGGGGACGCAGTTCCACTTGCTGGTGGGGACGCAGGCGGTGGCGAAAGGGCGGGTGGTGGGGCTGGCCAGCTGAAAAAGACAAAGCGGCCGGGTGGCCGCTTTGCTGGGGAGCCCTGGGTCCCCGCCTTCGCGGGGATGACGAGGACTACGCCGCCTTCTTCTGCGCCACCACGCCGATGCGGTCCAGCGCATCGGCGAGCAACTTCACCGTGCGGTCCACGTGGTGCCACTTGTCCAGGCCGAACAGGCCGAGGCGGAAGGTCTTGAAGTCGGGGCCTTCGTCGCATTGCAGCGGCACGCCGGCCGCGGTCTGCAGGCCTTCGGCCAGGAATTTCTTGCTGGACTGGATCTCCGGGTCGGTGGTGTAGCTCACCACCACGCCGGGCGCCTTGTAGCCGTCGGCCGCCACGCTGGCGAAGCCGCGGCTTTCGAACAGCGCGCGCACCTTGCGGCCCAGGTCCTCCTGCTCCGCCTTCACCTTGGCGAAACCGTAGGCCTGCGTCTCCTTCATGGTGGCGCGCAGGCGCGTCAGCGCATCGGTGGGCATCGTGGCGTGGTACATGTGCGCGCCGCCCTCGTACGACTCCATGATCTGCAGCCACTTCTTCAGGTCCATCGCGAAGCTGGTGCTGGTGGTGCCGTCGATGGCCTTGCGGGCGCGCTCGCTCAGGCAGACCATCGCGCAGCAGGGCGAGCTGCTCCATCCCTTTTGCGGCGCGGAGATCAGCACGTCGATGCCGCAGGCCTTCATGTCGACCCACATCGCCCCCGAGGCGATGCAGTCCAGCACGAACAGGCCGCCGTGCTCGTGCACCGCATCCGCCACGGCGCGCATGTAGTCGTCCGGCAGGATCATGCCGCTGGCGGTTTCCACGTGCGGGGCGAACACCACCGCCGGCTTCTTCTCGCGGATCGTGGCGGTCACTTCGGCGATCGGCGCCGGCGCATAGGGCGCGGTCGGTCCGCTGCCCTGCTTGCGCGCTTTCAGCACGGTGGACGACGCGGGGATGCTGCCCATCTCGAAGATCTGCGTCCAGCGATAGCTGAACCAGCCGTTGCGCAGCACCAGCACGTCCTTGCCGCTGGCGAACTGCCGCGCGACGGATTCCATGCCGAAGGTCCCGCTGCCGGGCACCAGCGCCGTGGAGTGCGCCTTGTAGACGTCCTTGAGGATGGACGAGATGTCCGTCATCACGCCCTGGAAGCTGCGCGACATGTGGTTCAACGCGCGGTCCGTGTACACCACGGAGAATTCGAGCAGGCCGTCGGGGTCGACGTTGGGCAGCAGTCCGGGCATGGCTTCTTGTCTCTCGCTAAGTCCAAAACAGGCAGCTTAGCACCCGGGGCTGACACCCCCGTGGCGAGGGGTTGGCGCCACTGCTACAGTGCGGCCATTCCGGAAACAGAGGAGCTTCCCATGCCCAAGGGCGAACAACGCAACAACAAGATGGCCAAGAAGCCGAAGAAGGACACCTCCCTGCCCAAGGAAGGCACGTCCGACCGGCCCATGCCCCCGATGACCACGGTGCTGCCCAAGGGCAAGCTGAAGAACAAGGCGCCCTGAGGGACCGCGCCTTCAGGCGGCCTGCGGGCCGCCGCTCACCATCCACGGCGTGCCGAAGCGGTCGGTGAGCATGCCGAAGCTGTCGGCCCAGAAGGTCTTCTGCATCGGCATCGTGACCTTGCCGCCCTGGCGCAGGGCCTCGAACACCTTGCCAGCCTCGGCCGCCGACTCGTAGCAGAGGGACAAGGCAAAGCCCGCCATCGGCTTCGGCCCTTCGCCCATGCCGGGCGGCACGTCCGACGCCATCAGCCGGCGGCCGCCGACCAGCACGCTGGCGTGCATCACCAGGTCCTTGGCACCGGTGGGGCAATGCGCCGGGTCGGGGGACTCGCCATAGGTCATCACGGTTTCAAGCTTGCCGCCCAGCGTCTTTTCGTAGAAGCGCATGGCTTCGGCGCAGTTGCCGTCGAAGAAGAGGTAGCTGTCGAGAACGGGCATGGTGATCTCCTGGAGTGGGCGGGGCGGAACCGCCCGCCCCCATCTCCACGACGATCCATCCCGGCCGGAATCGACCTTCAGCAGCCGATTTCGCGATACCGCTTCTTGTTGTGCACCAGCGGCATCTCGTCCTGCAGGGTGGCGCCGCTGCCCAGCGCCTTCAGCTGGGCCTGCTGGTCGCGCATCGACACGTCCAGGGCGCGGCACTCCTGCTTTTGCTCGGCGGACAGCACGGCCCGGCGCGCCAGGGTGGCGCGGTCCTGCGGCGGGGCCACCGACTTGTCCGTCTTGCGGCGGCCAGCCGGGCCCACTTCCTGTCCGCCCGGGCACGGCTTTTCCGTGTAGGTGACGCCGGAGCGGGTGACGCACTTGTAGGCCGGCCCCGCGCCCGCGGGCCCGCAGGCCAGCGCCATCAGCGCCAGGCCGGCAACCAGGCATCGCGGAATCCATCGCACCATGCATCCTCCTGTGGCAACGCTTCCGATGCTAGGAGCACAGCCCGCGAGGGCACCACTACAAGACGTTTCCGCGATGCGCGCAGCCCACAGGCCGACCGCTCGTGCGGCCGTGGCGGCCGCTCGTCACCCCGTCTTCAGGCTGGCGGCAGCGTGAAGAAGAAGGTCGCGCCCTCGCCCGGCCCGGACCGCGCCCACACGCGCCCGCCCTGGCGCGAGATGGCACGGGCCACCGTGGCCAGGCCGATGCCGGTGCCGGGGAATTCGTCCTCGCCGTGCAGGCGCTGGAAGGTGCCGAACAGCCGGTCCACGTAGTTCATGTCGAAGCCCGCGCCGTTGTCGCGCACGAAGTACTCGCCGCGCCCGGCCGAAGCACCGACGACGATGGACGCATCGGCCTTGCCGGAGGTGAACTTCCAGGCATTGCCGATCAGGTTTTCCAGCACCGAGCGCATCAGCCGCACGTCCGCGGTGACGGCCAGTCCGGGCTGGACCTGCCACTCCACGTGCCGATGCGCTTGCTCGGCCTGCAGGCGCGACAGGATCTCCGTGGCCATCTCGCTCAGGTTCACGGTGGCGCGGATGATCTCCAGCTCGGAGACGTGCGCCAGCGCCAGCAGCCCCTCGATCAATTGCGCCATCGTGTCCGCGTTGGCCAGGATGCGCTCCAGGTAGTGCTGCGCGCGGCTGTCCGGCGCGGCCGGCAGCTCCTGCTGCAGCAGCCGCGCGAACGAGCCCACGCGTTGCAGGGGCGACTGCAGGTCGTGGGAGACCGAATACGAAAAAGCTTCGAGCTGCGTGTTGGCCAGCCGCAGCGCCGCCTCGTTGGCGCTCAGCTGCGCGGTGCGTTCGGCGATGCGCTCCTCCAGGCTGGCGTTGAGGCGGCGGATCTCCTCCATCATCAGCATGCGCAGCGTGATGTCCTGCTGCGCCCCCTGGATGGCCACCACGCGGCCGGCCGCGTCGCGGATCGGCTCGCCCACGGAGCGCACCCACACCCGGCGCCCGGCGGCGGTCACCATCTCCAGCTCCATATCGAACGACTCGCCGTGCTCGACGCAGCGCGCCATCAACTCGGTGGCGGCCGCCACCGACTGCGGAACGATCATGCCGAACAGTTGCTGCAGGGTCGGCTCGGCGTCGGGCGGCAGGTCCAGCACCGCGCACACTTCTTCCGACAGCGCCACGCGCTGGGTCTGCAGGTCGGCGCGCCAGTTGCCCATGCGGGTGAGGCGGCTCGCGATGCCCAGCTGCTCGGCCTGCCTGGCCAGGGTTTCCTGCGCCTGCTTCAGCGTGTCGATGTCCGTGGCGGTGCCGAACCAGGACGACGGCCGGCCATGCTGGTTGGGCACCGGCACCGCGCGCAGGAGTTGCCAGCGATAGCTGCCGTCGGCGTAGCGCAGGCGAAACTCAACCTGGACCTCGTGGCCGTCCTTGAGCATCTGCGCCTGCCGTTCGCCCACGACGGGAAGGTCGTCGGGATGCACCGCATGCCGCCAGCCGGAGCCCAGGGCCTGCTCGCGCGGAAAGCCGGTGACCTCGGTCCAGCGCTGGTTGACGAACTCCAGCCGGCCCTGCTGGTCGGAGGTGAAGACGATCTGCGGCATCGCCTGCGCGAGCTGCCAGAAGCGCTGCTGGGTCTCGTGGCTGCGCCGCGCGTGCCGGCGCAACTGCAGCGTGAGCACGAGCGCGGCGATCACGGCCACGGCCCACACCAGCGCCGTCAGCAGCACGAAGTTGCGCCACGGCCCCAGCAGCTCGTCGTAGCCCCTGCTCACCGCCACCAGCAGGTCGGGAAAGCCCTGCAAGCGGCGGTACGCCACCACGCGCCGCACGCCGTCCACCGTGCTCTCGCGCGTGAAATTGCCCTCCGGCGCGCGCGGCAGGTACTCGCGGAACAGCGCGAGCTGCGAGAAGTCCTGCCCCATCGCGGCCTCGTTGCCCGGACTGCGCACCATCAGCCGGCCATCGCGGCGGTACAGCACCACGGCGCCGGTGGCGCCCAGGTCGATGCCGCGCCAGACCTGCTCGAAGTAGCGCGGGTCCACCGCCGCCACCAGCAGCTCGCGGACCGCGCCACCCTCGCGCACCGCCCGCACCAGCGGCAGCTGCCATTGGCCGTCCGCGTCGCGCTGCACCGTGCCGACATGCAGGTCGAGCGGCGTGGAGGCGCTCCAGGCCCCGGGTGACGGCAGGCCCGCGGCCATGCGGCCGACATGCTGCGGCCGGGATGCCACCAGCACGCGGCCCTGGACATCCGTCACCCACAGGTCCCGGATGAAGGGGGCATGGCGCGATTCTTCGCGCAGGATGGCGGCGCCGGCCGCGGCATCCAGCGCGCCCGCGCGCCGTGACGCCTCCAGCCGCGCCGCGGCCAGTCGCAGCGCCTGGTCGCCGGACTGCAGGGTGCGGGCCGTCTGGTCGGCGATCACCAGCGACAGCGAATCGGTCAGCTCCTCGCCGCTGCGCAAGGTGGTTTCCCGCATGGACAGCACGGCGTACGCCAGCAGCGCACCCGTGAGCAGGGCGGTTCCCAACACCGCCGACGCGTCCCTCAATCTCCTCATGGGGCCCATTGTGCGCAGGAACGCATGTCCGGCAAGCACACGGGCTGTCCGCTGACACCCCCGCCGCGAGCGGCCCATCCAAACTCGACGGGTTCATTCCGAGGAGAACCAACCATGTCCCAGCAAGCCCTGATCCGCGGCGAGGTGTGCTTCCGCGCCGGCGATGGCGTGCTCGTGCCCATCCCCGACGGCCCGGTGTCGATCGACCTCGCGGACGACAGCGTCACCCTGGGCTGGGAAGACGAACCGGGCAACGCGATGTCCGCCGCCCTCACGCGCGACGAATTCGATCGCTACGTGAAGGAAGGCAAGATCCGCATCCAGGGCCAGTAGGTCCCATGGCCTCCCGCCTCGCCGTCGAAACCATCCTGCTGGCGCTGGCCTGGGCGGCCGTGCTCGCGGTGCGCCCGTGGCGGCTGCTGCGCCCCCATGACGGCCAGGTGCCGCTGGCCACTCCCCTGCTCGCCAGCCTGGTGGTCGTGCCCTGGCTTTGGTCGTGGCCCGGCCTGACGGCGCTGTCGCTGCCGCTGCACTGGTCGGCCGCGCCGCTGGTGGTGCTGATGCTCGGCTGGCCGCTCGCCATCCCCGTGCTGACCTTTGCCGGCCTGAGCACCATGGTGAGCAATGGCGCGTCGCTGGCCGAAGCGATGACGCTGACCGTCTGGTCCGGCGTTCTGCCCGCCACGCTGGTGCTGGTGCTGGGCCACGGCGTGCGCAAGGCGTTCGGCCATCACCCGGTGGCCTACATGGTGGGCCGCGCGTTCTTCGTGCCGATGCTCGCGCTGGCTTCCTGCGGGCTGGCGGCGGCCCTGATGAGCCACGGCCTGGTGGGCGCCACCGGCGGCCTGCAGCGGGTCGCGGTCGCCCTGCTGGCCATGGGCGAGGCGTCCTGGACCTGCGCCATCGTCAGCCTGATGGTGGCCTACCGTCCGCAGTGGCTGGCCACCTGGTCCGACGAGGCCTACCTCGGCAGGCCGGTGCGCGCCAAGTCGGCGGCAAGACCCCGCCGCTGAGCCACGATTTGCGCGTTTAACGCGCTGCGCGGGCGTGGCCCGTGTTAACTTCCGCGCCATGTCGTTCCGGTCCTCTTCCGTAGCCGTGGCTGCACTCGCGCTGGCCGCTTCCCTTCCGCTGGCCGCGCATGCCGGCGGCATGCCGATGAAGCTCAGCGGCCTGTGGTGCGGCGTCGGGCTGCTGCACGAGTTCCGGCTCGAGATGGCCCAGCAGTTCGACCAGCTCGAGGCGAGGCTGGTGCGCAAGCATCGCGTCCGCCAGATCACCGGCCGGATCGACGGCAGCCGGGTCGTCACCGATCCGCAGCGCAACCACACGCTCGAATTGCAGGCGCTGGGCAACGAGCTGCGTGTCACCTCGGGCACCGGCCCGCTGGCCCTGCTGAAGGGCCAGGCTTTCACGCGCGCCACCGCCGACAGCTGCTCGCGTTGAGCGCCCTCCCCTGGCTCTGGGTCCCCATCGTCCTCTGGGCGGCCCTGGCCCAGACCGCGCGCAATGCGGCGCAGCGGTCGCTGGTGGCGCAGGCCGGCACGCTCGGCGCCACCCTGTCGCGTTTCCTCTATGGCATCCCGTTCGCCGCGGCGTGGGTGGCGCTGCTGCACGCCATGCCCGGGACGGCTTCGGCGGTCCCCGCGTTCCAGCCCTCGTATTTCGGCTGGCTGGTGCTCGGCGCGCTGGGCCAGCTGGGCGCCACGGCCTTCCTGCTCGCGGCCATGAAGGAGCGCAACTTCGTCGTCGGCGTGGCGTATTCCAAGACCGATGCGCTGCAGGTCGCGCTGTTCGGCGCGGTGTTCCTGCGGGAGTTGCCGGGTCCGCTGACGCTGCTGGCCATCGCGCTCGCCACCACCGGCGTGGTGCTGTTGTCGCTGCCGCAGAAGACGCCGGTGGACGGCAGTGCCTGGACCGGGCGCGCCGCGTGGTTCGGGCTGGCCTCGGGCGCCGGCTTCGCGCTGTCGGCGGTGGGGTACCGGGGCGCGGCCCTGCAGATCCCCGACAGCTCGCCCTGGCTCGCGGGCGCCTGGGGCGTGCTGCTGGCGCAGACGCTCCAGACCGTGCTGCTCGGCGGCTGGCTCGCCTGGCGCGCCCGCCCCGCGCTGAAGGCGACGGTGACGGCCTGGCGGATCTCGGCCGTTGCCGGCGGGGCAGGCGCGCTCGCCTCCATCGGCTGGTTCACCGCCTTCGCCCTCACGACGGCCGCCAACGTGCGAACGCTGGGCATGGTGGAGGTGGTGTTCAGCTACCTGGTGTCGCGGCGCTTGATGCGCGAAAAACTGGTGCGGATGGAGCAAGCCGGGCTGGCGCTGGTGCTCGTGGGCCTGATCGTGCTGGGACTGCAGCTGTAGCCGTGCGACGAGAATGGGGGGATGACCGCCACCGACCGCAGCTTCGCCAGCCTTCGCCTTTCCGCCCCCATGCTGCAGAACCTGCAGCGGCTGGAGTACCTCGAGATGACGCCGGTGCAGGCCGCCAGCCTGCCGCTGGCATTGGCCGGCCGCGACGTGATCGCGCAGGCCAAGACCGGCAGCGGCAAGACCGCCGCCTTCGCGCTGGCGCTGCTGGCGCGCCTGGACGCCCGCCGCTTCGACGTGCAGGCGCTGGTGCTGTGCCCCACCCGTGAACTCGCCGACCAGGTGACGCTGGAGATCCGGCGGCTGGCGCGCGCCGAGGAAAACGTCAAGGTGCTGACGCTGTCCGGCGGCGTGCCGCTGCGCGGCCAGCTCGCCTCGCTCGAGAACGGCGCGCACGTGGTGGTGGGCACGCCCGGCCGGGTGCTGGACCACCTCGGCCGCGGCACGCTGGTGCTGGACTCGCTCAACACGCTGGTGCTCGACGAGGCGGACCGCATGCTGGACATGGGCTTCCTGGACGACATGGTCCAGGTGGCGAGCCGCTGCCCGAAGGACCGGCAGACCCTGCTGTTCTCCGCGACCTACCCCGAAGGCATCGCGAAGCTGGCCGCGCAGTTCATGCGCGATCCGCAGACCGTGAAGGTGGAGGCGCAGCACGCCAGCACCGTGATCGAGCAGCGCTGGTACCAGGTGAAGGAAAGCGAGCGCCTGCCCACCGTGCTGCGCCTGCTGGACCACTTCCGTCCCGCCAGCAGCATCGCCTTCTGCAACACCCGGGCGCGCTGCGCGGCGCTGGCCACCTTGCTGCAGGCGCAGGGCATCAGCGCGCTCGCCCTGCACGGGGACCTGGAGCAGCGCGACCGCGACCAGGTGCTGGTGCGCTTCGCCAACCGCAGCTGCTCGGTGCTGGTGGCCACCGACGTCGCCGCGCGCGGGCTGGACATCGCCGGGCTCGCGGCGGTGATCAGCGTCGACATCCCGTCGGACGCGGAAGTGCACGTGCACCGCATCGGGCGCACCGGCCGCGCCGGCGAGCCGGGACTGGCATTGAACCTGGCCAGCCTCGACGAGATGGGCGCGGTCGGCCGCATCGAATTGCTGCAGGGCGCCGCTTCGGAGTGGACGCCGCTCGACACCTTGACGCCCTCCGGCCAGGGGCCGCTGGTGCCGCCGATGTCCACGGTGCACATCCAGGGCGGCCGCAAGGAGAAGATCCGCGCCGGCGACGTGCTCGGCGCGCTGACCGCGGACCTCGGCTACAGCCGGGACCAGGTCGGCAAGATCGACGTCAACGAATTCGCCACCTATGTCGCCATCGAACGCTCGGTGGCGGCCCGGGCGGCGGAGCGCCTGAACGGCGGCCGCATCAAGGGCAAGACGGTGAAGGCCCGCCTGCTGGACGACTGAACGTCGCGTGCACGGGAACAGTGCACGCGGGTCGATGCGTGACTTGCTTGCGCAGGCAGCGGGGTTCCTACACGCAATCAGCATGGACACGCACGGCGCTTGGGGCTACAAGGGTTGCACCATCCACGGCATCCCCCGCATGAGGTCGGACATGACTTTCGGCAACCTGCTGTACCGCTACTTCTTCTTCAGCTGGCTGTTCAAGGACGTGAACCGCGGCAACGTGTTCGAGCGTTCCGCGGCGCTGCGCCACAACCGCGACATGGCCCGCTGGCTGCCCACGTACATGCGGCGGTGGCTGTGGTGCGGCCTGCTCTTCTACCTGCTCGGCGGCATCGCCGAATGGGCGCTCGACGCACCGGGCGTCTCCGTGCTGTTCTACGTTCCCAGCGCGCTCAGCGTGCCGGTCAACGCCGTCATCGGGGCGGCGTGGCTGGGCCTCAAGGTGCTGCCGGCGCAGTTCTGATGCGGTAAGAATTGGCATAGGCGCCATCCGGCGCGGCGCCCCGGGCCTGGCGCCCAGGAGACTACTGTACGATCATCCAGTGGATCTCAACGCCAAGCTCGCCATCCTCGCCGACGCCGCCAAGTACGACGCCTCCTGCGCGTCGAGCGGCGGCACCCGGCGCGACTCCGTGCAGGGCCGCGGCGTCGGCTCCAACGAAGGCGTGGGCATCTGCCACAGCTACGCGCCGGACGGCCGCTGCATCTCGCTGCTCAAGATCCTCCTGACCAACTACTGCCAGTACGACTGCCTGTACTGCGTCAACCGCGTCAGCAGCAACGTGCCGCGCGCGCGCTTCGCCATCGACGAGGTGGTGCGGCTGACGCTGGACTTCTACCGCCGCAACTGCATCGAGGGCCTGTTCCTCTCCAGCGGCATCATCCGCAGCCCCGACTACACGATGGAGCAGGTGGTGGAGGTGGCGCGGCGGCTGCGCGAGGAACACGACTTCCGCGGCTACATCCACCTGAAGACGATCCCCGATGCGGCGCCGGAACTGCTGCAGCGCGCCGGCCGCTACGCCGATCGCCTGTCGATCAACATCGAGCTGCCCACCGAAGGCAGCCTGCTCTCGCTGGCCCCGGAGAAGGACGTCTCGGCCATCAAGCGCTCGATGGCGCGCCTGCGGGTGCACATCGACGACGCGAAGGCCGAGGCGCGCGACCACCAGCGCGTGGACGTGGTCTCCCTGCCGAACGCCCGGCCCGCGCGCGCCAAGGCGAAGTCTTTCGCGGCAGCCGGCCAGAGCACGCAGATGATCGTCGGCGCGGACGCCACCGACGACGCCACCATCCTCGCCACCAGCGCGCAGCTGTACGGCGCCTATCGCCTCAAGCGCGTGTACTACTCCGCGTTCAGCCCGATCCCCGACGCCTCGTCCTCCCTGCCGCTGCAGGCGCCGCCGCTGGTGCGCGAGCACCGGCTGTACCAGGCCGACTGGCTGATGCGCTTCTACGGCTTCGCGGCCGACGAGATCGCCTCGCCGCGCAGCGGCGGCATGCTGCGCCTGGAGGTCGACCCGAAGCTGGCCTGGGCCCTCGCCCACCCGGAAAAGTTTCCCGTCGACCTGGACCGGGCGCCGCGCGAACTGCTGCTGCGCGTGCCCGGGCTCGGGGTCAAGGCCGTCGACCGCCTGCTGCTCGCGCGGCGCGTGCGCCGCCTGCGAAGCGAAGATCTGAAACGGCTGCACGTGCCGGTGCAGAAGGTGCTGCCCTTCGTGGTGGTGACGGGCCATCGGCCGGCGAAGGGCCCGGACGCGGCGCAGATGCTCGCCACCGCCAAACCCGCCCCGCTGCAGGCCGCATTGTTCTGACATGCTGGTGCGCCTGGCCAACGAGACGGACCTCGCCGGTTTCCGCCGCGAAGCGCGGGCCCTGCTGGCGCGCCGCGTGCCGCCGGACGAGGTTCACTGGTCTGCGGGCCCCTACCATGACGACCTGTTCGCCGGCGCGCCTTCGCCTGGTGGCGAACCGCCGCCGGACGGCGGGGTCGCCGTCCCGCCCGCGTTCCTGGAGCTGTGCCACACCGTGGTGCTGCACAGCGAGCCCCAGCGCTTCGCGCTGCTGTATCGCCTGCTCTGGCGGCTGGCACACGAGCCCGCGCTGCGGCACGACCCGCTGGACGCGGACATGCTGCACGCGCGCGACATGGCCAAGGCCGTGCAGCGCGACATCCACAAGATGCATGCCTTCGTGCGGTTCCGGCAGGTGCAGGACGGCGAGGACGCGCTCGACCCGCTGCACGTGGCCTGGTTCGAGCCGGACCACTACATCGTCGAAGCGAACGCGCCGTGGTTCCGCCGGCGCTTCGCCAACATGCGCTGGGCCATCCTGACGCCGCAGCGCTGCGTGGAATGGGACCGCAGGGAACTGCATTTCCGCGCCGGCGCGCTGCGCAGCGACGCGCCGCCGCCGGACGCCGGCGAGCAGCTGTGGCTCACCTACTACCAGCACATCTTCAACCCGGCGCGATTGAAGCTGAAGATGATGCAAAAGGAAATGCCGCGCAAGTACTGGCGCAACCTGCCGGAGGCGCAGCTGATCGCGCCGCTGGCGGCGCAGGCGCAGGAGCGAAGCGGCGTGATGATCGAGCAGCCGCCCACCACGCCCTCGCGGCGCATCCCGCGCTTCCCGGAGCGCCCGCCCGCCATCGGCCATCCCGATGCGCTCGCCGAACTGAACGCCCGCATGCAGCGCTGCCGCGATTGCCCGATCGGCGCCGGCGCGACGCAAGCCGTCTGCGGCGAAGGCCCCCTGAAGCCGGCGCTGATGTTCGTGGGCGAGCAGCCCGGCGACCAGGAGGACCTGCGCGGCCGCCCCTTCGTGGGGCCCGCGGGCCAGTTGTTCGACCGCGCGCTGGCGCAGGCGGGCGTGGCCCGCGAATCCGTCTACGTCACCAACGCGGTACGCCACTTCAAGTTCGAGCCGCGCGGCAAGCGCCGCATCCACAAGACCCCGTCGCAGGAGGAAGCGCTGGCGTGCCGCCGCTGGCTCGACGACGAGATCGCCATCGTGCAGCCGCGCGCGCTGGTGGCGCTCGGTGCGACCGCGGCCCGCTCGCTGCTGGGGCGCGCGGTGGCCGTGCTGTCGGAACGCGGGGAATGGTTCGACCGCGCCGACGGCGTGCGCGTGCTGGTGACGGTGCATCCGTCCTCGGTGCTGCGCATGGACGAAGCACAGCAGCCCCGGGCATTCGACGCTTTCGTGGGTGACCTGCGCAAGCTGCCGTAGGCCTGCTTCCCGCTGGGGCACATCTGGTCACGCAGCTTTGCACGAATGCGGCCGGGCCTTGCTTGCACAGACATGATGGCGCCGCAAGATGCTTCCATCGACTCAAGGAGCACCCACCATGAAAACCACGACCATCCTTTGCACCGCCATCGCGGCGACGATGGGCCTGGGCAGCCTGGCCCAGGCACAGGACACGCGGCAGGAGCGGCGTGAAGCACGGCAGGAAGCCCGCCAGGAAGCCCGACAGGAAGCGCGGCAGGACGCGCGCCAGGACCGCCGCCAGGAAGCACGCCAGGACCAGCGCCGTGACCGCCTCGAAACGCGCCGCGTGCCGAACTACGTCAACACGCCGCTGGCCAACGTCCGCGACCCGGAGCCGCACCAGCAGCGGTACTACAACAACCACGCACCCCAGCGGCACTACTACAACAACCATGACGCGCCGCAGCGGCACTACAACCACGCGCCCCAGCGCTACTACAACAACCACGCGCCGCAGTACTACGGAAACGCGGGGCCGCGCTTCTACCGCGGCGGCTACCTGCCGTATTCGTACCGCCAGCCCAGCTACCACGTCAACTGGCGCGCCTACCCCAGCCGGCTGTACGCGCCCCCGTACGGCTACCAGTGGGTGCACGTCGGCGACGAATTCCTGCTGATCGCGCTGGCCTCCGGCCTCATCGCCACCACGCTGGCGATGTAACTAGCGGCGGGCGCCGCGGGCGAGCCGCATCTCGTTGTCTCCCTGCCCGGCGCCGCTGCCGGGGACCGTCTCGCCGGAGCGGTCCCGCACGGCGTCCATGTGTGCCTGCAGGGCCTCGGGCACCTGCGGCCCGCTGCCCAGGTGCACCCCTTGGGTCAGGGTGACGTGGGCGGCTTCGAAGCTGCCCGCGCCCGCGCACAACGTCGTGCGCGTCGGCGCATCCTCGCCGGCCAGCACCAGCATCGCGGGCACCACGGCCTCGGGGCCGAAGGCCTCCAGCATGTCGGGCGGGAACAGCGCCTCGGTCATGCGCGTCGCGGCCGTGGGCGCCAGGCAGTTGACGCGGATGTCGTGCTTCATGCCCTCGATCGCCAGCGTCTGCATCAGCCCCACCAGCGCCATCTTGGCCGCCCCGTAGTTCGCCTGCCCGAAGTTGCCGTACAGGCCGGAGGAGGAGGTCGTCAGCACCACCCGCCCGTACTTCTGCTGCGTCATCACCGGCCACAACGCCTTGCAGCAATGCACGGCGCCCATGAGGTGAACCTCCAGCACCAGCCGGAAGTCGGCCAGGTCCATCTTGGCGAAGCTCTTGTCGCGCAGGATGCCGGCGTTGCTCACCAGCACGTCGACGCGGCCCCACGTGTCCATCGCCTGCTGCACCATCGCCTGCACCGCGGCGAAGTCCGTGACGGACGCGCCGTTGGCGGCGGCCTCGCCGCCGGCCGCGCGGATCTCGTCCACCACGCGCTGCGCCGCCGTCGCCGAGCCGCCCGAGCCGTCGACCCCGGCACCGAGGTCGTTCACCAGCACCTTGGCGCCACGCGCCGCCAGCGCCAGCGCGTGCTGGCGGCCCAATCCACCGCCCGCGCCCGTGACGATGGCCACGCGGCCGCTGAAATCCAGGGACATGCCTGCTCTCCCAAGCTGTTTTCGAAGGAGCGGCGACTGTAGCGCAACACTTTCCTACCGGCTTTCGGGCTTTTTTCAGGAAATCACACCTGCCACGGTCGAGCGAGGCAGAATTGATCAGCTGGAAAGGCCGCCGAGGCGGGGAGAACGACCATGGGCATCCTGGATCTGCTGATCGGGAAGAAGGACGCCGGCGGCGCCAAAGGGCGCCGTCCGGTCGCTGCCGCCAGCACCCAGTTCGCCCCGTCCCAGTCGACGCAGGCCGCGAACTCGCCGCACCAGGTGCGCAAGGACGTGCTCAAGATGGTGATGCGCGAACTCCTCATGCGCAACGGCATCCCGAACGCCTGGCTCAGCGCCGACCTGCTGCGCACCACCAACTCGAAGCGCGAACAAGGCATCCATGTCCGCTTCCTGATGCGCCATTTCGAGCCGCGGCTGATGCAGTACGGCCCGGCGCTGGAGCAGGAGTTCACCCAGCGGCTGCTGCTGCTGGATCCGCTCGCAGCCGACTGGCTCATGGGGTTCTCCTGGCAATTCACGCTCGACGACACCAGCAAGTGCCCGCCGCTACCGAACGCCCAGTCCTGGACGGCGCCGCAGCCGGAGCCGGCGGCGCAGCCCGCCGCGGCTGCGCCGGAGGACCACTCGGGCGACGTGATCGCCGGCCCCGTCTTCATCCCCCGGCCGGCGGACGAAGTGCGCTCCGACCTGGAGCGCCTGCTGGCCTTGCGCGACGAGGACATGAAGCGCCACGGCAAGGCCGGTGACCACTTCGCACCCACCCGGCCTGCCAAGCTCTGAGCCTGGGCAGCGCCGCCTGCGGGCGGCCTGGCGTGCCTGCCAAGGCGGGTTCCTCGCCCTGGCCTGCTGCTTTTCCGCAGCCGCGCTCGCGCAGGCCCCGGTCGCGGTGGACGGCGTGCTCGACCTCTCCCGGCCCGGCGCCACCAGCCGCCTGCACTCCCTGCGCGGGGAGTGGATCTTCGACTGGCAGGCCTTCACCAACCCCACGTTCGACCAGGTGCCGTCGACGGCGGTGGCTCCCGTGCCCTCCGAGTGGAACGCCATCACGGCCGACGGCAAGGCGCCGGGCCCCGACGGCCATGCCAGCTACACCCTGCTGGTGAAGTGCCCCGCGGGCGAGCAGCTCGCGTTGTCGGTCCCGGCGCAGCGCACGGCGATGCGCCTGTTCGTCAACGGCCGGCTGGTCGCCGCGCAGGGCCTTCCGGGCGCCACCCCGGAGACGGCGCGACCGGCGATCGGCCGCCGCGCCGTGCTGACCGAACCCTTCGCCTGTCCGCTGCGCATCACCGCCCACCTCTCCAACTACTCGCACCGCTCCGGCGGCTTCATCCGCACCCCGGTCGCCGGCCCGATCGACGAGCTCGCGCCGCGCCACCAGCAGCGGCTGGCGCTCGACACCATCCTGCTGGGCGCGTACCTGGTGCTCAGCATCTCCGGCTTCATCTTCTTCCTGGCGCGCCGCAAGGAGCGCGTGCCGCTGTACTTCGGCCTGCTGGCCACCGCCCTGACCGTCTACACCGACATGAACGGCGACCGCCTGCTGCTGCAGCTGGGCGGGCCGGACACCGGCTGGGAAACCTTCCTGCGCATCGAGTACTTCTCGTGGTTCGCCTCGATGGCGCTGTTCGTGATCGTGGTGGAACAGCTCTTCCCCCGCACGTTGCGGCCGGGGGGCGTGCGCCTGTTCACGGCCGCGTGCGCGCTGGCCATGGTGGTGGTCGCCCTGACGCCGGGCCGCATCTACAGCCACCTGGTCTGGTACGGCCAGGGCGTGGGCGTGGCCATCGGGGCCTACGTCACCGTGGCGATCGCGCGGGCCGCGCGGCAAGGCCGCAAGGACGCCGGCGTGATCCTGGTGGGCATGGCCTTCCTGGGGCTGGCGCTGGCCGTCAACGTGCTGCAGTCGTTCGACGCCGACCGCACCCAGAGCAGCATCACCGCCTTCAGCCTGCTGGCGTTCATGCTCTCGCCCGCCATGGTGCTGCTGCGCCGGCTGGCGCGCGCCCTCAACACCGAGGAGCAGCGCAGCGCCGAACAGCGCGAGAAGGTGGACCTGCTGGTGCGCGCCACGCAGGCCGGCATCCTGGACTGGGACTACACGCGCAACCTCGCC
Organism: Ramlibacter sp.; assembly: GCA_021323335.1. GTDB lineage: Bacteria > Pseudomonadota > Gammaproteobacteria > Burkholderiales > Burkholderiaceae_C > Ramlibacter. The sequence goes on from JAJTCN010000004.1 coordinate 32,447, forward strand.
CGCTACTCCGCCCGGCTGCTCGAGATCATGGGCTACCCGCAGGAGACCGACACGGCGAACTGGGGACCGATCTTCGAGCGCATCCATCCCGCCGACCGCGACGCGGTGCGCGACGCCTACATGAACCAGCTGCGGGACCGCTCGGTGCGCTCGGGCGAGATGCGGCACGACCCGATGGAGTACCGCCTGCTGCGGCGCGACGGCGGCGTGGTCTGGGTGCACGCGGAGGCGATCAGCCTGCGCGACCGCGACGGCCGCGTGCTGCGCTACATCTGCTCCTACCTCGACATCACCGACCACCGGGCGCTGGCGGAGGGGCTGCAGCGCCAGAACGCGGCACTGGCCGAGAACGCGCGCCTGCGCGAGGACGTGGAGCGCATGTCGCGCCACGACCTGAAGACGCCGCTGAACAGCATCATCGGCGTGGCGCGGCTGCTGCGCGAGGACGCCACGATGCAGCCGGAGCACGGCGAGCTGCTGGCCATCGCCGAGCGCGCGGGCTATCGCATGCTGGAGATGGTCAACCTGTCGCTGGACCTCGCGCGCATGGAGATGGGCACCTACGCGTTCCGGCCGCAGGCGGTGAACCTGGTGGACGTGCTCCGGCGCGTGCTGCTGGACCTGAAGGGCCAGGCCGAAGCCGGCCGGGTGCAGTTGCGCATGGAGCCGGAGTTCACGCAGCCGGTGTACGCGCGGGCGGAAGAGCTGCTCTGCTATTCGCTGCTCGCCAACGTGGTGAAGAATGCCATCGAGGCCACGCCCGCCGGCGGCGTGGTGCGCGTCACGCTGGAGCCGGGCGAGCGCATGCGCGTGCGCGTGCGCAACCCCGGCGCCGTGGACCCCGAGGTGGCGCCGCGCTTTTTCGACAAGTACGCCACCGCGGGCAAGAGCGGCGGCATCGGCCTGGGCACCTACTCGGCGCGGCTGATGGCGCGCGTGCAGGACGGCGACCTGGAAATGACGACCGGCGAGGCGACGACGGTGCTCACGCTCACCCTGCGCGCGCTCGGCAGCGAGCAGCTGCCGCCGCCCGCGGCCGCCCATGCGCCGGCCTCGGCGGCGGGTGCGGCGCCGCAGGTGGCCGCGCTGGCGCCGCGCCGGGTGCTGGTGGTGGACGACGACGAATACAACATCGTGCTGCTCCTGCGCTACCTGCCGTCCCCGCCGTTCACCGTCGAGACGGCCGCGCACGGGCAGGCCGCCGTGGAGGCCGTGGCCCGCCAGTGGCCCGACATTGTCGTCATGGACATGGAGATGCCCGGCATGAACGGGCTGGAGGCGGTGGCGCGGATCCGCCAGCGCGAGCAGGCGGAAGGCCGGCAGCCCTGCGTGATCGTGATGATGTCGTCCAACGACGACGCCTTCTCCATCCGGCGCGGGCTCGCCGCCGGCAGCAACCGCTTCCTGACCAAGCCGTTCACGCGCGAGACCTTGCTGGCCACCTTCCAGGAGCTGGACGCGGGCGGCGGCCTGGTGCCGACGCAGGTGCCGCTGGACCTGCAGGCGCCGCCGAGTGCCCCGCCGGCCGAACCCGCGGCCGCGGCGAAGGTGCGGGTGGACGCGCAGCTCCTGCGCGAGATCCCGGCTTTCCTGGAGTCGCGCCGGCGGATGGTGGAGGTGATGGCGGATGCGCTGGCCGAAGGCGACCGCAAGCAGCTGCATGCGGTGGCGCATCGCGCCGCGGGCGGGCTGGCCTTGTTCGGGTTCCACTGGGCGGCCTGGCAAAGCCGCCGGATCTCGGCGCGGGCCGCGGAGGGCGACGCGCCCTCGCTGTGGGAGGAGATCGAGCGCCTGCGGCAGCACCTCCATTCCGTGGAGGTGACATGAGCCGAATGGCCGTCAGCGGCGGCGGTGTTGCGGGGGCGGCATCCCCGAGGCGTTGCGATTGGGCAGGTGGCGGAACATGATGCGGCCCTTGGTCAGGTCGTAGGGCGACAGCTCCAGGCTCACCAGGTCGCCGGCGATGATGCGGATGTGGTTCTTGCGCATCTTGCCGCCGGTGTACGCGACCAGTTCATGGCCGTTGTCCAGGATCACGCGGTAGCGCGAGTCCGGCAGGATTTCGGCCACGCGGCCGTTCATTTCGATCAGTTCTTCCTTGGCCAAAGGCACTCCTTGCTGGGGACAGTTGCCGGTGGCAGGGGCGACTGTCAGGTCACCCGAATTGTAAGCTTTTGGCGGCGCCGGCGCTCATCCTTAGACGGTGGCCAGCGCGGGCGCGATCGCCGCCTTGCCCCGGCCCAGCCGCTCCGGCGAGATGTACTGCTGCCGGTATTGCTCGAAGGGCATGGTGTCGGCCGCCTCGACGGCGGCCTGGTCGGCGAGCGACTGGCGGGCGATCCCTTCCAGGCGGGCGTGGAGGCCGCCGGCATACGGCAGCTTGAGCAGCTTGGACTTGGCCTGCTCCGACTGCGACAAGGTGAATGCCGCGAAGCTGTTGCGGTGGTCCCGCGCCATGGCCGCCAGCACGCGCGCCGACGGCAGCATGTCCGGGTTCTGCAGCAGGGCCTCGGCCGAGCGCAGCGCGTCCCCGTAGTCGGAGGTGTCGTGCACCGAATCGAGCATCGCGGCGATGGGGGCGCACTGCGCGACGATCTCGGCGCCCCAGTCGGCCAGCCTCGCTTCGCCGCCGTCGCGCTCGAGCACCAGGCCCGGCTCGCGGCCGAAGGCGGCCGTGCGGTGCTGGTTGCGACCGAGCGCAGCGATCTCCTGCGGCGTGTCCTCCGGGCTGCCGGACAGGAGGCAGTGCAGCAGGAACACGTCGAGGAAGCGGATGGTCTGGGCCTTGATGCCGATCGGCACGAACGGGTCCAGGTCCAGCAGGCGCACCTCGACGTACTCGACGCCGCGCTCGCGCAGCGCGTGCAGCGGCCGCTCGCCGGGGCGGATCACGCGCTTGGGCCGGATGGTGCCGTAGAACTCGTTCTCGATCTGCAGCAGGCTGGTGGCGAGCTGGTTGTATTCGCCGCCCGGGTTGACGATGCCGATGGCCTCGTAGGCCGGGTACGGTTTCGTCAAGGCTTCGTGCAGCGACGCGGCATAGCCTTCGAGGCCGTTGTAGCTGACGGCCAGGCTGGACTGCGCGGCGCTCTGGTAGCCCAGCCGGCCCATGCGCAGGGAGGTGCCGTGCGGCATGTAGACCGTGCCCTGCGTCAGCGTCTGCAGCTCGTGCTGGCGCGCGCTGACGAAGCTCGAAGTTGCCGCCGGCGACGCGCCGAACAGGTACAGCAGCAGGAAGGCATGGCGGCGGAAGTTGCGGATCAGCGCGAAGTACTCGGCGTCGCTCACGCCCGGCAGCGACCAGTTGTAGTGGATGCCGGAGATGGTCTGCATGCGCCGGCCGTAGCGGTGCGCCAGTCCCATGCGGTACACGCTCTTGGCGCGGCTGACGTTCGAGCTGCCGTAGCGGCCGATGGGGATGGTTTCGTCCGTCGGCAGCACGCAGGGCATGCTGCTCACCCACATCAGCTCGTCGCCGAGCGCGCGGTACGTGAACTGGTGGACCTGGGTCAGCTCCTCCAGGCACTGCTCCACGCTGCCGTGCACGCCGGTGATCAGCTCGAGCTGCGACTCGCTGTAGTCGGTGGTGATGTTCGGGTGCGTCAGCGCCGAGCCGAGGGCGGCCGGGTGCGGCGTGAGGGCCAGGGCGCCGGCCGGAGTGGCCCGCAGGCTCTCCTTTTCGATGCCGCGCCGGATGCCCTGCAGGCGCGCGGGCGCCAGCGTCTTCAAGGCCTGTTGCAGGATGCTCATGGATCTGTTTGTCTCGGCCGTTCGTCGCGTGCGAAGTTAACACCTTTGCGCAAAACCTGCTCGCCCCAGGGGCTGCAGACCGCATGCGCTTGTGTTAGGGGCACGCCCCTAGCCGCGCGGCCGACTTTAGGTCGCGCGGCCTAGGCCCCGTGGGGAGAATGGACCCAACTTCTGGAGAACCGCATGGACAAGCAAGCCCTGAGCAGCACCGCCCGGCAATGGATCGCCGGCTTCGACAGCAACGCGCACCGCGCCATCGACGCCTGGCGCGACGGCGGCGAGCGCCTGGGTGGCCTGGCGCGCGAGCGCTGGGACAGCGCCTTCGCGCAGGCCCGCCCCAAGCTGTCCGCGGAAACGCGCCGCAATGCGAGCCATGCGCGCGACGTGTTCGCGGGCCTGTATGCCAAGGGCGTCGTGCTGTCGGCCAGCGGCGCGCAAGCGGCCGTCGAAACGCTGGTGGAGGCCGCGCGCGCGGCGGTGGACCGCGCCGGCGCCAGCCCGCGCCCCGGCCACTGAGGCGCACCGGCGCGGGTGGCAGAATGGCCGCCCGACGACGACGAGGAGAGCCGCATGACGGTCAGCGTGCATATCGACCTGGGCTACGAGTTCGAGGTCAAGGCGAAGTTCGACGAGGTCTTCGCGGTTCTCTCGGACGTCCCGCGCTCGGTTTCGCATTTCCCCAAGGTGGACAAGCTGACCGACCTGGGCGGCGGGGTCTACCAGTGGGAGATGCAGAAGGTGGGCACCGCGCAGGTGAACATCCAGACCGTCTACGCCAGCAAGTATGCCGTCGACAAGGCGAAGGGCAGCATCAAGTGGACGCCGGTCAAGGGCGTCGGCAACGCGCTGGTCGGCGGCAGCTGGAAGGTCACCGACCACAAGGGCAAGTCGACGCTGCTGGTGCTGAAGATCGACGGCACCGTCGACGTGCCGATGCCCGGCCTGATGAAGATGGTCGTCGAGCCGATCGTCGCCTCGGAGTTCGAGAAGCTGGTCGAGAAGTACATCGCCAACCTGATCAAGACCTTCGGCGGCGAAGTCTGAATACCGGGAGCGGACAACCGGACGCAGAAGGCGCGGAAGTTACGCAGAAGACGCAGAAGAATCCTTCAAGGTTTTTTCTGCGTCTTCTGCGTGCGCAGCTTCTGCGACTTCTGCGTCCGGTTATTGGGTTTAGCCCTTGCTGGACGAAACCTCGCGGAACTGCACGTCCTCGATCTCCTTTTCCAGCGTGCGGGCGCCTTCGTCCAGCACTTCGTCGGCTTCGCCCGGCAGCTGTCCTTCGGGCGACAGCTTGTCGACCATCTCCGGCATGATCTCGGCGAAGGCCTGCGCCACCTGCTCCTCCGGCACGCCCAGGCGCTGGGCCATCGCGCTCAGTTCCTCGTGGCCGACCACCTGCTCCACCGCCTTCTCGTCGACTTCGTCGTTGGCGCCGGTGGCGACCCAGGACTTCGCCTGGCGGTCGAATCCCTTCTGCCTGAACTTCTCCAGCACCGCGCCCATGCCGCCGTTGCGCTGCACCCAGCGCATTGCCAGCGGCAGCAGCATCATCAACAGCGCGGTCTGGTTGCCGCCTACGCCCCGCCGTGCCGGCAGCCCCATCGGCCCGCGGCCGCCGCGCATCATGCCGCCCAGCACGCTGCCCAGCGCGATGCCGCCGAGGCCGCCGCCCAGGCCGCCCATGCCTCCGCCGAGTGCGCCGCCGCGCCGCCGCATCATCGCCTGGCCGAAGAGACCGCCGAGCACCTGCCCCAGCAATGGATTCCTGTTCATCGAAAGCTCCCTTTTTCGGATGCTTTCAGCCTAGCGGATGCACGCGCCTCGTGTGTAGGCGCGGAGGCTGTGCAATGCCCTCAGGAGGCGGACAGCACGCGCACCAGCCAGTCGTTCAGCTCGGCGATTTCGAGCGGCGACACCGAATGACCCATCAGGTACTCGTGCCATTCCACCGCGTAGCCCAGCGCCAGCAGCGCATCGCGCGACGCCTCGCCGCGCTCCAGCGCGACGACCTCGTCGTGGGTGCCATGCGCCAGGAAGATCGGCGTGGACTGGTTGGCGGCGCTGCGTTCGGCCGCCGTCCGCTCCGCCAGCGGCAGGTAGCCGGAGAGCCCGGCGATGCCGGCCAGGCGCTCGCCATGCCGCACCCCGGTGAGCAGCGACATGGCGCAGCCTTGCGAAAAGCCGGCCAGCACGATCCGTCCGGAAGGCATGCCGCGATCGCGCTCGCGCTGCAGCAGCGCCTGCACCATCGCCATCGAACGGCGCAGGCCCGGCTCGTCCTGCGGCGCGTCGGCCTCGAAGCCGACGATGTCGTACCAGGCCCGCATGCGCATGCCGGCATTGATGGTCACCGGCAGCACCGGCGCGTGCGGGAAGATGAACCGCACCGGCCCGACCGCGTCGAGGTCGAGTTCCTGCGCCACCGGGACGAAATCGTTCCCGTCGGCCCCCAGCCCATGGAGGATGATGATGGTGGCGACGGGGTCGTCGCCGGATTCCGCTTCGATGATTTCCAGCATGCTTGCTCCTTGACCGAAGCATAAACGCGCGGCGCAAGCGGTGTCCGACAAGGCAATGCACCGCGTCCCACTTGCCACCCAGCACGGCCGTGCGCAGCATGGAGGCTGACCCGAAAGGAAACCGAAGATGATGAAAGTGCAAGTCAACACCAGCAATGACATCGAGAACAAGGATGCGCTGGAACGCTGGGCCACCGAGTACGTCAACGACCACCTCGGCCGCTTTGAGCAGGACATCACCAGCGTCGAAGTGCAGATGAGCGACGAGAACCATTCCGGCAAGGGCGGCGCCGGCGACAAGCGCTGCATGATGGAAGCGCGGGTGGCCGGCCGGGCGCCGATCGCCGTGACCAACTTCGCGGCGGACCAGAACGTGGCCTTCCGCGGCGCCGCGGACAAGCTGACCCACGCTCTGGAGCACGCCTTCGGCAAGAAGGACCGCCGCGAGCATCGCGAACGCGACACCATCCGCCGCGACCCCGAGGTGCTGGACGAGGTGGTGCCGCCGCAGTCCTGACGACACGGCGGGATTTGCTCCGCGTTTGCCGTGTGCGACACCTGCTGAAACACTTGTACCAACGTGTTTCTCCTTGGTGAAGCGCCACACCGCAGCCTCTGCGCGCGTGCGTAAATGGCGCTCCGCGTCGAGGCGTTCCGTCCGACACGGCAAACGAAACAAGGAGCGAATTCCATGAACTTCTCTTTCAAGAAAACGACCTGCCGCGCGCTGGTCGTCTCGGTTCTCGCGTTGTCCTTCCAGTCGGCGAACGCCGGCCTGATCGGCGCCGAGCAGGCCGCGGGCGCCGCCATGAGCGCGGAGCGCGCCCTGGTGCTGGGCTCGCTGGACCGGGCGGAAGTGGTCGCGCAACTGCAGCTGGCAGGGGTCGACCCGATGGCCGCGCGCGAGCGCGTCAAGACGATGTCGGAAGCGGAAGTGCAGACCCTGGCGCAGGACATCCAGGCCGCTCCCGCCGGTGCCGCGAGCGGCTGGGCCATCGTCGCGGTCATCCTGATCGCGGCGCTGATCTGGTACTACGCGATCCGCAAATAAGGCCGGATGCAGGCACGTCAGGCAAGCGTCCTGCACTGGGCACGGCGACTCACCCTGTGGGCCGCCGTGCTCCTGCTCGTTCCGGGCTGCACCACGCTGATCCCGCAGACGGTCGACCTGCGCACCCAGTGGCCGGCGGAAGTCGCCCGGCAGGTGGAACTGACCCAGGTTCCCTTCTATCCCCAGGATGAATACCAGTGCGGCCCCGCCGCATTGGCGACGGCCATGAACACCAGTGGGGCGCGCGTGACGCCCGAGTCGCTGGTCCCCGAGGTGTGGCTGCCCTCCAGGAAAGGCAGCCTCCAGCTCGAGATGCTGGCGACGCCGCGCCGCCACGGCCTGGTGAGCTATCGTCTGGCGCCGAAGTACGCCGACATGCTGCGCGAAATCGCGGCGGGCCATCCGGTGCTGGTGCTGCAGGACGTCGGCATGCTCCTGCCCCAGTGGCACTACGCCGTGGTCAACGGCTTCGATTACGAGTCCGGCACGCTGTTCCTGCGCTCCGGCCTGGAGCGGCGGCAGGAGATGCCCTTCAGCTTCTTCGAGCGCACCTGGCGGCCGGGCGGCTACTGGGCGATGGTGGTGACGCCGCCGGACCGCATCCCGGTCACGGCGACCGAGGAACGCTGGCTCGAGGCGCTGCTCGGCCTGGCGCGCGGCGGCAATGCGGAGGCGACGGTGCGCGGCTACCGGGCCGCCCTCGCGCGCTGGCCGGACAGCCTGCCCGCCGCGGTGGGACTGGCGAACCACCTGCACGCCAGGGGTTCGCTGGCCGACGCCGCCAGCGTGCTGCGGACCGCGCTGCAGAAGAATCCGCAGTCGGTGATCCTGATGAACAATCTGGCGCAGACGCTGTCCGACCAGGGCCGGCACCGCGAGGCGCTGGCGCTGATCGAGCGCCTGGACGACGGCCAGAGCCCCTTCGCCTCCGAGATCCGCGCCACGCGGCAGCTGATCGAGGAGCGGCTGCGCAGCAATCCCGGTTGAGCGTTACCCCAGCGCGCGCGCGACGCGGCTGACGAAGCCCGGCGAGCGCGCCGGGTCCAGCCAGCGCACCACCACCACGGCCTGCTGCGCGGGGTCCATCCACACATAGTGGCCGCCCGCGCCGACCATGAACCAGCTGTCGTGCGGGGCATCGGCGAACATCGCGCCGCCCCGGTTCAGCCACACCAGCCAGCCGTAGAACGGCGCGATCGCGCAGGGCTGCTGCATGCGCGCGACCCAGTCGCGCGGCACGATCTGGCGGCCGCCATGGGCCCCTCCATCCAGCAGCAACTGGCCGACCCGGGCCTGGTCGCGCGCGCTGATGCTGACGCCGGCGCCCCAGTGCGTGCCACCCGGCACGGATTGCATGCGCTGCCCGCCGATGTCCACCCAGGCATCGTCGTAGCCGACCCAGCGGAAATCCGCGCCGCCGCCGAGCGGCGCCAGCACTTCCTCGCGGAACACCTCCGGCAGCGGCCGGCCGAACAGGTGCAGCAGCGCCAGCGACAACTGGTTGATGCGCACGTCGTTGTATTCCCAGTACGTGCCCGGCGGCTGCAGCACGCGCGCCTCGCCCTTGCGGCCCTGCGGCGGCTTGGGATCGTGCGAGACGCGGCGGTTGTGCTCCACCTGGTCGGGCATCCCCAGGCAGGTGCCCTGCCACTCGCTGGTCTGCTCCAGCATGTGGGCCCAAGTGATCTCGCGGTTGTGCGCGTCGTCGAAGCCGATGCCGGGCAGCACCTCGTGGATGCGCTGCTGCGGCTGCAGCAGCCCGCGCCCCTGCGCGATGCCGGCCAGCAGGGCCAGGAAGGTCTTGGCCACGCTGTACGTCAAGTCCGCGCGGTCCGGCTCGCCCCAGGTCGCCACCTCCTCGCCGCGCACGCGGATGACGCCGGACACGCCCCCGCGCGCGTGCACCGGCCCGCGCAGCCGGTTGAAGGGCGGCGGGTCTTCGTGATGGACGCCCCAGCGCGCGGGGTCCGCCTGCGGGTCGCGGGGCCAGCCGACCTCGTGGGCCTGGGCATAGGCAATGGCTTCGGTGAAATCAGTCATGGCCGGCAGCATAAGGTACGCTGTCCGGCATGGAGTTGAATTCCGTCTACAACGAGGGGCCGGCCGCTCCCTCCGCCACCGTGGTCCTGCTGCGCGACGCGCCGGACGACCTGGAAGTCTTCCTGGTACGGCGGCATGGACAGTCCGAGGTGCTTGGCGGCGCCTACGTCTTTCCGGGCGGGAAGGTCGATGCCGAGGACGCGGAATGGGCCGAGCGCCTCGACACCTCGCCGCAGGAACTGCATGCGCGCCTGGGCGAGCCGGAGTTGTCGCCGCAGCAGGCGGCTGGCCTCTACGTCACGGCGATCCGCGAGCTGTTCGAAGAGACCGGCGTGCTGCTCGCCGACGTCACACCGCAGCAGGCCGCCGCCACCTGGGCGGCGCTGCGCGACGGCCCCGGTTTCGACGAACTGCTGGCGCCGACCGGCCTGCGGCTGCTGGCCGGCGCGCTGCATCCGTGGTCCCGCTGGATCACGCCGGTCCTCAGCAGCGTGACGCGCAAGCGGTTCGACACCCGGTTCTTCGTCGCCACCGTGCCCGCCGTGCAGGTGCCCGGGCACGACTCCCACGAGGCCACGGCCAGCGGCTGGCTGCCGGCGCGCGATGCGCTGCGCCGCTACTGGGACGGCGAGATCGAACTGGCGCCGCCGCAGATCATGAGCCTCACGCACCTGGCCCGGCACCGCAGCACCGCCAGCGTGCTGCAGGCGGCGCGCTCGGGGCCGCCTCCGTGCATCCGCCCCGAACCGCGCGACGTCGACGGCGCGCGCGTGCTGTGCTACCCGGGCGATCCCTGGCACTCGCAGCGGGACCAGGCGCTGCCCGGGCCCACGCGGCTGACCTGGCGCAACCGGCGCTTCGAGCCGGACGCCGGCCTGGCCATCCTGCTGGGCGACTGATCCTCGCGGAATGGCCGCCCTGCGCCGCTCCCACAGGCCGCGCTGACGCGAGCCTACAGGCGCTCGCGGGCAGCGCCTGCGCTGCCCCACCGCCCCCCGCATTCCAATCACACAAAGCCAGCCGGACTCCGCGCTACAAAGACAGGTATCGGACTCTTCGCTTCCGCAGGCGAACAGCGAGAACATTGCCCAGTGGGCCGGCCGGCTTTTCCCCGCGGAGCCCGATGCGCGGGCTTCCGCCGCACCGGCAACGGCGAGATGGCGGCTCCCACGCGGCGCTGCGCGGTTCACCTACAGGACCCCTCCCCACGGCGGACCTACCCTAGAGGCAAGTCAAGACATCACAACAAACGCCAGGGAGAACCCCGATGAGTCCGCTGATGATGCGCTTCTTCACATTGGTCGGCATCGCCCTGATGGCCGCCAGCATGCAGGCCAGGGTTCGCGCAGACACCCTCACCACGCCGGATACCGTGCAAGTGCGGTCCGCCGACTCGCGCTCCACCTGAGGAATCCCGTGCCGCACCCGCCCTTTCCCCAGCCATTCATCCGGTCCCCGCACCAGCGCGGCCACCGTCGCAGCAAGGCCGCGACCGCGTGGTCCCTGCTCTTCACCGCTGTGCTCCTCGGAGGTGTGTTCGCATCGGACCTGCCGCAGGCCGCCGCGCCGAAGAGCGTGTCACCGCAAGTCGTGCAGGAGGTGGTGCAGCAGCAGCTCAAGGCCCTGGCCGTCGAGGACGCCGCCAGCGCCTTCGCGCTCGCCGACCCCGGCATGCGCACGCAGTTCGGCAACGCGGAGGCCTTCCTCGACACCGTGCGGGAGAAATACCCGATGCTGCTGCGGCCGGCCAGCGTGCTGTACCTCAAGCCCGAGACCGACGGCACCATCGCGATGCAGAAGGTGCGCGTCACCGACGACAACGGCGCCGCCTGGTCGCTCACCTACCTGCTGAACCGGCAGCAGGACAACCAGTGGCGCATCAGCGGCTGCGTGGTCACGGCCGAAGGCCAGCGCATCCTGGCCTGACCGATCCTCCAATGAAAAAAGCGCGGCATCGGCCGCGCTTTTTCATGGTCGGCGCGATTCAGTTGCGGTCGGCCTTGGCGGTACGCATCGTGGCGCTGGAGCCGGAGCTGGAACCCGAGCTGGAGGTGTCCGCGGCCATGGAGCCGGAGGAGCCGCTGGTGCTCGGCGTGCTCGAGGCGGTGGAGCCCGAGCTCATCGTGCCGGAAGAGCCGGCGGTGGACGCCGCGCCGCTGCCGGTGGTCGAGCCTTGCGCAGCCGACCCGGTGGCGCTGCCGCCCGGCGTGCCGGTCGTGCCCATCGGCGTGTTCTGCGTGCTGGTCTGGCCCTTGCCCACCGCGGGGTTGCTGGCCGGCGTCGGGGGCGTGCCCTGCGCGAACGCCAGGCTGAAGGTGGCCGCGGTGACGGCGGCGATGACGATCTTGAGCGACATGGTTGGAACTCCTTGGTCTGCTTGATTTGGATCTACCCGGCAAAATCTGCCGGAAAACCAAGGGTAGGCTTCCTCCGCTGAGGCGTCGTCGGCTCCGGACGCCGCACGATGTCGGAGATCCCTTGCGTCCCGCGCAGGGGCGGTCAGTTGGCCGCGAGCTCGTGGAACACCTTGCGCAGCGGGCTCGCTTCGGGCAGCACGTACACGACGCTCGGCGACCTGCCCAGCACCTGTTCGACCACCTGCAGGTAGAAGGCGACCGGCACCACCACGCAGCCCCAGGACACGCGCTTGTCGTGCGCGAGGTCGGTGCCCAGACGGTCGGCGCGCGCCTTGAACGCGAAGCCCGGGCGCAGGCGATGGATCGCGAAGGCGCTCTCGTAGTCCACCCACACCACATGCTCGCCCTTGTCGTTGAGGCCGGGAGCGGCCTCGAAGCGGCCGGCGGGCGTGGTGCGTTCCTCGGGGGGGACATGGCCCGTCTGCGCGCGCTCGCCGACACCGGGCACCGTGTGGTCGCCCGGTGCGCTGCCAAGCAGCACCGGGGACTCGCCCGCCAGCTGGCCGGCGGCGTCGAAGACATAGATGCGGGCGGCCTGCTTGTCGACCACCGCGAAGGGCCGGCCACCGGCATCGCCGCTGTCACGCACCCACTCGAGCACGCTGCCGGCCGCCCGCGTGACGGCGGGCATCTTCCAGGTATCGGGTGCCGCAAGCGCCGCCAGCGGCGTCGCGGCCATCCAGGCGGTACATACGGCTGCATTGCGCAGCCACCGGCCGAAATCCAGCATCGGAGCCCCCTCTGATGCCGAGCCATCTTGGCTCGACAGGAGGCCATGCTAGCAAGCGCGACAGTGCGCGCGCAAGGCTTGTAAAGGTAACAGCCGCGCTACCGCGCGTTCAACGAGACCTTCTGCACGGCGTCGGGGCGGGCGGGGCCGTTCACGGCTTGCAGTGCGCCCTTCTTCCAGGCGGCCACCTGGGCGGCATCCCTCACGTCGAAGGAGCCGAACACCTGCTGCGGCGTCTTGACGTCCGGCAGCACGTAGACGATGGCGCCGTGCTTCTGCACCGTGGGGCTCAGCGCTTCTTCGTAGAAGGTGACGGGCAGGTTGATGCAGCCGAAGGAAATGCGGTTGTCCTCGACCACCCGGGACGCGAGCCGTTCCAGGCGACGCTCCGCCGCCACCGTCGGACGGATCCGGTGCATCGACACCGCGGCGTCGTAGTCGACCCACACGATGTCCTCGTTGTTGGTGTTGCGCCCGGGCTCGGCGACGAAGCGGCCGGCCGGCGTGGTCTTTTCCTCCGGCAGCACCTGGCTGAGGGGCTTGTCGCCGATGCCGGGGAAGGAATCGTCGCCGAGCGCCGCACCCAGCAGGGCCGGCGCGCTTTCCTTGAGCTTGCCGTCAGGGGCGAACACGTAGACGCGGGCGTCCTTCTTGTCCACCACCACGAAGGCGCGCTTGCCGTGGTTGCTGGTGAAGACGGCCCAGTCCGCCACATGGCGGGCATCGGCCGATGGCCGCTCGCCGGCGAAGTCGGCGAAGCGCAGGGTGGGCGCGACCGGCGCGTCGACCCGTGCCTTGGGTGCCGTGGCTGCCGGCGCGCTGGCGACCGGCGCCTGCTGCGGCGCCTTGGCCGCCTGGTGCATGCGCAGCGGGACGATGAGGACGAGCAGCACGGCCCCGACCAGCAATCCCTTCTTCAGGAAATCGGTGAACTCGGAGTCGTTCCGCTCCCGGTCGGCGCGAGGCTCTTTCATGCCGCTGCGTCAGGGGCTCACTCGACGGACGATGCGCGGGCGACTTGCTGCCACTGCTCGATCTGCAGCGACGGGTCGGCGCATTCGCAGCCGAGGGCGTAGTCGAAATCGTCGGACGGGGCGAGGTCCATCATCACCGGCGTGGCGGCGGACTGCGCGGGCTGCATTTCGGTCATGTGGATCTCCCTCTGATGAAGACCCATTGTTGGCCGCGGCCGCGCTGCCGTTTATCCGCAGAGCGCGCATTGCCGCGTAGGCCGCAGCCTACGCATGAGTTCGGATGAGCTTCAGGCCGGCAGCGCGGACTTGCCGCGCATCTTGCGGAAGGCTGCGTAGACGGCCACGAGCAGGGCGCCCGCGACGATGCCCACGACCGCATCGATCAGCATTCCTGCCGGCACACCCCAGGAGCCGGCGCGCTCGACCAGCCCTGCCGCGAAATGGTGGATCGGCGGCAGGCCGTGCTCCAGGATGCTGCCGCCGACGAGGAACATCGCCGCGGTGCCGGCGACGGACAGGAATTTCATCAGCCAGGGGGCCGTCCGCAGGATGCCCCGGCCGATGGCTTGCGCCGCACTCCCCGCCCGGCGGGTGAGGTGCAGGCCCAGGTCGTCCAGTTTCACGATGCCGGCCACCAGGCCGTACACCCCCACCGTCATGATCAGCGCGATGCCCACGAGAACGGCCAGGCGGGTGACGAAGTCCTGGCCGGTCAAGGTGCCGAGCGAGATGACGATGATCTCGGCGGAGAGGATGAAGTCGGTGCGGATGGCGCCCTTGATCTTCTCCTTCTCGAAGGCGACCATGTCCACCTTCTCGTCGGCGGCGGCCTTGAGCAGCTCGCGGTGGTGGGCTTCGTCCTCGTGACGGGAATGCAGCAGCTTGTGCGCCAGCTTCTCGGCCCCCTCGAAGCAGAGGAAGGCGCCGCCGATCATCAGCAGGGGCGTGACCGCCCACGGCGCGACGGCGCTGATCGCCAGTGCGGCCGGCACCAGGATCGCCTTGTTGATCATGGAACCCTTGGCCACCTTCCAGACGACCGGCAGCTCGCGGTCGGCCAGCACGCCGCTGACCTGCTGGGCATTCAGCGCGAGGTCGTCGCCGAGGACGCCGGCGGTCTTCTTGGCAGCGACCTTGGTGAGGATGGAAACGTCGTCGAGCAGCGACGCGATGTCGTCGAGGAGGGCGAGAAGGCTGGTGGCCATGGCGGTTCGTTGTCCTTGTTCGGCTCATTATCATCAGCCGAGGACGAAAAGGGGGCCGCCGCCCCCGCCGGCTCAATAGTTGCCGGTGCGGTACGGACTGCGCGGCACGTACTTGTGCTCGCCGTCCGGAATCGGCTCGGCCTGGGGGTCGGGCTTGTGCTGGACCGCGTTGGTCCCTTCCTGCCCGCTCGGCGGGCGCCGCCGGGCGCGCGGTGTTTCGGTCTCCGGCTTCGGCTTGCTGGAACGTCGGAACAGGTTCATGCAAGCACATTAGGTGGGGCCCCGCGGCGCGCCTGTAGGACGCCAACCCTGCCCGCGTCCGCCGCATGCCGACTCCGCGGGTTGTCGCTGCCAACAATGGCATAGTCGCGGGCGATGCCCCGCCTGCTCCTCGTCTTCCTTGTCTGCTGGGCCGCCACGGGCGCGCCGGCCGCGCCGCCGTCCTTCCAGGACTCCATGGCGCAGCGCACGCTCGCCTGCACCAGCTGCCACGGCAAGGAAGGCCGCGCCGGGCCGGACGGCTACTACCCCCGCATCGCGGGCAAGCCGGCCGGTTACCTGTACAACCAGCTGCTGAATTTCCGCGACGGGCGCCGGCACTACGGACTGATGGCGGGCCTGGTGGACACGCTGTCCGACGACTACCTGTACGAGATCGCGCTGCATTTCGCCAGCCTGGACGCGCCCTACCCCGCGCCGCAGCCCGCGGCGGCGCCGCCGGAAGTGCTGCAGCGAGGCCGCGATCTCGCCATGCGCGGCGACGCGGAGCGCCGGCTCCCCGCGTGCGCGAGCTGCCACGGCCAGGCGCTCACCGGTGTCCAGCCGATCACGCCCGGCCTGCTCGGGCTGCCGCGCGACTACCTGAACGCGCAGCTCGGCGCCTGGCGCACGGGCCAGCGCCGCGCCGTCGCGCCCGACTGCATGGCGGAGATCGCGCGGCGGCTGTCCCCCGACGACCTGTCCGCGGTGACCGCCTGGCTGGCGTCGCAAGCGCTGCCCCGCAACACCCGGCCGGCAGCCGCCGTGCTGCCCGCCACCGCGCAGCCGGCGACTACCCGCCGCAAGGGCCGCAAGGCCGCGCCCGTGGCGGCGGCGCCGGAGCCGCCGCCGATGCG
This sequence comes from Ramlibacter sp., assembly GCA_021323335.1. Taxonomy (GTDB): domain Bacteria; phylum Pseudomonadota; class Gammaproteobacteria; order Burkholderiales; family Burkholderiaceae_C; genus Ramlibacter. The sequence continues at coordinate 48,251 of JAJTCN010000004.1, forward strand.
CTGCGGATCGGCGCCGCTTCCGGTGGCCGGGACCGCGCGATGAAACGCGCGCTGCTCCTCCTCGCCGCACTGGCCGCAGGCCTTCTGCTGCTGATCTGGATGTTCAATTTCTGGGGCGGCCAGCGGATCCACGAGACCGCGCCCACCACGCCGCCTGCGCGCGACCAGGTGGCGCGCGGTGCGTACCTCGCCCGCGCCGGCAATTGCATGCTGTGCCACACCGAGCGCGGCGCCGCAGCCTACGCCGGCGGCCGCCCGATGGAGACTCCGTTCGGCACCGTGTATTCGAGCAACCTGACGCCGGACGCGGAAACCGGGATCGGGCGCTGGTCCGCCGCCCACTTTCGCCGCGCGCTGCACGAAGGCCGCTCGCGCGACGGCCGCCTGCTGTATCCCGCGTTCCCCTACACCCACACCACGCGCGTGACCGGCGCGGATGCCGACGCGCTGTTCGACTACCTGCGCAGCCTGCCGCCGGTGCACAAGCCGAACCTGCAGCACCGGCTGCGCTGGCCGTACAGCACGCAGGCGGCGCTGGCGGTGTGGCGGGTGCTCTACTTCCGGCCCGAGACCTTCGTCGAGGACCCCACGCGCGGGCGCGAATGGAACCGCGGCGCGTACCTGGTGCAGGGGCTCGGGCACTGCGGCGCCTGCCACACCGCGCGCAACGCGCTGGGCGGCCTGCGCGACACGATGGACCTGTCGGGCGGGCTGATCCCGATGCAGAACTGGTATGCGCCCTCGCTGACCTCGGCCAGCGAGGCGAGCGTCGTCGATTGGCCGCTCGAGGACATCCAGAAGCTGCTGGCGACCGGCACGTCGCCGCGGGGGACGGTGCAGGGCCCGATGGCCGAAGTCGTGCAGCACAGCACGCAGTTCCTCGAACCCGGCGACATCCGCGCGATGGCCGTCTACCTGAAGGGCCTGGCGCCGACGCCCGCGGACTCCAACCCGCTCGAAGTGCCGCGCGCCGGCGGGGCAGTGCTGGAAAGCGGCGGCAAGCTGTACGAGCAGCACTGCGCCGCCTGCCACGGCGAGAAGGGCGAAGGGGTGCGCGGCGCCTATCCGCCGCTGGCCGGCAACCGCGCGGTGACCATGCCGGTGACCGCGAACCTGGTGCAGGTCGTGCTGCACGGCGGCTTCCCGCCGGCCACCCGCGGCAACCCGCGGCCCTATGGCATGCCGCCCTTCGCGACGACGCTGTCGGACGCGGACGTGGCCGCGGTCCTGACCTACACGCGTTCGTCGTGGGGCAACAGGGCGGCGCCGGTCAGCGAGCTGGCCGTCTCGCAGCAGCGCTCCAGCCTGCGCGATTGAGGAGGCTGCCGGCCATGTCGCTGCGACGCGTACGCCTTCCCGCGGAACTGCCCGGGCAGCTCTGGCTGGGGCCGATGCCCGGTCGCTTCAACACCTGGCCGGTGTTCGAGACGCAGGCGCAGCATGCCGGCCTGTCGCTGGTCGTGTGCCTGACGCCGCGCGCCGAACTGGCCGAGCTGTCGCCCGACTATCACGCGGCGGTCGTCGCCGGCCGCCTGGATTTCCGCTGGCTGCACCTGCCGATGCGCAACTTCGGCGTGCCGGAGGACCCCGCCGGCTTCCGGCGCGAAGTCAAGGAGATCGCCGGCGCGATCCAGCGCGGCGACACGGTGCTGCTGCATTGCGCGGCGGGCATGGGCCGCACCGGCACGACCGCCGCGTGCGTGCTCAAGTCGCTGGGGCTGGAAGCGCAGGAGTCGCTGCAGCGCGTGCGCGAGGCCGGGTCGAATCCGCAGAACGCGGAGCAGTCGGGGCTGGTCGACTGGTTCTAGGCCGGGATCGTCGCGCTCTGAATGTAGGCTGGCGGTGACGACAGGAACCCCAGCTTCGAGCGCGTCACCGGCCGCTGGGGTTCGCTGCGCTCACCGCCAGCCTACAAGACCAGCCAGCATTGGAAACAGCGCCAGTCTTCATTTCGCGAAGGGGTTGGCGAAGACGAACATCATCGCGATGCCGACGCCGATCAGGAAGTTGGCGTCGATCAGGCCGGCGATCAGGAACATCTTCACCTGCAGCGGCTCCATCAGCTCCGGCTGCCGCACGGCGCCGTCCAGGAACCTCCCGGCCATGGCGCCGATGCCCAGGCAGGCGCCGATGGCGCCCAGCCCGATGATGAGACCGCACGCGACGGCGATGAGACCCGTGTCTGTCATGGTGACCTCCTTTTCGTTGAACCTGCATGCATGGTGCAGGCGCGAAGTCATCCTGGCGATGACGTGGGAGGTAATGGGGCGATGCGCTGGCCGGCCACCGCGGCCAGCTCCGCATCGCTCACCAGTGCGGGGGCCAGCTCGCGCAGCGGCAGCAGCACGAAGGCGCGCTCGCGCAGGCGCGGATGCGGCACCGTCAGCCGCGCGCTGTCGATGCGGGCGCCGCCGTACAGCAGCAGGTCGAGGTCCAGGGTGCGCGGCGCATTGCGGTACGGCCGCTCGCGGCCGGCGGCCTGCTCGATCGCCTGCAGTTGCCGCAGCAATTCGGGTGCACTGGAGACCGTCTCCACTTGCGCGACGGCGTTGAAATAGTCGGGGCCGCCGGCATCGACCGGTGCACTGCGCCAGACCCGGGACGCGTGCAGCAGCCGGGCGCCCGGCAAGGCCGAAAGCGCGGCCAGCGCATCGCGCAAGGCCCGCTGCGCATCGCCGAGATTGGCGCCGAGGCCGACGTAGGCGACGACGGGATCACGCATCGCCGCGGCCGCGGTCAGTCGCCGTCGCTGCCCGAAGTGGCGGCCTGCGCATCGCCGCCGCCTCCGCCGGAGGGCTTGCGGCGGCGCCGGCGCCGCTTGCGCGGGGCTTCGCCCGTCGCGGCGCCTTCGCCCTCGCCCTCGCCCTCGGCGCCGGTCTGCGGGGCTTCGTCGCCGGGCGCGGATGCGCGCGCCGGCTTCCTGGCAGCCGCCGGCGCGGGCGCCGGCTGGCGCGGTGCGTCGCGCGTGCCTTCCTCGTCGGCGCCGGGCTTGGGCACGCGCTTGACCTTGCGCTGCTGCTTCTGCTGCTCGTCGCGCAGCGCCGCCACCAGGTCCTCGCGCACGATGTCGCTCGCCTGGCTGAAGTCCTGCCACCAGTCGGCCAGCACGTCGTCGACCTCGCCGATGTCGGCGCGCAGGCGCATGAAGTCGAAAGCCGCGCGAAAGCGCGGCTGCTCCACCAGGCTGAAAGGCGTGTGGCCGGTGCGCTTCTCGAAGCGCGGCTGCATCATCCAGATCTCGCGCATGTCGGCACCCAGCTTGCCGCGGCCGGAGATGTCGCCGATGCGCGACTCGAACACCTCGTCGATCGCTTCCTGCAGCGCGGGGAAGGGGTGCTGCCTGCGGTCCAGGCGGGCCTGCCAGCCGTCGCGCACCTCGGCCCACAGCACGCACGCCAGCAGGAAGCTGGGCGCCACGGGCTTGTTCTCGCCGACGCGGCGATCGGTGTCCTGCAACGCGGCGCGCACGAAAGGCTGGTCGGCGCGCTCGACGATCAGGTCCAGCAGCGGATAGATGCCGCGCGCCAGGCCCTGGGCCTTGAGCTGCTCGATGGTGGCGATCGAATGCCCCGTCTGCAACAGCTTGAGCATCTCGTCGAACAGGCGGCTTTGCGGCACCTCCTGCAGCAGCGGCAGGCTCGGGATGATGGGCGCCTTGGTCTTGGGCTCGATCTTGAAGCCCAGCCCCGCGAGCTTGGCGGCGAAACGCACCGCGCGGATGATGCGCACCGGGTCCTCGCGATAGCGCGCGGTGGGGTCGCCGATCATGCGCAGCAGCTTCTTCTTGGCATCGGCGATGCCGCCGTGGTAGTCCACCACGACGCGCCGCTCGGGGTCGTAGTACATCGCGTTGATGGTGAAGTCGCGGCGCGCCGCGTCCTCTTCCTGCGGGCCCCAGACGTTGTCGCGCAGCACCCGCCCCGAAGAATCGACGGCGTGCTTCATGCCGGCCAGCTCGCTCTTGCTGGTGCGCTCGTTGCCGGTCACGGCTTCGGCATCCGCGCTGTCGAGATAGGCGCGGAAGGTGGAGACCTCGATCACCTCGTGCTCGCGGCCGCGGCCGAACACGACGTGCACGATGCGGAAGCGCCGGCCGATGATGAAGGCGCGGCGGAACAGCGACTTCACCTGCTCGGGCGTCGCGGTGGTCGCGACGTCGAAGTCCTTGGGCCGCAGGCCCAGGAGCAGGTCGCGCACCGCGCCGCCCACGATGTACGCCTCGTGCCCGCCCTCCTTGAGGGTGCGCACCACGCTCAGCGCGCGCTCGTCCACCAGGGTGGGATCGATGCCGTGGACTTCAGGCCCGACTTCCTGGCGCTTGCCGAATTTCGGCTTGCGGCCGGTGCTGCCGAGCAGCCTGTCGATGAATTTCTTGATCATGGGAAGGAAAACAGGGGGCTCAGGCCCTCTCGAAGAGGTCGAGTATGCGCCAGCCCCGCTCCAGGGCCAGGGTGCGCAGTTTCGGGTCGGGATTGGTCGCGACGGGGTGGTTCACGCGCTCCAGCAGCGGCAGGTCGTTCATCGAGTCCGAGTAGAAGGTGGTTTCGACATCGAGCCAGTCCTGGCCGCGCCGTTGCAGCCACTGGGCCACCCGGACCACCTTGCCGTCGCGCATGGAGGGCACGCCGGCGATCTCGCCGGTGATCCAGCCCGAGGCGTCGCGCTCCAGCTCGACCGCGATCAGCTCCGGCACGCCGAAGGCCGCGGCGATGGGACGCGTGACGAGCTCGTTGGTCGCCGTCACGATGGCCACCGTGTCGCCCTGCTGCTGGTGCCGGCGCACCAGCTCCACGGCCTGGGGCCGCAGCGCCGGCGTGATGAAGTCGCGCATGAAGCGCTCGTGCGCCGCCACGTAGGCATCGTGGCCGCGCGTGCGCACGGCCTCCACCGCGAAGCGCACGTAATCGTGCACGTCCAGCGTGCCGGCGATGTAGTGGGCGTAGAACTCGTCGTTGCGGCGCTTGAACTCGACCCGGTCGGTCCAGCCGATGCGCTGCGTGAACTCGCCCCACGAGTAGTCCGAATCGATCGGCAGCAGCGTGTGGTCGAGGTCGAAAAGGGTCACGCGTTGCTTCTGTGCGCTCACTCGTTCTCCAGCATGGACTTGATGAGGGGGATGGTGATGGCCCGCTGCGCCTGGAGCGCGTACGCGTCCAGGTGCTCCAGCAGCTGCATCAGGCTGCCGAGGTCGCGCGAGAAGCGGTGCAGGATGAAGTCCATCACCTCGTCGCTCAGGAACACGCCCCGCGCATCCGCTTCCTGCCGCAGCACCGCGCGCCGCTCGGTCTCGCTGAGCACGTGCAGTTCGAACACGTGGCCCCAGCCCAGGCGCGTGCGCAGGTCCTCGCGCAGCTTCAGGTCGGCCGGCGGCAGCGCCCCGGCGGCCAGCACGCCGCGCTGCAGCGCCTGCGCCTGCACGAACCAGGAGAAGGCGGCGTGCTGCTGCACCGCCGAATAGAGGTGCACGTCGTCCATCAGGACGACCGCCCAGTCCTCGTCGAAGCCGGGCGGCTCCGCCAGCGACGGGTCGAGCCAGCCCACGAGCGCGCCCTGCTCGCGCAGCGCCGCCTGCACCGCCTGCAGCAGGTGCGTCTTGCCGCTGCCGGCCGCGCCCCAGAGGTAGGTGGGCACCGGCGAGCGCGTCGGGCTGCCGGCCCACAGCTGCAGGTGCTTCCACGCGGCTTCGTTGGGCCCGGCCATGAAGCTGGCCAGGCTGGGACCCCGGGCCAGGCCGATGTCGAGCGTGAGTTGCTTCATCCGCACCATGCGCTAGCCCTGGTAAAGCCGGCTGGACAGGTAGCCGCTGCGGATGCGGCGGATCGCCACCAGCAGCAGCGCGCTGGCCGGCAGCGCGATCAGCACGCCCACGAATCCGAACAGCTGGCCGAACGCCAGCAGCGCGAAGATCACCGCCAGCGGGTGCAGGCCGATGCGCTCGCCCACCAGGCGCGGCGTCAGGTAGAAGCCCTCGAAGACCTGCCCGAGGCCGTAGACCGAACCCACCATCACCAGCGCCTTGACCGAGGCGAACTCCAGCACGCCGGCGACGATGGCCAGCACCAGGCCGATGCCGAAGCCCACGTAGGGCACGAACATGGCCAGGCCGGTGAACACGCCGATCGGCACCGCCAGGTCCAGCCCGAACAGCGCCAGCCCGGTGCTGTAGAAGACGGCCATCGTGACCATCACCAGCAACTGGCCGCGCAGGTACTGCCCCAGCACTTGGTCCGCCTCGTGGGTGAAGGAATCCACGCCCGGCCGCACCCGCGGCGGCACCAGCTCCAGCGCCCGGGCGACCACCTGCTTCCAGTCCAGCAGCAGGTAGAACAGCGCCACGGGGATCAGCACCGTGTAGCCGACCACGGTGAGCAGCACGCTGCCGCCGAGCTTGAGGGACGACCAGAGCGAGCCGAAGCTGTCGCCCCAGTTGGCATTCAGGTACCCCACCAGCAGTTCGCGCAGGCTGGCCAGGTCCAGCGCGATGTGGATGCCGAACTGCGCCAGCCAGGGTGACAGCGTGCCGTGCAGCTTGTCCAGCAGCATGGGCAGCTGCTCGCGGATCAGCGGGATCTCCTTGAGCAGCACCGGGATGATCAGCAGGACCAGGCACAACACCGCCAGCAGGAAGAGCAGCTGGACGATCACCACCGCCAGCACGCGCGGCATGCGGCCGCCCCAGACGTCGTCCAGCCGGTCGACGAGGGGCGTGAGCGCATACGCCAGCACCGCAGCCACGATGAAGGGCGTCAGCACGGGCCCCAGCGCGCGCAGGGCGAGCAGGGCGAGCACCGCGATCGCCAGCCAGGCCGCGGCCTGCTTCTGCGTGGGGGTGAATTGCATTCCGGGGAGTGAACCGGCTGGATGACGGGCCGGCAAGTAAAATCGAATGCAAATTCTATCGGCCGGCGCCTCCTCCCCGGTCCACCCCACCCCCATGAACCCCTCCCCCCTCTCGTACAAGGACGCCGGCGTCGACATCGATGCCGGCGACGCACTGGTCGAACGGATCAAGCCGCTGGCGAAAAAGACCATGCGCGAGGGCGTGCTGGCGGGCATCGGCGGGTTCGGCGCCCTGTTCGAGGTGCCCAAGCGCTACAAGGAGCCGGTGCTGGTGAGCGGCACCGACGGCGTCGGCACCAAGCTGAAACTCGCCTTCGAGTGGGGCATGCACGACACCGTCGGCATCGACCTGGTGGCCATGAGCGTGAACGACGTGCTGGTGCAGGGCGCCGAGCCCCTGTTCTTCCTGGATTACTTCGCCTGCGGCAAGCTGGACGTGGACACCGCGGCGGCCGTCGTGGGCGGCATCGCCCGCGGCTGCGAGCTGGCGGGCTGCGCCCTGATCGGCGGCGAGACGGCGGAAATGCCGGGGATGTACCCGTCCGGCGAGTACGACCTGGCCGGCTTCGCCGTCGGCGCCGTCGAGAAGTCGAAGATCCTGGCCGGGCAGGACGTCCGGGACGGCGACATCGTGCTGGGCCTGGCCTCCAGCGGCGTGCATTCCAACGGCTTTTCGCTGGTGCGCAAGTGCATCGAGCGGGCCGGTGCGTCGCAGCTGCCCGCCTCGCTGGACGGCAAGCCGTTCCGCCAGGCCGTGATGGAGCCCACGCGCATCTACGTGAAGCCGGTGCTCGCCGCGCTGGCCGCGCACCCGGGCATCAAGGCCCTGGCCCACATCACCGGCGGCGGCCTGCTGGAGAACATCCCGCGGGTGCTGCCCGACGGCCTAGCCGCGCACCTGAAGGCCGGCAGCTGGCCGCGCACCGAGCTGTTCGCCTGGCTGCAGGCCACCGCGGCGATCGACGATCACGAGATGAACCGCACCTTCAACAACGGCATCGGCATGGTGGTGGTGGTCGCGCCGGCCGAAGCGGCCGCGGTGGCCGCGGCGCTGCGCCAGCAGGGCGAGCAGGTGCACGAGATCGGCCGCATCGGCCCGCGCGCCGGCGGCGCGCCGGTGACGGTCGCCTGACGCCAGCGCGGATGCAGGCCGCCCCGCCCCGCCGCCTGCCCGCGGGCATCTGGGTCCTGGGCTTCGTCAGCCTGCTGATGGACGTCTCCTCGGAGATGATCCACAGCCTGCTGCCGGTCTTCCTGGTCACCGGCCTGGGCGCGAGCATGCTGACCGTCGGCCTGCTCGAGGGCGCGGCGGAGGCCACCGCCCTGGTCGTCAAGGTCTTTTCCGGCGCGTGGAGCGACTGGCTCGGCCGGCGCAAGCCGCTGGCGGTGCTGGGTTATGGCCTCGGCGCCGCTTCCAAGCCGCTGTTCGCGCTGGCCGACGCCGTCGGCGTGGTGGTGGCCGCGCGCCTGGCCGACCGCGTCGGCAAGGGCATGCGCGGTGCGCCGCGTGACGCGCTGGTGGCGGACCTGGCGCACCCCGACCAGCGCGGCGCCGCCTACGGGTTGCGCCAGTCGCTGGACACCGTCGGCGCCTTCCTCGGCCCGCTCGTGGCCATCGGGCTGATGCTGCTGTGGGCCAACGATTTCCGGGCCATCTTCTGGGTGGCGGTGGTCCCCGCCGTGCTGTCGGTGCTGCTGCTGGTGGTGGGGGTGCGCGAACCGGAACGCCCGGCCAGCGCCGTGCGCGTCAACCCGATCCGGCGCGAGAACCTGCGGCAGCTGACGCGCGCCTACTGGTGGGTGGTGGGGATCGGGGCGCTGTTCACGCTGGCGCGCTTCAGCGAGGCGTTCCTGGTGCTGCGGGCGCAGCAAGGCGGCCTGGCCATCGCCTGGGCGCCGCTGGTGCTGATCGCGATGAACGTCGTGTACTCCGCCCTCGCCTACCCGTTCGGCAAGCTGGCCGACCGCATGTCCCACCGCAGGCTGCTGGCCATCGGCCTGGCGGTGCTGATCGCCGCGGACCTGGCGCTGGCCGCGGCCGACACCGGGCTGCTGCTGTGGGCCGGCATCGGCCTGTGGGGCGTGCACATGGCGCTCACCCAGGGCCTGCTCGCCACCATGGTGGCGGCCACCGCACCGCCCGCCCTGCGCGGCACCGCCTTCGGCATGTTCAACCTGGCCAGCGGCCTGGCGCTGCTCGTGGCCAGCGGCCTGGCCGGCCTGCTCTGGGACCGCCTGGGCGGCGCCAGCACTTTCATCGCGGGGGCGGCCCTCAGCGCACTGGCACTGGCGGCGCTGGCATGGAAGGCGCCGGCGGCGGACGGCGGCTAACGGGCGACAGGCGGCCGGGGCCGTTGCGCCGCTACAAAAGCCGGAGCGCCCCGGTGTGCGACGGGCTGGACTTGCGGCATGTCCTGACCGAAACTGGACCTTCACCCCGAGGAGCAGACATGCCGGTCGTCGCGGTCGTCAACCGCAAGGGAGGGAGCGGGAAGAGCACCTTCGCAGCCCACGTGGCCGCCTGGTGCGCGCGCGAACGCCTGGCCGTGATGCTGGGCGACATCGACCGCCAGCAGTCCAGCCGCGGCTGGCTGCGCCGCCGCGACCCTGGCCTGCCCGCCATCGCCCCCTGGACCATCGACCAGAAGAACGTGCTGCGGGTGCCCACCGGCATCACGCACGTCGTGCTGGACACGCCCGGGGGCCTGCACGGCTTCGAACTCGCGCGCATCGTGATGTTCGCCGATGCCATCGTCATCCCCGTCTGCCCGTCGATGTTCGACCGCGAATCGGCGGCCGCCTGCATCGCCGAGCTCATGACGCTGCCGCGCGTGGCCAAGGGCCAGTGCCGCGTCGCCACGGTGGGCATGCGGGTGGACGGCCGCACCAACGCCGCCGACATGCTGCGCGCCTGGTCCGGCGAGCAGAAGGTGGAGATGGTGGGCATGCTGCGCGAGACCCAGCTGTACGTGCGCAGCCTCGAAGGCGGCCTGACCCTGTTCGACCTGCCGGAGGACAAGGCGGCGACGGACCTGGCGCAGTGGGCGCCGATCCTGGACTGGCTGCGGCCGGTGCTCAAGCCGCTGCCCGCCGCCGAGGCGCGCACGCGCGAAAGCGTGCTGGCGTCGGTGAACCGCGGCTCGGTGCTGCGGGGGGCGCGCCCGCTCAATCCGCTGGTGCGGACGGCTGCCTAGGCAGCAGGATCCCGGCTACTGCTTGGCGCGGCGCAGGTCGGCCACGCGGTCGGCGATGGCGTCGATGTCCAGCGCGTCCTGCGCGTGCACCAGGTAGGTTTCCAGGTCTTCGACGGCACGCTGGGAATGGCCCTGCTCCGCATGGGCGAGCCCGCGGTCCCGGTATTCGGCCCAGGCGTCCGGCAGCAGGATCAGCAGCCGGTTCTGCACCGCGATCACCCGCTGCCAGTCTTCCTGGGCGCGGTGGATCTCCTTGAGGTTGCGCAGCATGCGCGCGACGATGTCGCGCGGCGGCGCCGCCTGCAGGTACAGGCCCAGCGGCACCTCGAATTCATCCACCAGCCCGCTGCGCCGCTTGTACGGCTCCAGCCGCTCCGAGAGTTCTTCGCGCGACAGCGACTGGCCGGTGAAGGGGTCGATGACGACCTGGCCCTTGGGCAGGTTGACTTTGACCATGAAGTGGCCCGGGAAGCAGACACCGCGCGCATGCAGCCCGATGCCCTGGGCCAGCTCGATCCACAGGACCGCCAGCGAGATCTGGATGCCGCGGCGGGTGCGCAGCACCACGTTCAGGTAGCTGTTGTCCGGGTCGCCGTAGTCGTTGACGTTGCCGCCGAAGCTGAGGTCGCGGAAGAAGAACTGGTTGAGCGTGCGCAGGCGCTGCAGCGGCGCGGCGTCCCCGGGGATGCGGCGCTTCAGTCGCGCCAGCAGCTGGTCCACGTCGCCCAGCACCACCTGCAGGTCGAGGTCGGGGTATTCGTCCTGCGCCACGCTGGCGGCGGCTTCGAGCAGCGGGAACTGTTCGTCGCCCTGCACCAGCACCCGGAAATATTCCAGCGGCGTGGGGGCAGTGAATTGCAGCGACATGGGGTCGTTGTAATGGACGGGCCAGGAGGCGTCAAGCCACCGTGGCTCGTTCGCGTCGCCGGCGGATCATCGCGTGACAAACTGACGCAGCTTCACGCCCGTGAGCGCAAGCGAAGTGAAGTAAATCGCAGCCGATGCGGCCAGCATGCCGGCCATCGCGCCGGCCCGCACCCACGCCTGCGCGCGCCACTGCATCCACGGGAACGCCTGGTTCGCCCACAGCAGGAAGGCGCCGAGCACGATGGTCGCGGCGATGACCTGCAGGAAGAACACGCCCCATCCCGGGCGCGGGCGGTAGCGGCCGCGCCGCAGCAGGATCGCCAGCAGGACGCCCGCGTTCACGAGCGCGCCGATGCCGATGGACAGCGCCAGCCCCGCATGCCGCAGGGAGGGCACCAGCGCGATGTTGCACAGCTGGGTGACCGCCAGCGCCGCCAGCGCGATCTTCATCGGGGTCTTCATGTCATGGCTGGCGTAGAAGCCGGGCGCCAGCACCTTGATGGCGACGATCCCCAGCAGCCCGGTGCCATAGCCGGCGAGCGCGATGGCGACCTGCCTCACGTCCGCATCGGTGAACGCACCATAGTGGAACAGCGTGGCCACCAGCGGCACCCCGAACAGCAGCAAGGCGATGGAACTCGGCACCGCCAGCAGGACCACCAGCCGCAGGCCCCAGTCCAGCATGCCGGAGTAGCGCTCGTCGTCCTGGCTGGCGCGCGCGGCCGCCAGCTGGGGCATGAGCACCACGCCCAGCGCGACCCCCAGCAGTGCCGTGGGAAATTCCATCAGCCGGTCGGCGTTGCTGAGCCAGCTGACGCTGCCGGATGCGAGGTACGACGCGATCTGCGTGTTGATCAGCAGCGAGATCTGGGCCCCGCTCACCCCCAGCAGCGCCGGCAGCATCAGGCCCAGGATCTTGCGGGTGGCGGGGTCGTTCCAGGACTCGCGCAGGCCGGACCAGGCGAGCCCGAACCGCGGCCACATGCCGATGCGGCGCAAGGCAGGCACCTGGATGGCCAGTTGCAGGACGCCGCCCAGCATCACCCCGATGCACTGCGAGTAGATCGGCTCGATGCCGTACCGCTGGAACCAGGGCGCCACCAGCACGATGGATGCGATCAGCATCACGTTCAGCAGCACCGGGGATGCCGCGGGAACCGCGAATTTTTTCCAGGTATTCAGGATCCCGCCCGCTAGCGCGACCAGCGACATGAAGCCGATGTAGGGAAACATGTAGCGCGTCATGATCACCGCCGCGTCGTAGGCCGCGGGATCCTTGCGCAGGCCGCTGGCCAGGGCCCAGACCAGCAAGGGCGCCCCCACCACGCCGGCGATGCACAGCAGCACCAGCGTCCACAGCAGCACCGTGGCCACGTGGTCCACCAGCCGCCTGGCGCCTTCGTCACCCCCCTCGGTGCGGGTGGCGGCGAGCACCGGCACGAAGGCCTGGCTGAACGCACCTTCCCCGAAGATCCGGCGGAACATGTTGGGAATGCGGAAGGCCACGTAGAAAGCGTCCGTCAGGGCGCTGACACCGAAGAAGGCGGCGAACAGGACGTCGCGGGCGAGGCCGGTGATGCGGGACGCGAGGGTCAGGACCGAGACGGTCGAGGCGGCTTTGAACAGGCTCACGCGGGCGGGCTATAATGGTGGGCTTTGCTGGCATCATCCTCAGACACCTAAGGAACACACATGGCCTCTGCCAAACCCAAGAAAAAGAACCCGCGCCTCGCGTCGGGCCGCAAGCGCGCCCGCCAGGACGTGAAGCTGAACGCAGCCAACACCTCGCTGCGCTCCAAGTACCGCACCGCGGTGAAGAACGTCGAGAAGGCCGTCGCCGCCGGTGACAAGGCCAAGGCGACCGAACTCTTCGCCAAGGCCCAGTCGATCGTGGACACGGTCGCCGACAAGGGCATCTTCCACAAGAACAAGGCGTCGCGCGACAAGAGCCGCCTGTCCGCCAAGGTGAAGGGCCTCCAGGCCCCCGCCGCAACCGCCTGATCACCCATCAGGTCAGCCCGTGAGGCGCAAGCTTCACGCCGTTTGAACCGGGTGCGCTGCCAGCAAAAGTGAAAAACCGCCTTCGGGCGGTTTTTTCATGGGCCGGCTACTTCTCGAACTTCCCCTCGCTGACCTTCAGCTCGTTGTCGCGGGCGAAGTTGATCACGAAGTCCCAGGCCATCGGCTCGTGGTCGCGCAGCGCGCGATGGACGATCACGCACTTGACCCCGTCGATGACGGTGGGGATGCACCAGGGCGAATAGCTCAGGTGGCTGCCCGGCTGGGCGCCGCCGGGGCGGAACGAGCTCATCACGCCCGCCAGCCGCTCCGCCCAGTCGCTGGGACGGAAGGTGCGCCCGTCCCGGGTGATGCCCTGGATGAACACTTCGCTGGGGTTGCTGGGGACCATGGGTGGCGGGTCTCGGCGCGGGGCAGCGTGGTTGCTGCAGCGCACAAGTATTCTATCTTATATAAGAGTTGAGCTCGGTGGACGCCCCGGCCGGCCGGCGGCCGCCGGCTTGCGGGACGCATCGCAGTGATGCGGAATTCTCAAACAACGCAGGCAAGGCGTGTGCCTACAATCGTGCTCCAGCGGCTCACTCTTTCGTTGAGCCGATTTCATTTGTGAAGCACGGAGAAGCGCGCAATGGCACAGATCGAGGCGTCCTCGCCCCACACCATGAACACCTACGGCCGGCTGCCCATCGCGCTGGACCGTGGCGAAGGCGTGTACGTGTGGGACGTGAACGGCAAGCGCTATCTCGACGCCTTGGCCGGCATCGCCGTCAACACGCTCGGCCACAACCACCCCAAGCTGGTGCCCGCGCTGCAGGAACAGGTCGCCAAGATCATCCACAGCTGCAACTACTACCACGTGCCCAACCAGGAAAAGCTGGCGGCCAAGCTGGTGGAGCTGTCGGGCATGACGAACGTGTTCTTCGGCTCGACCGGCCTGGAAGCCAACGAGGCGGCGATCAAGCTGGCGCGCAAGTTCGGCCACGACCGCGGCATCGACCGGCCCGAGATCGTGGTTTACGAGAAGGCCTTCCACGGCCGCAGCATCGCCACGCTGTCGGCCACCGGCAACGAGAAGGTGCAGCAGGGCTTCGGGCCGCTGGTGGAGGGCTTCATCCGCGTGCCGATGAACGACGTGGACGCGCTGCGCCGCGCCACCGACGGCAACCGCAACGTCGTCGCCGTGTTCTTCGAGACGATCCAGGGCGAAGGCGGCATCAACCAGATGCGCATCGACTACCTGCAGAAGGTGCGCGAGATGTGCGACCAGCGCAACTGGCTGCTGATGATCGACGAGGTGCAATGCGGCATGGGCCGCACCGGCAAGTGGTTCGCGCACCAGTGGGCCGGCATCGTGCCGGACGTGATGCCGCTGGCCAAGGGCCTGGGCTCCGGCGTGCCGATCGCCGCGGTGGTGGCCGGCCCGCGCGCGGCGGACATCTTCCAGCCCGGCAACCACGGCACCACCTTCGGCGGCAACCCGCTGGCCATGCGGGCCGGCGTGGAAACGATCCGCATCATGGAAGAAGACGGCCTGCTGGAGAACGCCTCGCGCGTGGGCGCGCACCTGAAAGGCGCGCTCGCCCGGGAACTCGGCGGGCTGAAGGGCGTGGTGGAAGTGCGCGGCCAGGGCCTGATGATCGGCGTGGAGCTGGCGCGTCCCTGCGGCGTGCTGACGCAGCGCGCGGCGGAGGCCGGCCTGTTGATCAGCGTGACGGCCGACACCGTGGTCCGGCTGCTGCCCGCGCTGATCATGACCGAGGCGCAGGCCGACGAGGTGGTGGGCATCCTGGCGCCGCTGGTGAAGTCTTTCCTGGCGGAGTGAGCGCCATGGGGCTGCGCCATTTCCTCCAGTTCAGCGACCTGACGACCGAGGAGCACGAGTGGATCTTCCAGCGTGCGGCGGTGATCAAGCGCAAGTTCAAAAACTACGAGAAGTACCACCCGCTGGCCGACCGCACGCTGGCAATGATCTTCGAGAAGGCCTCCACCCGCACGCGGGTGAGCTTCGAGGCGGGCATGTACCAGCTGGGCGGCTCGGTGGTGCACCTCACCACCGGGGACAGCCAGCTCGGCCGCGCCGAGCCCATCGAGGACAGCGCCAAGGTCATCAGCCGGATGGTGGACCTGGTGATGATCCGCACTTTCGGGCAGGACAAGATCGAGCGCTTCGCCGAGCACTCGCGGGTGCCGGTGATCAACGGCCTGACCAACGAATTCCATCCGTGCCAGATCTTGGCGGACATCTTCACCTACATCGAGCACCGCGGCTCGATCCGGGGCCGCGTCGTCGCCTGGGTCGGTGACGGCAACAACATGGCCAACACCTGGCTGCAGGCGGCGGAGCTGCTCGGCTTCACCGTGCACGTGAGCACGCCCACCGGCTACGAGGTGGACCAGGCCATCGCCGGCATCCGCAGCAGCGAGAGCTACAAGGTCTTCAAGGACCCGATGGAGGCCTGCCGCGGCGCCGACCTGGTGACCACGGACGTCTGGACCAGCATGGGTTTCGAAGCGGAGAACGAAGAGCGCCGCAAGGCCTTCGCCGACTGGTGCGTCGACGCCGACATGATGCGCGTGGCGAAGCCGGATGCCTTGTTCATGCACTGCCTGCCCGCGCATCGCGGCGAGGAAGTGGAAGCCGACGTCATCGACGGCCCGCAGTCCGTGGTGTGGGACGAGGCGGAAAACCGCATGCACGTGCAGAAGGCGCTGATGGAGTTCCTGCTGCTGGGGAAGGTGACGGGGTAGCCTGATTGGATGCCGGGTTCGCGCAGCGACCCCGCCACTCTTCCCCTAATTGGCGGGCGCCGCCGCCCCGAACCGCCCGCCGCCGGCCGGCGCGGCCACCTTGCCGATCTTGATGAGGCGCTGCTCGACCGCGAAGGCGGTGCGCCCCAGTTCCTGCGCCACCTGCTTGACGGGGATGCCGGCGTCGAACGCCGTCTCCAGTGCCGAGTCGTCCGCCGCGGACCACGGCTTGCCGGCATTCGGCACGCGCCGCGATCCGCCTGCGTTCGCATCGCCCTCGAGCGCGCGCGCCACGGTGTGGAGCGCGCGAATCACCGGGGGAGCGTTGTACGGGCTGTCGTCCGGCATGGCCTCGCCGGTGACGGGATGGATGCCCTGGGCCAGGGTGTCGATAATCTGGCGCGCGATCTGCAGTTCCATGCAGTTCCATGAAAGCCTCCTGAAGGAAGTGGTGGTTGGCTGTATTTCCATACAGCCCTCCCGCAACGTGCCCGCCATTCCTTGCGTTGACGCCCGTATGTCCGATTCCGAACACCCCTGCCTGCGCTGCGGCGCCTGCTGCGCCATCTACCGCGTGGACTTCTCCGTGTACGAACTCCAATCGGAGGGGGGAACCGTGCCCGACGGCTTGACAGTGGAAGTCACCGGGAATACCTGCCGCATGCGCGGCACCGACCACGTGCCGATCCGCTGCGCGGCGCTGACCGGCAAGGTCGGCGAGCGCGCCGCCTGCGGCATCTACGAATGGCGGCCCAACCCCTGCCGCGAGCTCGAGCCCGGCAGTCATGGCTGCGAGAAAGCCCGCGCCCGCCACGGCATGCCGCCCCTCGACCCTCAGATGCTTTAAGCCTCAAGGATTTTTTGCGGGCTGTTGGAAGCAACCGACACCACGCCCGAAACACGCGGCGCACACTTGCCCGCATGACACGCCTCTGGGACATCTCTCCACCGGTGGACGCGGGCGCGCCGGTGTTTCCCGGCGACACGCCGTACCGCCAGCAGTGGGCTGCCACCATCGGCCCCGGCTGCCCCGTCAACGTCAGCACCATCACGCTGTCGCCCCACGTGGGCGCCCACGCCGACGCGCCGCTGCACTACGACCCGCAGGGCGCGGCCATCGGTGCGACCGACCTCGCGCCCTACCTCGGGCGCTGCCGCGTCATCCACGCCATCGCGCGCGGGCCGCTGGTGCAGTGGGAACATCTCGAACATGCGTTGCAAGGGCTGCCGCCACGCGTGCTGGTGCGCACCTATGCGCGCGCGCCGGTGGACCGCTGGGACCCGGCGCTCTCCGCCTTCGCGCCGCGGACGATCGAGCGGCTGGCCGATGCCGGCGTGCGCCTGGTGGGAATCGACACCGCCAGCATCGACCCGGCGGACAGCAAGACGCTCGACAGCCACCAGGTGATCCGCCGCCGCGGCCTGCGGGTGCTGGAGAACCTGGTGCTCGACGACGTGCCGGAAGGCGACTACGAACTGATCGCGCTGCCGCTGAAGCTGATGACGGCGGACGCTTCGCCGGTGCGCGCCGTGCTGAGGGAGCTGGGATGACGACCTTGCAGGACTGCCTCGCGCTCGACGCGCAGGACCCGCTGCGCCACCTGCGCGGGCTCTTCACGCTGCCCGAAGGCGTGATCTACCTGGACGGCAACTCGCTGGGGCCGCTGCCGAAGGCCGCGCCGGAGCGCATCGCGCGTGCCGTGCAGCAGGAATGGGGTGAGGGCCTGATCCGCTCCTGGAACACGGCCGGCTGGTTCGAGCTGCCGCAGCGCCTGGGCGACCGGATCGGCACGCTGGTCGGGGCACGCCCGGGCGAGGTGGTCGCGACCGACAGCACCTCCATCAACCTGTTCAAGGTGCTCAGCGCCGCGCTGTCGATCGCGCACGTGGACGCACTGTCCCGCCGAACCATCGTCAGCGAACGCAGCAACTTCCCGACCGACCTGTACATCGCCGAGGCGCTGTGCCGCGAGCGCGGCATGACGCTGCGGCTGGTGGAGCCGGACGGGATCGCCCGCGCGCTCGACGCGGACACCGCGGTGCTGATGCTGACGCACGTGAACTACCGCACCGGCGCCATGCACGACATGCGCGCCGTCACCGCGGCGGCGCACGCGGCGGGCGCGCTGGTGGTCTGGGACCTCGCGCACAGCGCCGGCGCGGTGGAGGTCGACCTGCATGGCGCCGACGCGGACTTCGCCATCGGCTGCGGCTACAAATACCTCAATGGCGGGCCGGGCGCGCCCGCCTTCGTGTGGGTGCATCCGCGCCACGCCGACCGTTTCTGGCAGCCGCTGGCCGGGTGGTGGGGCCACGCGGCGCCGTTCGCGTTCACACCGGACTACCGCCCCGCGGCGGGCATCGCGCGCTACCTGTGCGGCACCCAGCCGATCCTGAGCATGACCGCGCTGGAATGCGGGCTCGACACGCTGCTGGCCGCCGAGCCTCTGGGCGGGATGCCGGCGCTGCGGCGCAAATCGCTCGCCCTCACCGACCTGTTCATCGCCCTGGTGGAGGAGCGCTGCGCCTCCCATGGCCTGGGCTTGGCGACGCCGCGCGAGCACGCCCGCCGCGGCTCGCAGGTCTGCCTCACGCGCGACGAGGGCGCCTACGCGATCGTGCAGGCGCTGATAGCGCGCGGCGTGATCGGCGACTTCCGCGCCGGCCGACCCGACATCCTGCGCTTCGGCCTGACGCCGCTGTACCTGCGTTTCGCCGACGTCTGGCACGCCGTGGAGCACTTGCGGCAAGTGCTCGACACCGGCGAGTGGCGGCGCGACGAATTCAACCGGCAGCACGCGGTGACCTGACATGACCCAGCCCCCGAAACCCGAAGACATCGTCCATGCCGAGCGCGCGCAGCTGGATTTCAGCCGCGACATGAGCTACGGCGACTACCTGCAGCTCGACGCCATCCTGCAGGCGCAGAAGCCGCTCTCGCCCGACCACAACGAGATGCTCTTCATCGTGCAGCACCAGACCAGCGAGCTGTGGATGAAGCTGATGCTGCACGAGCTGGATGCGGCGATCGCCGCCATGGCGCGGGACGAACTGCCGCCGGCCTTCAAGATGCTGGCGCGGGTGTCGCGGATCATGGAGCAGCTGGTGCACGCGTGGGACGTGCTGGCCACGATGACGCCTCCGGAGTACAGCGCGATCCGTCCTTACCTCGCCAGCTCCAGCGGCTTCCAGAGCTGGCAGTACCGCTGCATCGAGTTCCGCCTGGGCAACAAGAACCCGGCGATGCTCAAGCCGCACGAGCACCACGAGGGGCGGCTGGCCGTGGTGCGCGCCGCGCACGAAGCGCCTTCGCTGTACGACGAGTCGCTGCGGCTGCTGGCGCGCCGCGGCCTGCCGGTGCCGGCTTCGCACGTGCAGCGCGACTGGACCAAGCCGTACGAGGCGAGCAAGGAAGTGGAAGCGGCCTGGCTGGTCGTCTACCGCGCGCCGGAGAAGAACTGGGACCTGTACCAGCTCGGCGAGGAGCTGACCGACCTGGAGGATGCCTTCCGCCTCTGGCGCTTCCGCCACGTCACCACGGTCGAACGCATCATCGGCTTCAAGCGCGGCACCGGCGGCACCGGCGGCGTGAGCTACCTGCGCAAGATGCTGGACGTGGTGCTGTTCCCGGAGATCTGGCAGCTGCGCACGGAGTTGTGAACCTTCCGTCATCCCCGCGAAGGCGGGGATCACAGAGCCTGCCCCCGCGAAGGCGGGGGGCTTTCCTGAAATCGGGAGCCCTGGATTCCCGCCTGCGCGGGAATGACGGTTTTATTTGTACAACCAAGGCTGGTCGAGAAGCCTCTCCCCCAGCAACCGCATCGCCGCATTCCGCGCCATCCGCAGCGGCCCCGTCGCATGGAAAATCGTGCCGTTGCGGATCGACCGCTCCTGCACCCGCGCCACCCGCTGCCAGCGATTGAGCGCATAGCGGCGAAAGGCCGTGGGCACGTCGACGATGCGGTCGTCGGCGATGGCCAGAACACGCTGCAATTCGCGCGCATCCTCGATCGCCATGCCCGCGCCCTGCGCCAGGTAGGGACGCATCGGGTGCGCGGCATCGCCCAGCAAGGCCACGCGCCCGCGCGCCATCTCTTCCGCGGAGCCGACCGGCGGGCGCGCATGCAGCACCCAGAAGCCCCACTTCGGGATGGACGCCACGCGCTCGCGCACCGCTCCGCACACCGGCCCCAGCGCCGCCTCCAGCTGCGCCTGCGTCGCCGCGAAGTCCCAGTCGCGCGGGTCGCCCGGTTGCGTCCCTTCCACCACGCATACCGCGTTGAGCCATTCGCCGCCGCGCACCGGATAGGTCACTAGGTGCATGCGCGGCGCCAGCCACACCGTCACCTCGTCGCTGCGCAGCGCCTGCGGCAGGTCCTGTTGCCGCACGAGGCCGCGGTAGGCCAGCTGGCCGGTGGCCTGCGTCGGCGCATCGCCGGCGACGTCCACCCGCAGGTTGCTCCAGACGCCGTCCGCGGCGACCAGGGCCTCCGCTTCCACCAGGCGAGCCTCGGTGGTCCGGGCGGTCACCACGCTGCCCTGCTCCTCGACCGCGCCCAGCCGGCTGCCGGTGTGCAGGCGCACGCCGCCCGCCTGCGCCGCGTGCAGCAAGGCAGCCTGCAGGTCGGCGCGGTGCACCGTGAGATAGGGAGCGCCATAGCGCTGGCGCATGGCGGGCCCGAGTTCCAGCACGCCGAGGTCCGCGCCATCCACGCCGTCGCGCGCGCGCAGGCGCGCAGGCGCCACCGCCAGCCGGCCCAGCTCGCCCTGCAGCAGCTCCCACTCCTGCAGGATGCGGGTGGCGTTGGGCCCGAGCTGGATGCCGGCGCCGACTTCGGACAAGGCTTCGGCCTGCTCGAAGACGCGGGCCTCCCAGCCCGCGCGCCGCGCGGCCAGCGCCGCGGCCAGGCCGCCGATGCCGCCGCCGGCGACGAGCAGTTCCCTCGTCACCCTGCGAGCAGTTGCCGGAGGACGTAGGGAAGGATGCCGCCGTGGCGGTAGTAGTCCACCTCGATGGGCGTGTCGATGCGCAGCGTGAGCTTCACTTCCTGCCGCGTGCCGTCCGGCCGCCGGATGACCATCTCCGCCTGGCTCTGGGGCCGCAGTTGCGCGTCGGGCACGATGTCGATGGTCTCCTCGCCGGTCAGGCCCAGCGCTTGCCAGCTCATGTCGCCCTGGAACTGCAGCGGCAGCACGCCCATGCCCACCAGGTTGCTGCGGTGGATGCGCTCGAAGCTGCGCGCCACCACCGCCTTGATGCCCAGCAGCTGCGTGCCCTTGGCCGCCCAGTCGCGCGACGAGCCGGTGCCGTACTCCTCGCCTGCGAAGATCACCGTGCCGCGGCCCTCCGAGATGTACTTCATCGCGGCGTCGTAGATGAACATCTTCTGCGAGCCGCCCTGCCGGTCCCAGTACAGCGTGAGGCCGCCCTCCTCGCGCGAGCCGTCCGGCCCCGCCGGCAGCATCAGGTTGCGGATGCGCACGTTGGCGAAGGTGCCGCGCATCATCACCTCGTGGTTGCCGCGCCGCGAGCCGTAGCTGTTGAAGTCGGTCTTCACCACGCCGTGCTCCTGCAGCCAGCGCCCCGCCGGCGAGGTGTCCTTGATCGATCCGGCCGGCGAGATGTGGTCGGTGGTGATGGAGTCGCCGAACAGCGCGATGATCCGGGCGTCCCGCACCGCCTCCTTGCTGCCGGCGGCAGCGGACGCGGCCGGCAGCGGCGGCGGCCCTTCCAGCGTGAAGCCCTCGAAGAACGGCGGCTCGGCGATGTAGGTGCTGGTGGGCCAGCTGTAGGTGTCGCCGGCCACGCCTTCGATGCCCTGCCACAGCGCGCCCGGCTCGGCCTTCACCTTGCCGTAGCTGTTGCGGTAACCCTTGGGGTTCATCGCGTGCTTCATCAGCTTGTTGATCTCGTCGCTGGACGGCCAGATGTCGCCGAGCCAGACGTCCTTGCCGTCCTTGCCCTTGCCCACCGGCTCCGTCATCAGGTCCTTGAGCACCGTGCCGGCGATGGCGTACGCCACCACCAGGGGCGGGCTGGCGAGGAAGTTGGCCTTGATGTTCGGGTGGATGCGGGCCTCGAAGTTGCGGTTGCCCGAGAGCACCGCGGCGCACACCAGGTCGCTCTGGCTGATCGCCTCGTTGATCTCCGGCGTGAGGTCGCCGGAGTTGCCGATGCAGGTCATGCAGCCGTAGCCGGCCAGCGAGAAGCCGAGCTGCTCCAGGTAGGGCAGCAGCTTGGCGTCGCGCAGGTATTCGGTGACCATGCGCGAGCCGGGGGACAGCGAGGTCTTGATGTGCGGCTGCACGCGCAGCCCCTTCTCCACCGCCTTCTTCGCCAGCAGGCCGGCGGCCAGCATCACGCCCGGGTTGGACGTGTTGGTGCAGCTGGTGATCGCCGCGATCAGCACGTCGCCGTTGCCGATGGTGATGTCGCCGCCTTCGACCGGCCCCACCGACTTCGCATGCGAGGCGCGCAAGGTCGGCTTGTTCGCCTCCATCTCCAGTTCGAACCGGGGCGCGGCCAGCGGAGTCGGCGGGTTGTCCGGGGTCTGCGGCACCTTCTCCAGCACGCTCTGCCGCTCGCTTTCCACCTGGTGCCGCGTCAGCAGCACCTCGGCCTGCTGGTTGAAGCCGTTCTCGGCGATCGGCTTGGAGAACAGCGAGCGGAAGGTATCGGCGACCTTGCCGAGCTCGATGCGGTCCTGCGGCCGCTTGGGCCCCGACAGGCTGGGCGTCACGTCGCCCAGGTCCAGCTTCACCACCGCGGAGTAGTCCACGTCGCCCGGCATCGGCACGCCGAACATCTGCTGGGCCCGGAAGTAAGCCTCCAGGAACTTGATCTGGTCCTTGGTGCGGCCGGTGCCTTCGAAGTAGTCGATGGTACGCTCGTCCACCGGGAAGAAGCCCATGGTGGCGCCGTACTCGGGCGCCATGTTGCCGATGGTGGCGCGGTCCGGCACCGCCAGGCTGCGCGTGCCTTCGCCGAAGAATTCGACGAACTTGCCCACCACCTTGTGCTTGCGCAGCAGCTCGGTGACGCTGAGCACCAGGTCGGTGGCGGTGCAGCCTTCGCGCAGCTTGCCGGTGAGCTCGAAGCCCACCACGTCGGGCGTGAGGAAGTAGACCGGCTGGCCGAGCATCGCGGCCTCGCCCTCGATGCCGCCCACGCCCCAGCCCACCACGCCCTGAACTGGTAGCGCTCCTTGTTGCGGCGGAATTCCAGCTTCATGTTCAGGTCGATGGCATCGGTCTTGCCGTAGTGGTCGACCATGATCGAGTGGTCCACCACCAGGTCCACCGGCACCAGCGGCTCGATGCGGCCGACGTCCTTGCCCAGGCGCTGCGCGGCGCTGCGCATGGCCGGTGGGCGACCAGTTCGCCACCTGCTCCACGTGCTCGGCGGTGATCTTGCGGCCGTCGCAGTTGCGCAGCACCGACTCCAGCACGATGCGCAGGCTCATGGGCAGGCGCCGGACGTTGGGGTAGAGCTTGGCCAGCTCGGGCAGGGAGTAGAACTGGCCGCTGCGGCCGATGCCGGCCTGGAAGGTCTGCAGCGTGTTGGCGAAGGCGTTGGGCATGCGCGTGTTCCCTGGTTGTTGCTTTGCGTGATTTTGCAGCCAGACGCGCGGCTGGGGCGGTTTGCCGTGCCGCCGCTCAGCCGTTGGGCAGGTAGCGCACCGCCAGCACGCCTTCGATGCCGCGCAGGGTGGCCAGGACCTGGTCGCCCACCGCGCTGTCCACGTCCACCAGCGTATAGGCCATGTCGCCGCGCGACTTGTTCACCATGTTGTGGATGTTGAGGCCGGCGTGCGCCATGGCCGTGGAGATCTGGCCCAGCATGTTGGGCACGTTGGCATTGGCGATGGCCACCCGCCAGCGGGTGCCGCGGCTCATGTGCACGTTGGGGAAGTTGACGGCATTGCGCACGTTGCCGTGCTCGAGGAAATCGCGCAGCTGGTCCGCGACCATGGCGGCGCAGTTGTCCTCCGCTTCCCGGGTGGACGCGCCGAGGTGCGGCAGGGCGATCACCTGCGGGTGTCCCAGCAGGCCCGCGTGGGGGAAGTCGCAGACGTAGCGGCCGAGCTGGCCGGCGCCCAGCGCCGAGACGACCGCGGCATCGTCCACCACACCGTCGCGCGAGAAATTCAGCAGCACCGCGTCCGGCCCCATCAACCGCACGTTGTCCGCGTTGACCAGGTGCCGGGTGGCGGGCACCAGCGGCACGTGCAGGCTCACCAGCCGGGCGTGCTGCAGCACGTCGTCCACGCTGGCCGCCCGCTGCACCTGGGAAGACAGGCTCCAGGCGGCGTCGACCGTGATCTCCGGGTCGTAGCCCATCACGTGCATGCCCAGCTTGATGGCCGCGTCCGCCACCAGCGCGCCGACCTTGCCGAGGCCGATGATGCCCAGGGTCTGGCCGGACAGCTCGAAGCCGGCGAAGGCCTTCTTGCCTTCCTCGATGGCCTGCTCCAGCGCCGGCGAGGCCGGGTCGAGCGCCTGCACGAAGCGCTGCGCCTCCGGCAGGTGGCGCGCCGCCATCAGCATGCCGGCCAGCACCAGCTCCTTGACCGCGTTGGCGTTGCCGCCCGGCGCGTTGAACACGGGGATGCCGCGGGCGCTGAGCGCCGGCACGGGGATGTTGTTGGTGCCGGCGCCGGCGCGGCCGATCGCCCGGACCGAGGCGGGGATCTCCATCCCGTGCATGTCGGCGGAGCGCACCAGCACCGCGTCGGGCGCGGCGATGTCCTTGCCCGTGCGGTAGCGGCCGGCGGGCAGCCGCTCGAGGCCAGCATTCGAGATCTGGTTGAGGACCAGGATCCCGAACGGGGCGTCAGCCATGGCTGCGCTCGAATTCCTTCATGTACTGCACCAGGGCCTGCACGCCTTCGACCGGCATGGCGTTGTAGATCGAGGCGCGCATGCCGCCGACCGAACGGTGGCCCTTGAGCTGCACCATCCCGCGCGCCTGCGCGCCCTTCAGGAACTCGGCATCCAGCGCTTCGTCCTTCAGCCAGAAGGGCACGTTCATGAGCGAACGGTCCTCGCGCGCGATCGGGTTGCGGAAGAAGCTGCTGCCGTCCAGGAAGTCGTACAGCAGCTTCGCCTTGGCCGCGTTGTGCCGCGCCATCGCTTCCATGCCGCCCAGCGCCTTGACGTGCTTGAGCACCAGCCCCGCGATGTAGATCGCGTAGGTGGGCGGCGTGTTGTACATCGAGTCGGCGTCGGCCTGGGTCTTGTAGTTGAAGGCCGACGGCGTGATCGGCAGCGCATGTCCCATCAGGTCCTTGCGCACCACCACGATGGTCAGTCCCGAAGGCCCGATGTTCTTCTGCGCGCCGGCGTAGATCAGTCCGTACTTCGCCACGTCGATGGGCCGCGACAGGATGTCCGAGGACATGTCCGCCACCAGCGGAACCTTGCCGGTGTCCGGCGTCCAGTGGAACTGCACGCCGCCGATGGTCTCGTTCGAGCAGATGTGGACGTAGGAAGCGCCGGGATCGAGCTTCCATTCCGCCTGCTTCGGGATCGCCGAGAACTTCGAAGCCTCCGCGCTGGCCGCGAAGTTGACCGTGCCGTAGGTCTTCGCTTCCTTGGCCGACTTCTTGGACCAGTCGCCCGTGATGACGTAGTCGGCGCGGCCGGTGGCGCCCATCAGGTTCATCGGCACGATGGCGTTCTCGCCGATCGCGCCGCCCTGCATGAACAGCACCTGGTAGCCCGAGGGGACGCCCATCAGCTCCTTGAGCAGGTCCTCGGTCTCCGCGTGGATGGACATGAACTCCTTGCCGCGGTGGCTCATTTCCATCACCGACATGCCGCTGCCGCGCCAGTCCAGCATCTCGTCCGCCGCCTGGCGCAGAACCGGCTCCGGCAGGGTGGCGGGACCGGGACTGAAATTGAATACGCGGGTCATGCTGCCAGCATACAAGAAGCGCGAGACCCGCTTGCCGTCAGGCCCAGGCGGCGGCGGGCGCGCGGCGCAGGCCGATCCACTGCAGTTCGGCCAGCACGCCCACGAAGAGGGCCTGCACGACCAGGAAAGCCTGCCCCAGGAGCGTGAGGCCGGCGCCGGTGAACAGCAGTTCCAGGCAGCCGAACACCCAGGCTGCATTGCCGGCGATCAGCAGGTAGACGCCTGCCCGCGGCACGGGGCGGCCGCGAGCGGCCCACGCGGCGAGCGCCGCGAAGGCGAACAGGGCGACGCCGGAAGCGGTCAACAACCCGGCCGGCAGGCCGAGCCAGCCGGCGAGCAGCGTAGCCGCTGCGACTTGCAGCCCGCCGCTGGCCGCCGCCGACGCGGCGTCGATCCACAGCACGGTGGGCAGGAAGCGGGGGGAAGAGGCGAAGTTCATGGCAGCTCCTTGGGAAAGTGGGAACCGCACTGTCGGCGCCGCCGCGCCGCGGGTCCATGACCTCCGGGGTCATGGAAGCCCGGCGCGGCCCCGACTACCATCCCGGCCATGGACCTCGCCCACGCACCCGCTCCCGCCTCGCAGGCCCGCAGCTTCGGCGAGCACCTGCGGCACTGGCGCCAGCGCCGCCGCATGAGCCAGCTGGACCTGGCCGGCGAGGCGGACATCTCGACGCGGCACCTGAGCTTCGTGGAAACCGGCCGATCGCTCCCCAGCCGCGAGATGGTGCTGCGCCTGGCCGAACGCCTGGACATCCCGCTGCGCGAGCGCAACGCGCTGCTGGTCGCCGCCGGCTATGCGCCGATGTACCGCGAGCGCCCGCTGGACGACGCCGCGCTGGCGCCGGCCCGCGAAGCCGTGCAGCTGATCCTGAAAAGCCACGAGCCCTATCCGGCGCTGGCGGTGGACCGGCACTGGAACCTGCTGGCGCACAACGCCATGGTGCCGCACCTGATGGCGCGCGCCGATCCGTCGCTGCTGCAGGGCACGATCAACGTGCTGCGCCTCAGCCTGCATCCGCGCGGCCTGGCGCCGCACATCGTGAACCTCGGGCAGTGGCGGCACCACCTCTTCGAGCGGCTGCGCCAGCAGGTCCAGGCCACCGGCGACCGCCAGCTGCAGACGCTGGAAGAAGAACTGCGCGCCTACCCCGTGCCGGCCGATGCGGACGCGCACCGGCTCGATGGCGAAGTGCTCGGCATCGCGATGCCGCTGCGCTTTCGCACCCGGGAGGGCGCGGTGCTCAGTTTCATCAGCACCACCACCATCTTCGGCACGCCGGTGGACGTGACGTTGCAGGAGCTGGCGCTGGAGACTTTCTTTCCGGCGGATCCGCAGACCGCGGCAGCCCTTCGCACGCTGGCGGCCTCTTCGTAGGCTGGCGGTGAGCGCAGCGAACCCCAGCTACGCGGCGCGCGGGAAGCTGGGGTTCGCCTTCGGGCTCACCACCAGCCTACGGAGCCACGCTCACCACCGGCCCAAGCATTCGCGTCACGGATTCAAGGGCACCAGCCCGTCGTCCGGCGGCGCTTCGTCCGGCGCATGGATCCGCGCCTCGAAGGCGCGCAGGCGCTTGTAGACCGAGATCAGCTCGATGATGGTGCTCCAGCTCAGCACCAGGTACTGGAACGACTCCGTCACCTTGTCGAACGCCCGCGCGATCTGCTGGAACACGCCGAGCGTGAACACGCCGGCGATGACGGTCGGGCCCATGGCCACCAGGGGCACCAGCACGCTGGCCTGCAGGTAGGACCACTTCACCACGTCGAAGTACAGGTAGTGGAAGTACAGCCGGAAGTAGTTGTGCCGCACCCGCTGGAACAGCGAAGCAGCCACCGGCGGCGCGGCGCGCGACGGGTCGTCCTCGCCGTACACCAGCTCCTTGCGGTAGGCCGCTTCCACGCGCTGGTTCTGGAACTCCAGCCCCGGCAGCAGGATGCCGGTGACGGCCAGCAGCACCGTGCCGAACAGGGCCCAGCCGATCGAGATCCACACCAGCGAATGCGGGATGGCGCCGATGATCGGCACGCTGGTGATCTTGTCCGACAGCCCCCACAGGATCGGCAGGAAGGCCGCCAGCGTCATCAGGCTGCGCATCAGCTCCACGCCCAGGCCTTCGACGATGCGGGCAAAGCGCATCGTGTCCTCCTGCACGCGCTGGGCCGCGCCTTCCACCGAGCGCAGCTTCGGCCAGTGCTGCATGTAGTAGTCGTTCATCGCCTGCCGCCAGCGGAAGACGTAGTGCCGCGTGAAGAACTCGACGAACACCGCCACCGTGATGTAGACCATCGCGATGGAGAAGAACGTCATGATCTGCTGCCAGTACTGCGGCGCCGTGATGCTGCCGGGCGCGGAGAGGGCCTTCTGCACCAGGTCGTAGAAGCTGCCGAACCACTCGTTGATCTTCACGTCCAGCTGCACGCGGTACCAGGTGGCCAGCAGGATCAGGGCCGTGCCCAGGATGGACCACGCCATCCAGCGGCGGTTCAGGAAGAAGGAACGGAACATGTTTGTTTTCCTTGTGGGAGTCCGGCGGATGCTACAAAAGAAAAAGCGGCCCGAGGGCCGCTTTTCGTCACGCAGGGATGCGGGTCTTCCTCAGACCGTCACCTCGCGCGCCGTGTCCGCGTATTCCTCGATCTGGTCGAAGTTCATGTAGCGGTAGACCTTGTCGCCCTGCTGGTTGATCACGCCCATGTCGGCGTGGTACTCGGCGACCGTGGGCAGCCGGCCCAGCTTGGAGGCGATCGCGGCCAGTTCCGCCGACGCCAGGAACACGTTGGTGTTCTTGCCCAGGCGGTTGGGGAAGTTGCGGGTGGAGGTGGACACCACGGTGGCACCTTCCTTCACCTGCGCCTGGTTGCCCATGCACAGGCTGCAGCCGGGCGACTCGGTGCGGGCGCCGGCGCCGCCGAAGTTGGCGTAGTGGCCCTCGCGGGTCAGCTGCTCGGCGTCCATCTTGGTCGGCGGCGCCACCCACAGCTTGACCGGGATATCGCGCTTGCCTTCCAGCAGCGCGGAGGCCGCGCGGAAGTGGCCGATGTTGGTCATGCACGAGCCGATGAAGGCCTCGTCGATCTTGGTGTTCTGCACTTCCGACAGCGGCTTGACGTCGTCCGGGTCGTTCGGGCAGCACAGCAGCGGCTCGGTGATCTCGTTCATGTCGATCTCGATCACCTCGGCGTACTCGGCGTCCTTGTCCGCTTCCAGCAGGTTCGGCTTGGCCAGCCAGGCCTCGACCGCGCGGATGCGGCGCTCCAGCGAACGCTTGTCCTCGTAGCCCTGCGCGATCATGTTCTTCATCAGCACCACATTCGACTGCAGGTACTCGCGCACCGGCGCTTCGTTCAGCTTGACCGTGCAGCCGGCGGCGGAGCGCTCGGCGGAGGCGTCGGACAGCTCGAAGGCCTGTTCCACCTTCAGGTCCGGCAGGCCCTCGATCTCGAGGATGCGGCCGGAGAAGGCGTTGACCTTGCCCGCCTTGGCCACCGTCAGCAGGCCCTTCTTGATCGCGAAATACGGAATGGCGTGCACCAGGTCGCGCAGGGTGATGCCGGGCTGCATCTCGCCCTTGAAGCGCACCAGGATCGACTCGGGCATGTCCAGCGGCATCACGCCGGTGGCGGCCGCGAAGGCGACCAGGCCCGAACCGGCCGGGAAGCTGATGCCGATGGGGAAGCGCGTGTGGCTGTCGCCGCCGGTGCCCACGGTGTCGGGCAGCAGCAGGCGGTTCAGCCAGCTGTGGATCACGCCGTCGCCCGGACGCAGCGAGACGCCGCCGCGGTTGCTGATGAAGGCCGGCAGCTCGCGGTGGGTCTTGACGTCCACCGGCTTCGGGTAGGCCGAGGTGTGGCAGAAGGACTGCATCACCATGTCGGCGGAGAAGCCCAGGCAGGCCAGGTCCTTCAGTTCGTCGCGCGTCATCGGGCCGGTGGTGTCCTGGCTGCCGACGGTGGTCATGCGCGGCTCGCAGTAGGTGCCCGGGCGCACGCCCTTGCCTTCCGGCAGGCCGACCGCGCGGCCGACCATCTTCTGCGCCAGCGTGAACCCCTTGCCGGAGTCGACCGGCGGCTTCGGCAGGCGGAACGCGGTGGAGGCGGGCAGGCCCAGGAACTCGCGCGCCTTGGCGGTGAGCGAGCGGCCGATGATCAGGTTGATGCGGCCGCCGGCGCGCACTTCGTCCAGCAGCACGTCGTTCTTCAGCTG
The DNA here is from genome assembly GCA_021323335.1 of Ramlibacter sp. Classification (GTDB taxonomy): domain Bacteria; phylum Pseudomonadota; class Gammaproteobacteria; order Burkholderiales; family Burkholderiaceae_C; genus Ramlibacter. The sequence goes on from JAJTCN010000004.1 coordinate 78,039, forward strand.
GAAGCGCTCGAAGACCTTGCCGTCCTTCTCGATCGTGCCTTCGTACGGGAAGATGTCGACCACGTCGCCCATCTGCAGCTTCGACACGTCCACTTCGATCGGCAGCGCGCCGGAGTCTTCCTGCGTGTTGAAGTAGATGGGGGCGATCTTGCCGCCCAGCGTGACGCCGCCGAAGCGCTTGTTCGGCACGAACGGGATGTCCTGGCCGGTGACCCAGACCGCGCTGTTGGTGGCGGACTTGCGCGACGAGCCGGTGCCCACGACGTCGCCGACATAGGCGACCTGGTGCCCCTTGGCCTTGAGTTCCTCGATGAACTTCATCGGGCCGCGCTTGCCCTCTTCCTCCGGCTTGAACGCCGCGCCGGGGCGGCTGTTCTTCAGCATCGCCAGGGCGTGCAGCGGGATGTCGGGGCGCGACCAGGCATCGGGCGCCGGCGACAGGTCGTCGGTGTTGGTTTCACCGGGCACCTTGAACACGGTGACGGTGATCTTCTGCGCCACTTCGGGGCGGCTGGTGAACCACTCGGCGGCGGCCCAGCTCTGGATCACTTCCTTGGCGAAGGCGTTGCCGGCCCGGGCCTTCTCCGCCACGTCGTGGAAGAAGTCGAACATCAGCAGCGTCTTCTTCAGGCCGTCGGCGGCGACCTGGGCCACCTGCGGGTCGTCCAGCAGGTCGATCAGCGGCTTGACGTTGTAGCCGCCCACCATGGTGCCGAGCAGTTCGGTCGCCTTGGCCTTGCTGATCGCCGCCACGGAAAGATCCCCATGCGCGACGGCGGCGAGGAAGCTCGCCTTCACCTTGGCCGCGTCGTCCACGCCCGGCGGCACGCGGTGCGTCAGCAGGTCCAGCAGGAAGGATTCTTCCTTGGCCGGGGCCGACTTGATCAGCTCGATCACGTCGGCGGTCTGCTTGGCGGACAGCGGCAGCGGGGGGATGCCGAGCGCAGCGCGCTCGGCAACGTGTTCAACATAGGCTTGCAACATGGGGGCTTCTCTCCGTGGGGTCAGGGCGCTACTGCGCCGTTGGGGTTGCGGCCGGCGCCGCGGCGGCAGGCGACGGTTCGAGGATGTTGATCGCCGGGCGGGTCTTCATGTCCTCGGCGAACTTCAACTGCTCCGGGCTCTGGCATTCGTCGGCGAGGCGCTTGCCTTCCTTCTGGTTCATCAGCATCGACTTGTTGGCGATCTGCAGGAACAGGGCGCCCCGGGCGGTGTCTTCCAGGCGGATGGCGCCGGTGCGGCTTTCGACCGGATGCATGACGAAGCGGTTGATGCCGTGCGTGACCAGGAAGTAACCCTCGCGCTTGCGCGCCTTGATCACCACCTTGGCGCCCAGCTCGCACTTGATCTCGCCCACGTACACCCGCTTGGCGATCTCCAGCTCCGCGGGCGTCAGCTTGTCGGACGGGTCGTTCTCCTCCAGCGGGGTCGACACTTCGATGGCCTTCGCCTTGGCAGCCTTGGTGGGCGTGGCCTTGGCGGGCGCGGCCTTCGCGGCGGGCTTGGCTGCAGGCTTGGCGGCCGGGGACGCCGTCTGGGCCTGGGCGGCGACGGACAGCGAGGCGATGGCGATCGAGGCGAGCAACAACTTCATGGCGTTCTCCTTTGGACTTTCATGGACGCGGGGCGGCGAACCACGCCCGCGCTGGGTCGGGCAGCTGCCTCCCGGTCCCGTGTGCCCTCTCCAGCACTTGCCAGTAGTAGCGGTAGCTCGCCCTGTCCTCGAGTTTGCCGTCGAAGCTGATCGGCGCCCACCTTGCCGCCTCCGCCTCCAGAAGAATCTGTGACGCCTTGTGAATTTCGTCAGCTGTGGGAGCGAACACTTCCACGATGGTCCTGATCTGGTCAGGGTGGATGCTCCACATGCGGGTGTAACCGAATTCGTTGGCTGCGCGCGACGCCGCGGCCCGGAAAGCGGCCTGGTCCCGGAATTCGGTGACCACGCCATGCGACGGCACCTTGCCGTGCGCATGGCAGGCCGACGCGATCTCCAGCTTGGCGCGCACCACCAGCGGGTGCGTGAACTGCCCCTGCACGCCCATCCCCTCCGAGGGGATCGCGCCGCCGTGGGCCGACACGAAGTCCATCAGGCCGAAGCTCAGGGACTGCATGCGCGGGTGACCAGCGATGTCGAATGCCCGATGAACGGCGGCGGGCGACTCGATCAGGCCCTGCAGCGGCAGGCCCTTCGCGCCGGCGGCGTCCAGCGCGCGGCTGGCGCGCTCGACATCCTCGACCCGTTCCACCTTCGGCAGCATCACGTGCACCAGCCGGTGCCCCGCCTTGCCGGCGATGGCCTCGATGTCGCTTTCGAAGGCGGGGTGGTCGACGGGATGCACCCGCACCGCGACGCGCGCACCGGGCCTGGCGCCGAGCGCCAGCTCCGTCACCAGCGCAGCATGCTCCTTCTCGCCGCCCACCGGGGCGCCGTCCTCGCAATCGAGCGTGACGTCGAACACGCACGCGCCGAACTCCTGCGCCAGCTCCTGCTGCAGCTGCAGGCTCTTGCGCATGCGCGCCTCGACACCGCTGTAGTGGTCGCACACCGGCAGCGTGCCGGTGCGCGCCTGGGCGCCGAGGAGGACGTCTCGCGGGTGGTTCATCAGAGCAGGTGCGAAACGCCGGCCTGCTCGTCCTGCAGTTCCTTCAGCGTCACGTTGATGCGTTCCTGCGAGAACTGGTCGATCTCCAGGCCTTCGACGACCTTGTATTCACCGTTCTGCGTGGTCACCGGGAAGCCGAACATCGTGTCCTTGGGGATGCCGTACTGGCCGTCCGAGGGGATGCCCATGGTGACCCACTTGCCGTTGCTGCCCAGGGCCCAGTCGCGCATGTGGTCGATGGCGGCGTTGGCGCGTTCCATTCCTGGTCGTTGATCATGTCCTTGACGGACTTGCCGTTGACCGTGGCGAAGCGGTAGTCGGCATACATGGTGGGCGAGTGGTTGCCCCACACCGTCAGCTTCTCGATGTCGGCCACCTTGGTGCCGGTCTTGGCGGCGACCTGCGACAGCGCGCGGTTGTGGTCCAGGCGGAGCATGGCGGTGAAGTTCTTGCGCGGCAGGCTCGGCGCGCTCTTCATCGCGATGTAGGCGTTGGTGTTGGCCGGGTTGCCGACCACCAGCACCTTGACGTTGCGCGAGGCCACCTTGTCCAGGGCCTGGCCCTGGCCGATGAAGATCTTGCCGTTGATGGACAGCAGCTCCGAGCGTTCCATGCCGGCCTTGCGCGGCATGGAGCCGACCAGCAGCGCGTAGTCGGTGTCCTTGAAGGCGGTCATGGGGTCGCCATGCGCCTCCATGCCGGCCAGCAGCGGGAAGGCGCAGTCTTCCAATTCCATCATCACGCCCTTGAGCGCCTTCTGCGGGCCTTCCGCCGGCACTTCGAGCAGCTGCAGGATCACGGGCTGGTCCTTGCCCAGCATTTCGCCGGAGGCGATGCGGAACAGCAGGGCGTAACCGATCTGGCCGGCGGCGCCGGTGACGGCGACGCGAACGGGCTTCTTGCTCATGGGAATCTCCGAAGATTTTACGCGGACAAACCCTGAGGGTCAATTTGTCTTATGTCTTATATAAGATATCATTGCCCTGCATCCGGGCGCTTGCCGCGCCCGCCGCGCCATGGCAGCCACCACCTCCTCCGCCGACACGCCCCCTGCCGCCGAAGCCGCGTCGCCGGCCACGCCGGCGTTCAGCCCGCTGTACCAGCAGATCAAGGGGCTGATCCTGCAAAGCCTGGAGACCGGCGAGTGGAAGCCGGGCGAATCCATTCCCAGCGAGATGGACCTGGCGGCGCGCTTCCGCGTGAGCCAGGGCACCGTGCGCAAGGCCATCGACGAACTCGCCGCCGAGAACCTGGTGGTGCGCCGCCAGGGCAAGGGCACCTTCGTGGCCACCCACAGCGAGCAGCACGTGCGCTACCGCTTCCTGAAGCTGGTGCCGGACAGCGGCGAGCGCGAGGGTCCGGCCCAGCGCACCATCCTCGAATGCCGGCGCCAGCGCGCCAGCGCGGAGGTCGCCCGCGCGCTCGCGCTGCGCACCGGCGACGCCGTGGTGCAGGTCAAGCGCGTGCTCTCCTTCGCCGGCGCGCCGACCATCCTGGAAGACCTCTGGCTGCCAGGCACCACCTTCAAGGGCCTCACGGCCGACCAACTGGACGCCCACCAGGGCCCGACCTACGCGCTGTTCGAGCTGGAGTTCGGCGTGCGCATGGTGCGGGCCGAAGAAAAGATCCGCGCCGTGGCGGCCGATGCGCAGCAGGCCGCGCTGCTCGCATGCGAGCCCGGCGCGCCGCTGCTCTCGGTGGAGCGCCTTTCCTACACCTACAACGACGTGCCGATGGAACTGCGGCGCGGCCTCTATCGCACGGACACGCATCACTACCGCAACGACCTGAGCTGATGCCCGCGCGGGCGCGGGCCGAATATTGCAACCTTCGTGTCAGCCTGTTGCGTTGCAATAGAATTTAGGGTTGCCCCCTATGCACATCATCCCCTTGCGCCTGCATTCCTGAAAGAAACGCCCATGCCAGAGCTCGCCAAGAAGCGGCCGGAATTCCGCAACATCAACGCCTTCAAGGACCTGCCGGGCTACCGCTGGCCGGTGGCCGCCCTGGTTTCCGGCATGCACCGGTTCAGCGGCGTGCTGATGTTCGTGCTGCTGCCCCTGATCATCTGGATCTTCGACAACTCCGTGTCGTCCGAGATCTCCTTCGCGCGCTTCCGCTCCGCCTTCGAGACGGGCGCCTCCGGCATCTTCCTGAAGCTGGTGGCCCTGGCCCTCATCTGGGCCTACCTGCACCACTTCATCGCGGGCCTGCGCCACGTCTGGATGGACGTCAGCCACGCCGCGGTCAGCAAGCAGTTCGGCGCCACCTCCGGCAAGGTGACCATCGCGGTCAGCCTGGTGCTGACGGTCCTGCTGGGCGCCAAGTTGTTCGGCGTTTATTGATTTTCTTGTGGGACAGATCTTCAGCTCTGTCCCCAACTGAATAGGACATATTGCATGGCAGTCAATTACGGCTCGCGCCGCACCGTCGTCGGCGCGCACTACGGCACCCGCGACTGGCTGGCGCAGCGCGTCACGGCCCTCCTGATGGCGCTGTTCACCCTGGTGGTGCTGGCGCAGGTGATCTTCTCCAGCGGACCCATCGGCTACGACAACTGGGCCGGCATCTTCAACCCGCAGTGGATGAAGGCACTGACCTTCGCCACCATCGTGGGCCTGATCTACCACGTGTGGGTCGGGATGCGCGAAGTGCTGATGGACTACGTGCAGCCGGTGGGCGTGCGCCTCGCGCTGCAGATCCTGGTCATCGTGTGGCTGGTCGGCTGCGCAGGCTGGGCGATCCAGGTCCTCTGGCGGGTTTGAAGAACATGTCCTACACCAACAAGAACATCACCACCCGCAAGTTCGACGTCGTCATCGTCGGCGCCGGCGGCTCCGGCATGCGCGCGTCGCTGCAGCTCTCCCTGGCGGGGCTGAACGTCGCGGTGCTCTCCAAGGTCTTCCCCACCCGCTCGCACACGGTGGCGGCGCAGGGCGGCATCGGCGCCTCGCTGGGCAACATGTCGGAAGACAACTGGCACTACCACTTCTACGACACGGTCAAGGGCTCCGACTGGCTGGGCGACCAGGACGCCATCGAGTTCATGTGCCGCGAAGCGCCCAAGGTCGTGTACGAGCTCGAGCACTTCGGCATGCCGTTCGACCGCAACCCGGACGGCACGATCTACCAGCGCCCGTTCGGCGGCCACACCGCCAACTACGGCGAGAAGCCGGTGCAGCGCGCCTGCGCCGCGGCCGACCGCACCGG
>JAJTCN010000074.1 GCA_021323335.1 Ramlibacter sp.
TCGACACCTCGCGGTGCGAGTCCAGCGGCAGCGAAGTCCCGCTGCTGGACGCCGCCGCGAAGTTGATCTACGGCGAGGCGGCCAGGACTTCCGACTGATTCCCGGGATGCCGTGCGTGCTCAGCCCCTGCTCGCCGCCTCGATCCGGGCGATGTCGATCTTCCCCATCTCCATCATGGCTTCGAAAGCCCGCTTCGCCGCCGCCCGGTCGGGGTCGGCGATGGCCTCCGTGAGCGCCCGGGGAGTGATCTGCCACGACAGGCCCCACTTGTCCTTGCACCAGCCGCAGGCGCTCTCCTGCCCGCCGTTGCCGACGATCGCGTTCCACAGCCGATCGGTTTCGGAGGGCCCGGGGAGTGATCTGCCACGACAGGCCCCACCTGTCCTTGCACCAGCCGCAGGCGCTCTCCTGCCCGCCGTTGCCGACGATCGCGTTCCACAGCCGATCGGTTTCGGCCTGGTCTTCGGTGGCCACCTGGAACGAGAACGCTTCGGTTTGCGGGAAGGTCGGTCCGCCGTTCAAGCCGATGCAGGGGATGCCGATGACCGTGAATTCGACGGTCAGGACGTCGCCTTCCTTGCCCGACGGGAAGTCGCCCGGCGCGCGGTACACGGCGCCGACGGAACTGTCGGGAAAGGTCTTCGCGTAGAACTGCGCAGCTTCCAGCGCGTCGCGGTTGTACCAGAGGCAGATCGTGTTCTTGCCGGCCATATGCATTCCTCCAGGGGGATGGTTGCGGGCGGCACATCCGCCCTTGGTGACGACGAAGCATCACCGACCGAATCGACAAGGAGGGTTAGGGATATTCCCGGGCCAGGCTCAGGCGTGCGCGACCCGCGACGTCCGGCCGCGCGACCGCAGCGCCAGCGCGATGCCGGCAAGACCCGCGACGCCCAGCCCCAGGTCCGGGACCACGCCGAACAGGAAGGCCGCCTGCAGCCCGATCATCGACCAGAGGACCGGCGCGACGAACAGCGGCCAGCTGCGCCCGCCGCGCACCATCGCGAGCATGCCGATGGTGAAGATCGTGGTGGGGCAGGGCAGCCCGAAGGTCGGCAGGTCCGGATAGGCGTGGCCGCCGACGGTGGACCAGACCGGATAGACCACCAGGGCGTAGGCGATCAAGGCCAGGCCGACACCGGTGGCCGCGTCCCGGCTCGGGGTGAAGGGCAGCGGACTGCTGCGCATCGCCTGCCACAGGAAGGCCGCCGAGCCGAGCAGGAAGAGCGCGCCGAACGCGTAGGCGGCGGGGTTGATGCTGGTGAAGAAGGCCAGCTGGTAGACGACGCCGGTCCACGCCCACAGGAAGGCAAGCGTCCCCCAGATGGCGCGGGCGGACCAGGCCCGGCCCCACCACGCGAGGGCGACCGCGCCGACGGCGAGCAGCGTCAGCGGGACCTGGGCGGGCCAGACGGCGCCGTTGTAGTTGCGGATGATCTCGAAGAACTGCTCGATGGAAAACGGGAGTTGCATGGCAACCTCGATGGAGAGCTGGAGGTGCAAGGTACGCCTGCCGCCGGGGGCCGCATTGATCTGGCGCAAGCGTCGGGTTTCTCCCTAGCACCCGATGCGTCTTCTGCGGCGAAGCTCGCCCGCTGGCGGAGTTCTACGCCGCACGAACATCCACAAGGAGACACCCATGAGGAAATTCGACACCCGCTGCCTCGCCCTGGCCATCGCGCTCGGCGGCATGATCGCTTCGGCGCCGGCATGGGCCGGCAAGACGCTGGACGGCGTCAAGTCGCGCGGCCAGGTGGTCTGCGGCGTGCACACCGGCCTGGCCGGCTTCTCCGCGGCGGACTCCGCCGGCAAGTGGACGGGCCTCGACGTGGACGTGTGCCGTGCCATCGCCGCGGCCGTGCTGAGCGATCCCGAGAAGGTGAAGTACGTGCCGCTGACGGCGCAACAGCGCTTCACCGCGCTGCAGTCCGGCGAGATCGACGTGCTGTCGCGCAACACCACCATCACCCTCACGCGCGACGCCTCGCTGGGCCTGGAGGGCACCGTGGTCACCTACTACGACGGCCAGGGCTTCATCGTGCCGAAGAAGAGCAACATCAAGAGCCCCAAGCAGTTCAAGAACCAGACGGTGTGCGTGCAGTCCGGCACCACCACCGAGAAGAACCTGACCGACTACTCCAAGGCCAACAACCTCAACATCAAGACGGTGGTGTTCGAGAAGGAAGAGGCCGCGACCGCCGCGTACTTTGCCGGCCGCTGCATCTCGTACACGACGGATGCGTCCGGCCTGGCCTCCATCCGCAACAAGGTGGCCACCAACCCGGCCGACCACGTCATCCTGCCGGACCTGGTGTCCAAGGAACCGCTGGGCCCGATGGTGCGCCGCGGTGACGACGAGTGGACGGCGATCGTGAAGTGGGTGATCTACGGCCTGATCGAGGCCGAGGAATACGGCATCACGCAAGCCAACGTCGACCAGCTCAAGGCCAGCAGCCAGGACCCGGTCGTCAAGCGCATCCTGGGCACCGGCGAGGACATGGGCAAGCTGGTGGGCCTGGACAAGGACTGGATGGCGCGCGCCGTCAAGGCCACCGGCAACTACGGCGAGATCTTCGAGCGCAACGTGGGCCCCAAGTCCGCGCTGGGCCTGCCGCGCGGCATCAACAACCAGTGGAACAAGGGCGGCCTGATGTACGCCCTGCCGGTGCGCTGAGCCTGGGCTGCGACAGCCATTGATGCCGGCGAAACGCCGCCGCGGGAGGAGCAACTGGTCCTGGCGCAGCCGCGCCTTCCGCGGGCTGGTCTACCAGGTGCTGGCCGCCGCGGCCGTCGCGGGGCTGGCCTGGTTCCTCTGGTCCAACACCCTCACCAACATGAGGGTGCGGGGCATCCAGAGCGGCTTCGACTTCCTGGGGCAGCAGGCCGGCTTCTCCATCGGTGAAAGCCTGTTCCCCTTCGACTCGGCCGAGTCGTACTGGAAGGCCTTCGCCGTCGGCTTGGCCAACACCTTGCGGGTGGCGCTGTCCGGCATCGTGCTGGCCACCTTCATCGGCACGGTGGTGGGCGTGGGCCGCTTCTCGCGCAACCTGCTGGTGCGCAGCGTGTGCGCGGCCTACGTGGAGTGCTTTCGCAACATCCCGGTGCTGCTGCAACTGCTGGTGTGGTACCATCGGCCTGGCGCCGCTGGGCCAGGCGCAAGTTCGAGGCGACCGGCATTCCCCGGAGCATGTTCTGGACGCCGCTGGCCGTGGTGATGTTGAGCATCCTGGTGGGCTGGACGGTCGGCGGTGCGCCGACCGCGCTGGATATCCCGGTGAAGGGCGAGTTCGCGGTGGAGCGCGGCGGTGCGCTGACGCCGGAGTTCCTGGCGCTGTGGCTGGGGCTGTCGCTGTACACGGCGGCTTTCATCGCGGAAGTGGTGCGCTCCGGCATCGCCTCGGTGGCGGCCGGCCAGTCGGAGGCGGCTGCGGCGCTGGGGCTGGACCGGCGCCTGGAGATCCGGCTGGTGCTGATGCCGCAGGCCTTGCGCGTGATCATCCCGCCGCTGACCAACCAGTACCTGAACCTCACCAAGAACTCGTCGCTGGCCCACGCTGTCGCTCACGACGTCGGCGCTGATGAACTGGTACAACGCCCGCGTGGCGATCAAGGAAAAGTGAGGCGGATGGCATGGACCTCGTCGGCGCCCGCCGCATAGACCCGCGCCCTGCGCCACGCGCCCGTGGCGGCGTGCTGGAGTGGCTGCGCCGGCAGTTGTTCAGCGACTGGCGCACCGGCATCGCCACCCTCCTGCTCGGGGGCCTGCTGGTGTGGGTGGTGCCGCAGTTCATCGACTGGGCCCTGGTCAAGGCCGTGTGGATGCCGGACCTCGCGGCCTGCCGCGCCGCGCAGGAGGAGGGCGCCTGCTGGGGCGTGGTGGCGGAGAAGTACCGCCTGATCCTCTTCGGCCGCTACCCCTTCGAAGAGCAGTGGCGCCCGCTGCTAGCCACCTTGCTGATGTTCGGCCTGGTGGTGGCCAGTTGCATCCGCGCGTTCTGGAAGCCGTGGCTCGCGGCGCTGTGGGCGGTGGGGCTCGCGGTGTTCTTCGTGCTGATGTACGGCAACGTGCTGGGCCTGACGAAGGTGACGACGGACCGCTGGGGCGGGCTGCCGCTGACCATCCTGCTGTCGACGCTGTCCATCGCGCTGGCCTTCCCGCTCGCCTTGCTGGTGGCGCTGGGGCGTCGCTCCAACCTGCCCGCCATTCGCGCGCTGTGCACCATCTACGTGGAACTGATCCGCGGCGTGCCGCTGATCTCGGTGCTGTTCATGGCCTCGTTCATGTTCCCGCTGTTCCTGCCGCAAGGCATGACCATCGACGTGCTGATCCGCGTGCTGGTGGGCATCACGCTGTTTGCCGCCGCCTATCTCGCGGAAGTGATCCGCGGCGGCCTGCAGGCGGTGCCCAAGGGCCAGGTGGAGGCCGCGGCCACGATCGGGTTGTCGTACTGGCAGACGCAGCGCAAGATCGTGCTGCCGCAGGCGCTGGCGATGGTGGTGCCCAGCATCATGAACAGCTTCATCTCCATCCTGAAGGACAGGAGCGGCGCCTGAACCAGAGCAAGCAGCGTTGACGCGACAAAGCACCATGACCGACGACCCCATCATCAGCTTCGACAAAGTCAACAAGTGGTACGGCAACGACTTCCACGTGCTGCGGGACATCGACTTGAAAGTGGCGCGCGGCGAGCGCATCGTCATCTGCGGACCCTCGGGCTCCGGCAAGTCCACGCTGATCCGTTGCGTGAACGCGCTGGAGGAATACCAGGAGGGCCGGCTGGTGGTGGACGGCACCGAGCTGGGCGACGACGTGAAGGCCATCGATGCGGTGCGCCGCAAGGTCGGCATGGTGTTCCAGCAGTTCAACCTGTTCCCGCACCTGACGGTGCTGGAGAACCTGACGCTGTCACCCATGTGGGTGGGCAAGCTGCCGAAGAAGCAGGCCGAGGAAAAGGCGATGCAGCAGCTGGAGCGCGTGCGCATCGCGGACCAGGCCGCCAAGTACCCGTTGCAGCTGTCCGGCGGCCAGCAGCAGCGCGTGGCGATCGCGCGGGCGCTGTGCCTCACGCCCAAGATCATGCTGTTCGACGAGCCCACCTCCGCGCTGGACCCGGAGGGTGGCCGACTCGGTGATCTTCATGGACGAGGGGCAGGTGATCGAGGCCTGCAAGCCGGACGATTTCTTCAACAATCCGCAGAGCGAGCGGGGGCGGGATTTCCTGTCGAAGATCCTGGGGCACTGAGGCCGGCGAGCCTTCGTAGGTCGGGTTGCGGGCGAAGCGCGCACCCCGACACACAGCTTCAGATTCATCTCGCGAGCATACGGCCGCTTTCGGCCCCGGCAGCCCTTGCTCGACGTCCCCTCGACACAAGTGGTGCAGCCCGTACGAACGCATTGGCGGCAGCCTCTTCCAGCATCCATCCACCCATCGCCCGATACGACACCGGCATCCAGGAGTTGGACGCACCGGCCCAATCGGTCGATGCCACTGGACGTTCGTCGATTCCTCGTGAGTTCAGTCCGCCCCGGACGAGGGTCCATCGCGTCGAGGAGAGTGCACCGCGACCGAGTGCGTCTGCAACCGACTGTTGTTCCCTGGTCCCGCGGCCGATGGTGCCCGGGAACCGCGAGAAGAAGCGCATGAGGAGGCTGGCGGGCTTGCCCGGCAGCGAGGTGAGCAGAGTGTTGACCATCACGATCCGGTCCACCCCCGCATCCGCCATCGCCTGCTCCACCGTGTCCATGTTCGCGGAGAGCGATGCCGAGCGATCCTGGCTCGTCGGCGTGACGCCGAGCGCTGTCAGCACCGCATCAGCTCCGGCGAAAGCGGCTGCCAGGGCAGGGCGGTCGGCCAGCGAGGTGACCACGGCAACCCGGGACCCCGGCGGCACGTCCGTGATCCGTTCCGGCCGCGATCGCACGATCGCCGTGAAACGGATTCCCTCGGCGCGGCAAACATCCAGGATGCCTTGGCCCAATCCCCCGGCAGCGCCGACGACCGCGACGTGAAGTGGGCGAGCGGCGGCCTGGAGGGGATTGGCAGGGGAAGACATTCAGGGCTCCAGGAAGGTTGGTGAGGCCTATTCTTGGCGTCTGGAACCTTTTCGACTTGAACGCAGCGGCTGGATCGGCAGCCTTTTCGTTCAACGAGCCACCCCTGCAGGCGTAGACTGCCGCACAACTCCCGAAGAGCTGCGCGTGGACAAAGCTTCAGCCAAGCCTTACCGAGGCGATTTCGTCGCCTGGTCGGGCATTTGCGGCTTCATCGGCGCAGGCGGCGGCGGTGCGATTTCGCCGCACGCCCATTACGCGATCCAGCTGGTGCTGGGTGCCCCGTCGGGTCTGCGCGTGCAGTTCGGCCGGCGCGGAGACTGGGTGCACTGTGCCGCGGCGCTCGTCCCTTCACGGGCCACGCACACCGTCGACCTGACCGAGTGCGACACCAGTGTCGTTCTCTTCATCGAGCCGGAAACCCCTGAGGGCAGGGCATTGACCGCCCGCCTGCAGGGCAGGCTCGAGCTCGTGGATGGCGAAGCGGTTGCCTGCGCTGCGAAGCGGCTGGATCAGGCGTGGCGGGTGGACAGGAGCCGCGAGGCAGTCCATGCAGTCTGCGCGCAGCTCGTCCAGGACATCTCGCAGACCGCACCACGGAGCCCTTCCGACCCGCGTGTGCTTGCCGCGGTCGAGTACATCCGCCAGAGGGTCGACCAGTCCGTGTCGCTGCCGGAGGTCGCCCGCGTGGCCAAGCTCTCGCCCGACCGGTTCCGACACCTGTTCGTCGAGGAGACGGGCATGCCGCTGCGAACCTACGTTCTCTGGCGTCGGCTCCTGCATGTCTGGACCCTGCTCAGCGCCGGCCAGACCCTCTCCAGTGCCGCGCACGCGGCCGGCTTTGCGGACTCGGCGCATCTGTCCCGGACGGCCCGCACGATGTTCGGCCTGCCGCCCTCTGCATTGCAGATGAAGGGGCCGCTCAGTGAAAAAGGGGGAACGCGATCCTGCAGGACATCCTGATCATTGCCGACGACCTCTCCGGCGCCGCGGACTGCGCCATCCCGTTCACCCGGGCCGGGCACCGCACGGTCGTCGCGTTGCAACCCTCCGGCCCGGATGTCGACACGCGCGGCATGACGCTGGCCGTCGACGCCGACAGCCGCCGCTTGCCGCAGGACGAGGCGGCAGCGCGAACGCGCAGCATCTATATGGCGCACCGGCGCGCAGGCCAGCGCCTCTACAAGAAGATCGACTCGACGTTGCGCGGCAACTGGGCGGCGGAAGTCGCGGCCTTGCGGCCGCTGGCGGGCTTGGCCATCGTGGCGCCGGCGCACCCGGCCCTGGGCCGCACCGTGAGCGGCGGCAACGTCTACATCGGAGGCCAGGCCCTGGCGGACACCGGGTTGTGGAAGCTGGAGCACGCGCATCGACCCGCAGCCATCGACGCCCAACTGCAGGAGGCCGGCCTCGAGACCGGCACCCTCGACGGCGACTCGTTGCGCGACGAACCCGAAGCGCTTGCGGAGCGCATCCAGGCCCTTGCCTCCCATGGCGTGGACGCGCTGGTCGTCGACGCCCGGCACGAGCAGACACTGCGCACGCTGGCCCTCGCCATGACGCACAGCCCGCTGCCCTTCTTCTGGGTGGGGTCCGGTGGCCTGGCGCGGGAGATCGCCGCGCTGGAAGCATCGCCTGCGGCCACCGGCTTCGCGGGGCTTCAGCCGCCGCCGGGGCCCACGCTGGTCCTGGTCGGCAGCCTGTCGGCCGTGACGGACCGCCAGTGCGCCGTGCTCCGGGACTCCGGGCCCGTGCGGGAGCTGGTGGTGCCTCCCGTCGTGCTGAGGCGAGGGCCGCTGCACGTGGAGTGGCAGTCCCTGCACGCGCGCATCGGCGAGCTCCTTGGCGCCGGCACCGACCTGCTGCTGCGCATCGGGCGCGAGCAGGCGCTCGACCCTTCGGAAGGAGCGCTGCTGGCCGAAGCGCTCGCCAGGCTGGTCGGAGAGCATTTCGCGAAGATCGGCGCCCTCATCGCCACCGGCGGTGAAACCGCCCGCGCGATGCTGGTCGAGGCGCGGATCGACAGCCTGGAACTGCTGGCCGAGCTGCAGACGGGCGTGGCGGCCGGCGTTCCGCGCCATGGGCGCGCGCATCGCCCGTATATAGTGACCAAGGCAGGAGGATTCGGCGGCGAACGGACGCTCTACGAAGCCTGGCACCGCCTGCGTCTTTCCCAACCACGGGCACCTGAATGAGCAATTACCTTCCTGTCGTCGGCATCACCATGGGCGATGCCACCGGCGTCGGCCCCGAGGTCGTCGTCAAGACCCTGTCGCGCCGCTCGCTGTACGAGCAGTGCCGTCCGCTCGTGATCGGGGACACGAAGCGGCTGGAACTGGCCAACCGCATCGTCAAGGGCGACGTGCAAGTGCGCAGCATCTCCAAAGCCTCGGAAGCGCGGTACGAGCCCGGCACCATCGACTGCATCGACCTCGGCCTGATCCCCGAGGACCTCCCCTTCGGCCAGGTCTCACCGATCGCCGGCGATGCGGCATTCCAGTACATCCAGCGTGCGGCGGCCCTGGCGCAGGCCGGCGAGATCGACGCGATCTGCACGGCGCCGCTGAACAAGGAAGCGCTGCACGCCGGCGGCCACAAGTACCCGGGGCACACGGAAATGCTGGCCCACCTGACCGGCGTCGACGAAGTCTCGATGATGCTGGTGGCGCCCAAGCTGCGCGTGATCCACGTCACCACCCACATCGGCATCATCGACGCCATCCGCAAGATCGAGCCCGGGCTGGTGCAGCGGACCATCGAACGCGGCCATGCCACCCTGGTCAAGGCGGGCATCCCGAAGCCGCGCATCGGGGTGTGCGGGATCAATCCGCATGCCGGCGAAAACGGCTTGTTCGGCTATGGGGAGGAAGAGGAGAAGATCATCCCCGCCGTGAAGCTGCTGCAGGCCCGCGGGCTGGACATCACGGGGCCGCTCCCCGCGGACACGCTGTTCTATCGCGCGGGCCGGGGCGACTTCGACCTCGTGGTGGCGATGTACCACGACCAGGGCCATGGTCCGATCAAGGTGCTCGGCCTCGAAGCGGGCGTGAACGTCACCGTGGGCCTGGACGTCATTCGCACTTCGGTGGATCACGGCACGGCGTTCGACATCGCCGGCAAGGGCATCGTGGACGACGGCAGCATGGTCGAGGCGATGCGCCAGGCGATCGAGTTGGCGACGCGGGAGCGTTGACGCGACAAATACTGTTCCCGCACCTGGCGGTGCGGGAGAACCTGGCGTTGTCACCCATGTGGGGGGCAAGCTGCCGAAGGGACACCCCCTCAATATGGGGGAGGGCGCGCCGCCAGGGTGTTGCGCTTGCGGCCGGACTTTGGGTTAATGCGCCAACTTCGGCCAAACATCGAGGAGGCGCATGGATTCAATGCTGGAGAAGTCCTTCAAGTCGCACCTTGCCGGAAAGAACGTGCAGCCATGAAAGACCGACTGTTGAAGATCGCCTTGCTTGCTTGCGCGTCCGGTGCTGCCATGGCGCAAATGAAGATCACGCCGGAGGCCTACGTAGACCAGGAGGGCATCTGGAGGGGGGGCATCGTCCCCATATGTTGGGAGAACCCCGAGAACTACGCGCAGGAGACGGCCTGGGTAGAGGAATCCGCGATCCTGCACATCGAGGGACTCAATAGGGAAGTCTCGAGCGTGCGCTTCGTCGGCAAGGACAACCAGCGACGGCCTTGGGGCAAATGCAGCGATGCGTCCAACGGCATTCGCATCACCATCGCTGACCAGTGGCCGAGCAGTCAAGTGGGCCAGCAATGGATGCGCGACGCCAGCGGCGCGAAGATCGACTACGGCGCCGGCAAGTACATCCAGGTGCCCACTCGCATGGTCTTGAATTTCACGTTCGGTACGTTTCCGTGCTCGCCGCGGGAGAACTGCATCCGCATCATCGCAGTGCACGAACTGTTGCACGCCCTGGGCTTCCTCCACGAGCAGTTGCACCCCAACGCGCCCCAATGGTGCAAGAACAGGTGGGCGAACCACAAGGATGTCATGGGCTTCAAACCGGTCATGGCCACACCGCAGTATGACCAGGACAGCCTCATGAACTACTGCGAAGACATCTACAACAAGCCGCTGAAGCTGAGCGAAGGCGACGTCATCGCCCTGCGGCGCTTCTATCGCCCGCAGTGACTAGGAGCCAGGACAGCCGGCTCGGCGGTCTGGGATGTTGAGGACGTAGGCTTCGATCTGCCCGGTGGGAAAGGCCGGGCCCGGGTCCGCTTTTATTCCGGGGGCAAGGTCGCAATGTCCGACCACGGCGGAGATCTTGTAGGTCTTCGCGAGGGCCTTGCCGATCGCCACCGTCGCGGCAATCTGTTCCGCGGTGTACTTGTGCCAGGCTTGGCCATTGACGATCTGCACTTCCGAATCGGGAATGATCGCTCCATTCAGCGCCTTGAACTTCCCGTCGTCCATCTTCGTGAGCTTGCCCGCGTTGATCAGCTCCAGCCCGATCGACTTGTTATTCAGGCCCGTCATACCCTCCCATTTGCCGGGGCCCGCATGCCAGGCCGCGCGATTGAACGGCACGAGCTGTACGAAGGATCCGTCCCTTTCGATCAGCACATGGGCCGAGGCCTGAAAGGTCGTCGAGGTCAGCACGCCGATCGCGGCTTGAGCACTCGTCGTGTAAGTTGAGTGCATGACAACCAGTGCCGGTGTGTTCGTGCCGCCAACGTTGGGCGAAGGCAGGAACTGGCCTCGATTGTGGCAATTGAGCAGGTCGAAGACAACGGTAACGTTGGACTCCTCCAGGCAGGTGGTCTCGCTGAGCTTAAGTTCGCGCTTGACGCGTGCGGTCACCTCCTGCGGGTCCGGCGCGGACGGAGTGGCCGGCAGGCTCGGGGCGGACAGTGATGGCAGGCTGAAGACGCCGGAGAATGACGAGGGAGGCGCGGCCGCGGCAATCAACTGCTGCGGCGGTTCGTACTCCAGATGCGGAAGGAGTGCCGAGACCTGAGGATCAGCGGGATGGCAAAGGGTGTTGTAGATCGCGACGCGCTGGCTGGGATGGACGTGGCGAAAGACCTTGGCGACCGAGCTGGCCGAGCAATTGGGACCTGGCGCGACAGCGACGGCGTCAGGGTCCGGGCCGACGACGACTGGTCGGACGAACTTCTCCAGGGACGTCTTCAACAAGCTGACGGGCACGAAAAATCCCCAGCCGCTGGCGTCGCTCGCCTGACCATGATGCAGACCCACCACGGTCCCCTTGGCTTCGAGATAGGGACCCCCGCTCATCCCCTTCGCAGGGTTCGCCTCGGTGGCGGTCCATCCTTCGGGGGGCCAGTCGTTCGCGGACACCTCCGCTTTCCGAGCGACGATGAACTCGATCTTGAAAGGAAAGCCCCCGTAGTAGAGCAATTCGTGGCGCTTGGGCGTTCGGGCGTTCAACTCCAGTCGAGGGTAGGTCAGGGGGCTTTGGGGCGGCTGCAGCTCGATGAGCGCCGTGTCGTTGCCGATGTGGACGACGCACTTGCCGATGACCTCCTGCCCGTTCTTCCTGCGTAGGGACATCTTCATGCCCGTGGGCAAGGGCATGCATTCCGGGCTTGGCTCAGGAACGACCGTTGCGACGATACCGTGCGATGCAGTGACGACGTAGTACCGTTGCTCCGCGCCAGTGATGATGAAGCCGGTCGCGACTTGCGGTGTCGGCGCGCCCTGCAAAGGAACCTCGATTCGAACGACCGCCGCCTCGTGTTTCTCCGTCCAGGGTGATGCGTCCGCCAGGATGACGGTCCCCAGCATCGCGGATGCGACGAAGACCTTGGTCTGCTTGCTCACGTCTCAACTCCCTATGCCATTCCCACTTAAGACTTTGAAGAAGGTGCGCATCGCCGTCAACAGCTCGCGACGGTCTCTCCCCCATTTAGAGGAAGTCACTCGGACGTGGACCGTCCATCCTAGACGTTCAGAGAACGACACATTTGAGGAGGAAAATTCATGCAACGAATCGGGCATGCGCTGCTGATTGCGTCCCTGTTGGCGCTCGGAGGTTGCGGCACAACCACCCGCGGCGCGACCGCGACAATGACAATCTCCGGGCCGGTCACGAATAGTCCGAATAGCGGTCTGATCGGCGCGTTCGTGGCATCACATGAGGCTTCCTATGACGACAAGACCAACGCGCAGTTGGCAAAGACGTACCTCGACGACGGATTCGCCCTGGTGCACGGGAATTGCAAGGAATTCTTCAAGTCCGCAGGCGAGTCCCAGAAGTGGATCGGGGTAAACCGTGACGTGATCGTGACCGTGGGCACGATCGGCAGCGCGGTGCTGGCGCTTCACAGCGGCAGCCAGACGGCTGCCGGGAACCTGGCGCTCTTTACGGGATTGGCCAACGCGGGCCTCGACATTTACACCAAGAATTTCCTTTTTGCCGCGGAGAACATCAGCTCGGTAGAGACACTCGTACTGAATGCGGTAGGGACACACAAGACAGGCGTGCATGCGCTGGAGGATCAGCTTACCTACCAGACAGCCACGACCCATATCCTGGACAACCAGAGCTACTGCTTGAACGCGAAGATCGCGGAGCTGGCGCGGGATGCGATAAAGAACGGCCGCCTTCAAGCCGAGGCGACGTCCAGCTCCGTGCCGCAGCTTCTCGAAGCTGCCGACGCCGCCGTGCTGCGCAGGGTCGGTAGCCAATTTGGGCTGCCGGGCCCCGTGACCTCCGACCACGCCGGGGCGCTGTGGTGGCTGCTCAACGAGTTCAACACCCTGGACGAACGCAAGTACGGCATTGCGCCGAAGCTGGCGAACCTTCCGACACCCGCTGTCGACCAGAACGGAGTGGTGCAGGCGGGATGGCCTTCCTCTGCCATCCAGTCGGACCTCAATCGCTTGAGCGCTCCAACCGTCGCGCAGTTCAGGAAGCGCATCGAAGAGTCAAGGCCGCTCGCGGCACAAGCCGCTGCTGCCGCCATCGCGCCGGTCGCCCCGCCACCGGCGGCTCCCGGAGTGGCCGCTGCGCCACCGATGCCCGGCGGGATGGCTGCCGCCGCTCCGTTCATAAGGCAAATCCCCCGGTTCGAAGTTCCGGTGCCGACGGGGCGGGCCAGCCAAGGTGGAAGCGTAAGCGTGAAGGTGCGATAGATCACTTCACCATGATCGAAGACGCCGTTGAAACCGCAATTCGGGAGTGGAAGCATTGGGGCAGCCACAGCATTGACCTGACGCCAGGTGCGCAAGAACCTGCGGCAATTCCCAAGTCCGATACCGATAAGAATGCAGCTCGCGCCCAATACATCTTGGACAAGTATTGCCCTACGGCGAACTCCGAGACGACGGTCGCGAAGATCGTGGCAGACAAGTATGCATGGTCAGGCGCAACGATCTCGTTCTTCTTCAAATACGCCGAGTTTGAACCGTGGCGAAAAATGACAGGACTCGGATTTCCATTTTCGGCCGGTCACCGGAAATGGATCAAGCTCGCGGTCAAAGCGGCTCGCGAGGAAGCTTCGTTTATGTATCACGCTTTTCCAGTGACGCACGACGCCGCGACACCGAAGATAGGAGATCTGGTCGCGTACGCGCGTCGGGACAGTGAAGGCCATCCCATTCCGACATTCGAACAAGCCCAGCACTGGTTCGACCGCACTGCCGACGACGACAAGTACAACTCTCACAGCGATTTGGTTGTCGGTTTTTCGGAAAAATGGATAGAGGTGATCGGTGGAAACGTCGATCACACCGTTTGCAAGAAGATCATCCCGTTGGACTTCATGGGCAGAATCGCCGATCGAAGCAAACCTTGGTTTGCAGTGTTGAGAAAGGTCTATTGAGGGCCGGAAGAAGTTTTCCGGGGGTTCAGTGTCAAAGGCCGCTGCAGCCGGGACGGGAACTTCCCGCGCACTAGGAATCAGCCGATCAAGTTGAATTGATCGGGATAGGCGCAGCCTCGCAGGCTCCTCAATGATTCGGTCCCTCCGTCAAGAGAAGAGTTGGAACAGAAATTGGATGCTGCTTCTACTGCAAGCAGGCTGTTTAAGTGACCTGCGCCTACGCCTCAGTCCCGCCAATGGAGGTAGATTGAGGCATACACCTGCCAGGACCGAAGCTCATGCAATCCCCCCCTCCCCTGTCGCCCGCCTCTCCAATCCCGGTTCCGGACATCGGCATCGGCGAGCCCGTCGCCGTAATTCCCGCCGCCAGCGTTGCGCCTCTCGACGGCGAGCCCGACGGTGACCGCATCAACACCTTCCTCCTTGCTCCGAAAGAACGCACCAGCATGGGGGCTTTCGCGGAGAGCACCGTGGCTGAAGTGCGCAGCCGCGTGACGGCCAAGCCCTTCACGTACCTGGCCGCCGCGTTCTCTCTGGGCTACGTCATAGCCCGCGCCATGCGCTGACGCTGCGCCCCTTCTCCCGCAACACCCCATTGATCTCCGCCCCGAAGATCAATGTCGTGGCGCTGATGTACAGGAACACCAGCGTGGCGACCACGCCAGCGAAGCTGCCGTAGAGCAACACCAGCTTGGCGGCGCTGTGCAAGGTGTACGACAAGGTGGCGGCGGCCGCCACCCACAGCGCCGCACCCACCAGCGCCCCTGGCAGGACGGTGTAGAGCCGCTGGCGCACGTCCGGCAGCCACCCATAGACCAGCGCGTACAACACCACCAGCACGACGAAGGCCAGGCCGTAGCGTGCCCCCGCGAAGAGCCACAGGGCCTGCTGGCGGCTGTCCGCGTTGGCTTGCAGCAGCTGCCATGCGTACGGCAACACGATGACCGAGCTGAAGACCGTCAGCACGCCCGCGCCGACCACGATGGTGAAGAGCGTCACCTTGATGCGGGCCCTCCAGAACGAAAGGCCTCGCTCGACGCCGTACGCGCGGTTCAGCGCGGACCGGATGGCCTGCATGCCGGACGAAGCCGTCCACAGCGTCGCCAGCACGCCGATGGCCAGCAGCGCCTGGTTGCGCTGGGCAAACACCTGGTTGACGGCTGGCTGCATGGCGTCGCGCACCATCTGGGGTGCGTAGCCCAGCACGCGGTCCACCAGCGCGGCCGCCTCGCCGGGCTGCCCGAAGTAGCCTGCGGACGCGGACACCAGGATGAGAAGTGGAAACATGGCCAGCAACCAGGAGAAAGCCAGGCTGCCGGCCTGGTTGGCGCTCTGGTGCATCACGTAGTTGCGGATGGCCAGCAGGATCACGCGCAAACCCGGAGTGTCGAGTGCGGCGGCGCGCAGGCGCCGCCAGGCATCGCGAAGCTGGTTCATCTGCGACAGAGTGGCTCAGCCGCGCGCGAAGTCTTCGAGCGCTTTGCCGGCGAGCCGGTGCTTCACCCATTCGGGCATGGGCGACGCGCCGATCGACTCGTAGAACTTCAATGCCGGCTCGTTCCAGTCCAGCACGCTCCACTCGAAGCGCCCGCAGCCCTCGGCCACGGCGATGCCGGCGAGGTGCCTCAGCAAGGCCTTGCCGGCGCCGGCGCCGCGCAGGGCGGGCGTGACGTACAGGTCTTCGAGGTAGAGGCCCTTGCGGCCTTGCCAGGTGGAGTAATTGAAGAAGTAGACGGCGAAGCCGGCGGGCTCGCCGTCGACGCTGCACATCAGGGCCCGGGCGGAACCCGCGTCGAAGATGGACCTGCGGATGTCGTCCGCGCTGGCGACCACCTCGTCCTCTGCCTTCTCGTAGATCGCCAGTTCCGTGATGAACCGGAGGATCAATTCGGCGTCTTCGACTGTGGCAGGGCGGATGGCGATGGCGGGCATGCGGGGGAGTGTAGTTGTCGGCGCGCATTGGCTGCTAGGATCGTCCAGCCCCTCGCCTGAAGCTTCCCCCGCGTTGAACACACCTCCTGCCTCCGACACCGCCGCCGCGGCCTTTCGCGCCCTCGCGAACCACACGGCTGTGATCATGTGGATCACCGATGCGAGCGGCCATTGCATCGCCTTAAATAAAAAGTGGTATGACTTCACCGGCCAGGCGCTTGGCGAAGGGGAGGGCATCGGCTGGACGAACGCCGTGCATGAAGCAGACCGCCTTGCTGCCAAGACCACGTTCCTGGCGGCCAGCGCGGCCAAGGCGAGCTTCCACGCGGAGTATCGGCTGCGTCGGTACGACGGCGCTTATCGTTGGGTCATCGATTTCGCCGAGCCCCGGTTCAGCGAGGACGGCGAGTACGCCGGCTACATCGGCTCGGTCATCGACATCACCGAACGCAAGGAGGCCGGGGAGGCCCTGCGAGCCGCGAACGAGCGGCTGCGACGAGCGCAAGCCGCCGCGAGGCTCGGCACGTTCGAATGGGACATGCGCAGCAACCGGCTGGAGTGGTCCGACGGCATTTATCCGCTGCTCGGCCTGGAGCCTTTCAGCCGGGAGCCGAGCATGGACCTGGTGATGCAGTGCGTCCCCGAAAGGGACCGTGCAGGGCTCTCCCGGCTCATGGCGGAGATCACGTCGAAGGCCGGCGAGTTCGACATCGAGTTCCGCGTCGTCGGTTTCGACGGCAAGGAGCGCTGGATCGCCTCGATCGCGGAGGTCGAGGCCGGCCCGGATGGCCGGCCCGCCGTGATGCGGGGCGTCGATATCGACGTGACGGAGCGCCGGCGGAACCGGCAGGCGCTCGCGGAAAGCAACGCGCATCTCATGGCCGCTTTCGAGCAGACGGCCGCAGGCATGTGCGAAGTCGACCTGGCCGGGCGCATCCTGCGCGTCAACCAGCGCTATTGCAGCATGGTCGGGCGCCCGGCAGCGGAACTGCTCCAGTTGCGGATGCAGGACATCACGCACGAGGAGGACCTGCCGGCCAACCAGGCCCTCTTCGAGGCAGTCGTCGAAACGGGAGAGGCCTTCCAGATCGAGAAGCGCTACCGCCGCCCGGACGGATCCATCCTCTGGGTGAACAACACGGTCAGCCGCCTCGTGCTGCCCGGAGAGACCGACGAGGACAAGCTCATCACCGTGCTCGCGGTGGTCGTGGACATCACGGCCCGCAAGGCTGCCGAGGACGCGCTGCGGCTGGCGGACAAGCGCAAGGACGAATTCCTGGCCATGCTTGCGCACGAGCTTCGCAACCCGCTGGCGCCCATCGGCGCCGCGGCATCCATCCTCAAGCTGGCGAGGGGAGATGAAGCGAAGACCTTGCGGGCCTGCGACATCATCTCCCGCCAGGTGAAGCACATGACGGGGCTGGTCGACGACCTGCTGGATGTGTCGCGGGTGACGCGCGGACTGGTGCGCCTGGAAAAGAAGAATGTCGACGTCAAGCGCGCGGTGTCCGAAGCGCTGGAGCAGGCGCGGCCCCTGATCGAACAGCGCCAGCATCGGGTCATCGTGCAGTCGTCTCCTTCGCACGCTTTCGTCGAGGGAGACCACAACCGCCTGGTGCAGGTGGTGGGCAACCTGCTGCACAACGCCGCCAAGTTCACGCCGGAGCGCGGCCACATCACGCTGGCGATGGACGTCGATGACGGGCTGGTGAAGGTGGTGGTGGAGGATGACGGCGTCGGCATGCCGCCCGAGATGCTGACCGGCGCCTTCGAGCTGTTCGCGCAAGCCGAGCGCACGCTCGATCGCTCGCAAGGCGGTCTCGGCATCGGTCTCGCCCTGGTCAGGAGCCTCATCGACATGCACGGCGGCCGGGTCTCCGCCCAAAGTGAAGGGCCGGGCCGGGGCAGCCGCTTCGAAGTCTGCCTGCCGCGCATTGCGCCGCCACCGGAAGTGCTCGGCACGCCGAGCCAGTTGCACAGGAGCGAAGGCCAGCGCCTCAAGGTCCTGGTGGTCGACGACAACGTCGACGCCGCGCAGACCCTGGCCATGCTGATCGAGACGATGGGCCATGAAGTGCACGTGCTGCACGATCCACGCGGGGCCCTGCAGCGCGCGGACGAAGTACGCCCCGACCTGTGCCTCCTGGACATCGGCCTTCCGCACATCGACGGCATCCGCCTCGCACGGATGTTTCGCGAATCCCCTGCGCTCCGGGCGTCACGCCTGGTGGCGGTGAGCGGCTATGGTCAAGAGGTCGATCGCGAGCGCGCACTGGCAGCGGGCTTCGACCGATTCTTCGTCAAGCCGCTGGATGAGAGCGCGCTCGACGAGCTGCTGAACGGCTGAGAAACACCGTCGGCGGCCATGGGCGCGCGAGAAGTGGCGTGGCTCAGCGCCCGCCTTCGCCGTCGCGCACCGCGCTTTCCTCCAGGACCTGCAGCAATGCCCTGGCGCCAGCCGCGGATGAGGCTGGGTTCTGGCCGGTGATGAGGAGCCCGTCGGTCACCACATGCGATTGCCAGTCCGCGCCTTTGCTGTAGGTGGCCCCTGCCTCCTTCAGCATGTCCTCCACCAGGAAGGGCACGACCTGGGTCAACCCCACCGCCGCTTCTTCGCTGTTGGTGAAGCCTGTCACGCGCTTTCCCTTGACCATCGGCGTGCCGTCCGCTGCCTTGACATGCCGCAGCACCCCTGGCGCATGGCACACCGCCGCCACGGGCTTGCCCGCGGCGAGCATCGATTCGATGAGCGCACGGGATTCGCTGCTCTCGGCAAGGTCCCAGAGCGGGCCATGTCCGCCCGGATAGAACACCGCGTCGAAGTGCTGGGGGTTCACGGACGACAACTTCAGCGTGGCCGCAAGGGCTTGCACGGCTTGCTTGTCCGCGCGGAACCTGCGGGTGTCCTCCGTCTGCGCATCGGGCTCGTCACTCTTGGGATCGAGCGGAGGTTGGCCGCCCAGCGGCGAAGCCAGGGTGATTTCGGCGCCCGCATCCTTGAAGACGTAGTAGGGGGCGGCGAACTCTTCCAGCCAGAAGCCTGTCTTCTTGCCGGTATTGCCCAGCGACCCGTGGGAGGTGAGAACGAAAAGGATCTTCATGGAGCGCCTCGGCCTTACGCGCTCTTGGCGGCGAGCCTGATCGACGGCTTGTCCCGCTCCGACGCGGTGGCGGCGGCCCCGATGGGCCTGAGCTGCCCCGAAATGGTGGCCCCTTGCTGCATCTCCAGTGCCTTGTACTGGACGTCGCCCTCGACGCGGGCCTGGGGCTGCAACTCCAGCGATTCCCGCGCCAGCACCGGCCCCCTGACCGTCCCGGCGATGATCACGTGGTCGGCGACGAGGCCTCCGTCGACCAACGCACCTTCGGAGATGACGATGAGGCTGCCTTCGGAAGCGGCTTCGATCGCGCCGTGCACCTCACCGTCCACCCGCAGCCCCTCCCTGAACTTCATGGCGCCTTCGATGTGCGTGCCCTGCGCGACCAGGGTCTTGATTTCCGCGTGCTCTTTCTTGCCGAACATGGATGCTCCTCAATCGTCAGCGATGTGCATTTCAGGAGGGATGAGCATGCGGCCCAAGCCGGCCGGGCCGCCGGCGACAGTCGTGCCATTGCGTGTCGGACATCCGCTCGCGACCTTGCAGGCGGGGGTGGCTCGGCCGCGGCGTTGCATCAGCTCGAGCGCGACTGCACTTCCTTGCGAAGCCGCTCCTCCTGCTCGCGCAGTTCCGGCGTCAGCGCGTCGCCGAAATCCTCGGCCGAGAAGATCTGCCGGATCTCGATCTCCGAATCCGTGCGCATCGGGTTGGGGCACTTCTTCACCCACTCGATCGCCTCCTGCAGCGAAGCGCACTTCCAGATCCAGAAGCCGGCCACCAGCTCTTTGGTTTCGGTGAACGGCCCGTCGATCACGCGCCGCTCCTTGCCCGAAAACGCGACCCGGGCGCCGCGGGAACTGGGGTGCAGGCCTTCGCCAGCCTCCATCACGCCGGCCTTGACCAGTTGCTCGTTGAAGGCACCCATCTCGGCGAACTCTTCCTGGGTGGGCATGACGCCGGCTTCGCTGTCCTTCGTCGCTTTCACCATCACCATGAAACGCATGTGGGTCTCCTTTGAAAGGTTGGGCAGCCATCCGCCCATATCGACACGACGAGCGTAGCAGCGGCAGATCGACATCCGTTTGTCGGGCGAGAACGGGGCGAGCCGCTGACGCGCTGACCTTGGCCGCTACCTGGCGAAGGTCGATTCGAGTGGCTTGTGCTTTGGTGCCGCCGGCACGGAGTGAGGCACGGACGGTGTTGCGGCGTTCCTGCCGGCTTGGTCATTCCCCGGAAGGTGCGTGAAGCGGTAAACGCCGACGGCGGTGAGCACTGCAAAGACGATCATGGACCGCTTCTCGGTCTTCTGGTTGCCGCTGAATAGCGCCAGAAGCGCGCAACCCGCCATGACCCCCACCAGGATCTTCAGGTCCAGCGTGAGTGCATTGAAGAAGTCCATGGGGG
>JAJTCN010000075.1 GCA_021323335.1 Ramlibacter sp.
CCGTCCGACTCGCCGTGCACCAGCCGCACGCCGTCGCTGGGCACCTGCAGCCGCGCCCGCAGGGCCACCGCAGCCGCCAGCCGCTGCCGGAAGAAGGCGGGCTCGATGCGGTCGGCCTCCTCGAAACTCCAGGCGCGCGCCCGCATGCGCGAGGCCGGGCTGAACGCCGCCCAGGCCAGGAAACGGCCGTCGTGCGCCTCCACCCGCACGGTCTCGCCGGCATCGGCGCCGCCGCGCGCCACGGCGGAATCGAAGATCCAGGGATGCCTGCGCAGGAGGGAGCGCTCCCGGCCCTCCCGCAGTCGTATCGATTTCATCTCCCTATTGTCGGCGCTCGGCGGTTCCGCAAGAATGGCGGCAGTTCAGCAGTCAAGGAGAAGTGGCCATGTGTCCGTTCGCCCGCGTTTCGCGGTGGGGCGTGGCTGTGTTCCTGCTCCTGGCCACACTGCTGGCCGGGCCTGCCTTCGCGCGGGCCCCGCTGGACTTCGGCGGCAGCCAGCCGATCCTGCTGGACGACGCCGGGCAGGCGTGGCTCGACGACGGCGGCAGCCTGGAGGTGGACGACGCCGCCCGCGTCGACGACCTGCACTGGGAGCCCACCTCCGGCGACCGGATCTACCCGCTGAACCGCACGCAGTCGCTGTGGATCCGCTTCACGGTGCCGCCGGCCCCGGCCAGCGAACGCTGGTACCTCGAGGTGCCGTACTCGGGCGTCGACAAGGTGACGCTGTACTCGCGCGATGCCGGCGGCCGCTGGCAGGCACGCTCCGCGGGTGACGCCTTGCCGGTGGCCTCCTGGCCGGTGCCGCATCGCCATCCGCTGCTGCCGCTGAACGTCTCGCCCGGGGAACCGCACCTGCACCTGCTGCGCGTGGAAAACGGCGCCGCCTTCGGGGTGCCGCTGCGCTTCGTCAGCGAAGGCTACCTGGGCCGCAGCGAGCAGCGCGTGTCGCTGGCGCTGGGCATGTACTTCGGGCTCGTGGCGCTGGCCGTGCTGCTGGCCGTCGTCGGCGCCGTCACCCTGCGCGACCGCGCCTATTCGCTCTATGCGCTGTCGGTGGTGCTGATGGGGGCGACGCAGGCCGCCATGACCGGCCTGGGCGGCGCGCACCTGTGGCCCGAGTGGGCCTGGTGGAACGGGATGGCGGCGCACGTGATGCCGCTGTTCGCCGTCTCCTCGCTGCAGCTGTTCTTCGCCGAGGTGGTGTCGCTGCGCGACCGCTCGCGCGTGCTGTACTGGCTGCTGCTGGCGCTGGCGGCGGCATCCGCGCCGATCGCCGTCGCCATGATGTTCTCGCCCGAGGCGCAGGAGCGGCTGCACCTGCTGGTCGCCTATGTCATCACGGCCACGGCCGCCGGGTTGGGCGTGGCCGCCTGGGCCGCGTTGCGCGGCGACCGCTATGCGCCCTGGCTGCTGCTGGGCACCCTGCCCGTCGCGGTCGGCGCTTTCGCGCCCGTCGCCCGCGCCGCGGGCCTCATCCCGGTCAGCTTCTGGACCATCCACGGCATGCAGATCGCCATCGCCATCGAGCTGCCGGTGATGCTGATCGTGCTCGCGCTGCGCAGCCAGCACCGGCGCGAGCACGTCCGCCGCATCCAGGGCCTGGACCGCTTCGATCCGGCTACCGGCCTGATCAATGCCGCGGTGTTCCACGAGCGGCTGGTGCGCCTGATCACGCGCTCGCAGCGCTCCAAGGTGCGCAGCGCGATGCTGCTGGTGGACATCGCCAACATCGAGCCGCTGCGGCGGCAGTTCGGCAACGACGCCGCCCACGAGATCACCCTGCGCGTGGCCGGCCGCCTGCTGTCGGTGGCCCGCGAGATCGACACCGTGGCGCGGCTGTCCGACCACCGCTTCGGCATCCTGATGGAAGGGCCGCTGCGGGCGAACGAGGTCGCCGAGGCGGGGCCGCGCGTGGTGGCGCGCTGCCTCATGCCCTTCCCGAGCCGCCCGATGGAGTGGGTGCCGCACGTGCGGGTGGCGCAGGCGCTGATCCCCATGGATGGCACCGATCCGGCGCAGCTGGTGGGCCGGCTGGAGATGCTGCTGGCCACCGCCCCCGCCGACAGCCGCCGCGCGGTGTTCATGCTCTCGCGCCCGCCGGTGCTGTCGCGGCCGGCGGCCCTGTCGCGTTAGCGTCGGATGCACGCATGGATCAAATCAAAACAGCCGGACGCAAAGGACGCAAAGGTTACGCAAAGGTCGCAAAAGAACTCAAAAGACCTTCTGGTTCTCTTTTGCGTCTTTTGCGTAACCTTTGCGCCTTTTGCGTCCGGTTATTGGGAGTTTCTTCTCAAGGCTTGCGCTTCGCGCGCGGATGCGCGGCGTCGTAGGCTTTCGCGAGATGCTGGAAATCCAGGCGCGTGTACACCTGCGTGGTGCCGATGTTGGCGTGGCCCAGCAACTCCTGCACCGCCCGCAGGTCGCCGCTGGACTGCAGCACGTGGCTGGCGAAGGAGTGGCGCAGCATGTGCGGATGCACCGGCGTCGCCAGGCCGGCGCGCAGGCTGCGCTGCTTCAGCCGCTGCCAGATCGCCTGCGCGCTCAGGCGCGTGCCATGCCGGCCGAGGAACAGCGCGTTCTCCTGCGCGTGCGAACCCGCGGACCTTGCGGCCAGCCAGGCCCGCAGCGCATGCAGCGCCTTGCCGCCCACCGGCACGCTGCGGCGCTTGCTGCCCTTGCCCAGCACGTGGGCCTCGCCGGCCTGCGCGTCGATCCAGCCCTTGGCCGTGCCGCTGGCCTGCACGTCGAGACCCACCAGTTCCCCCACGCGCAGGCCGCAGCCATAGAGCAGTTCGACGATGGCCGCATCGCGCGCCTCCAGCCACGGGTCGGCTTCGTCCGCGCTGAAGTCCGCGAACTGCACGGCCTCGTCGACGCTCAGCGCCTTGGGCAAGGGCTTGGCCGCCTTGGGAGCGCGCACGTCCTGCACCGGGTTGCTCTTGACCAGGGCTTCGCGACCGAGCCAGGTGTAGAAACCGCGCCAGCCGGAGAGGATCAAGGCGATGCCGCGGCCGCTGCGGCCGGCCCCATGCATCTGCGCCACCCAGCGCCGGATGTGCGCGTTCTGCACCTGCAACAGCGGCACGCCGGCTTTCGCGGCTTGCTCCGCCAGCTTCTGCAGGTCCAGCGCGTAGAGCTCCACCGTGCGGTGCGCCAGCCGCTTCTCGACGCGGACGTGCTCGAGGTAGCGCTCGACCAGCCCGCTGTCGTCGCTCATGGTCAGCGCGGGCGCAGGCGGGACAGCGCGGCCGCCGCGAGTTCGGCGATGCGCTCGAGGAAGTCGGTGGCCAGCCCCGACTGGAAGCGCTGCGGGTCCGGCGACGCCAGCACCAGCATGCCGAAGGCGGGTCCGGCGCCGTTCATGGCGCCGGGGCGCAGCGGGATCAGCGCGATGGACATTGCGGCGTTCGGCTCGTCGAGCCAGCGCACCGCCTCGATGCCGGAATGCACGCCGCAGTAGGGCTGCGTCAGCGACGAGGCGAAGGTCTTGGCGTCCTCGCTGACGCCTTGCGCGTACGGGTCCTGCGCATAACGGGTGTCGACGTCCCAGACCTTCAGCGCCACCTGCGGCACCATGAACTGGCTTTGCAGCTCCGAGACCAGCGTGGCGGGCAGCGCGCGGGAGGACTGCACCAGCAGCAGCGACTTGGCCCAGCGGTGCACGCGATCGGAGATCACCATGTTCTCGTTGCCGTGCCGCACCATGTCCATGATGCGGTGCTCCAGCGCCTTGATCTTCTCGCGCAGCATCTCGGCCTGCCGCTCCTGCAGGCTGACCGCGCGGTTGCCGTGCGGGCTGGTGAGCATCACCGACGCCAGCAGCTCGGCATGCCGCTCGAAGAAGCCCGGGCTGTTGGCCAGGTAGTTGGCGATGTCGTCTTCGGTGATGGGGTTCATGTGGTCGTTGCTCATGGATCCTGCAGTTCTATTTCGCCCTCGAACACCGTGGTGGCCGGGCCTGTCATGTACACCGGCGCATTGCCGCCGGCCCATTCGATGGTGAGCAGCCCGCCGCGCGTTTCGACGTCGACGCGGGGGCCGAGGCGGCCGAGGCGGACGCCCGCCACGACCGCGGCGCAGGCGCCGGTGCCGCAGGCGAGCGTTTCGCCGGCGCCGCGCTCCCACACCCGCAGCTTGATGCGGCCGCGCTCCTGCACCTGCATGAAGCCGGCGTTGACGCGCTTGGGGAAGCGCGCGTGGTGCTCGATCAGCGGGCCCTGCGTGGCGACCGGCGCCCGGTCGACGTCCAGCACTTCCTGCACCGCGTGCGGGTTGCCCATGGAGAGCACGCAGACGGCGATGATGGGCGACTCGGCATAGGTGCCGAGGGCCAGGTGCCACTTCTCCCAGCCGCCGTCCTTGTGCGGGCTCAGCCCGGCGGCCACGAAGGGCACGGCGGGCGGGTCGAAGATGGGCGCGCCCATGTCGACGGTGACGCGGCCGTCCGGGTTGAGGCGCGGCTCGATCACCCCGGACAGCGTCTGCACGCGGATGCTGTCGCCGCGCGCCAGCCCCTTGTCGGCCACGTAGCGGGCGAAGCAGCGCGCGCCGTTGCCGCACTGCTCGACCTCGCCGCCGTCGCTGTTGTGGATGACGTACTCGAAGTCGATGCCGGGGCCGGGCGATGGCCGCACGGACAGCACCTGGTCGGCGCCGACACCGAAGTGGCGGTCGGCCAGTTGCCGGTATTGCGCGGACGTGAGGTTCAGGCGCCCGCGCGTTTCGTCGAGCACCACGAAGTCGTTGCCCGCGCCCTGCATCTTGGTGAAGCGGATGCGCATGCGCGGATTATCCGCGCTGGGGCTGGGTTTGCCGCAAGCGGTCCAGGGCGCGGTCCACGAAGAACAGGCGGTCCTGGCCCCACCAGCGATCCGGCTGGCCGGGAATGACGAAGGTGGGCGCGCCGAACACGCCCAGGCGCTCGGCCTCCTCGCTGAAGGCGCGGTACTGCACCTGCACCTGGCGCGACTGCTCCAGCGCGTGCAGGGCGCGGCCGTCGTAGCCGTTCTCGTCGGCCACGGCGATGCGCACGTCCGGCTGCGAGGTGTCGCGCTCCTCGGCCCACAGCGCGCGCAGCAGCGCATGCGAGAGCACGAACGCGTCCAGTCCCTGCTGCTGGGCCGCGATCACCATCCAGCCGGCGTATTTGTTCCATTCGGGATCCGCGGGCGTGGCCTGCGGGTAGTACCTGGGCTCCAGCGTCAGCGGCATGCCCAGGTAGTCGCGCCAGCGCGCCAGCTCCTCGGCGTGGTAGCTGCGGCGTGGCGCCGGGCGGGTGCGGATCGGCACGCCGCCGGTCTTCAGGACGACGGCCTGGAAGTCGTACGGCTTGAGCACCAGCCGCACGCGATGCCGGCGCACGATGTCCTGCAACTGCGGCCCGGCAAAATAGGCCCACGGCGATGACAGGCTGTAATAGCAGTCCAGTTGAATCGTCATCCGCGGATGATATGCCCGTGACTCCCGAATCCCACGCATTGCCCCCGGTGCCGCCGCAGGCCCTTGCCAGCCCGCGCGACCCGGACGCGCTGGCCCGGCTGGCGCAGCAGGCGCGCGCCGACCTGGCGCGGCTGAACTTCCCGCCCCCCAACTGGGTTCCGCCCGCCACCGGCCCGGACGGCGCCGGCGTGCTGGACGTGCTGGTGGCGGGCGGCGGCATGTGCGGCCAGACCGCGGCCTATGCCCTTCTGCGCGAGGGCGTCGCCAACCTGCGCGTCATCGATCGCGCCGCGCGCGGCGACGAAGGCCCCTGGGGCACGTACGCGCGCATGCTCACGCTGCGCAGCCCCAAGCACCTGACGGGACCCGACCTGGGCGTGCCGTCGCTGACCTTCCGCGCCTGGTACGAGGCGCAGCATGGCGTCGCCGGCTGGAACGCGCTGCACAAGATCGGCCGCCTCGACTGGCGCGATTACCTGCTGTGGGTGCGCGAGACCGTGGGGCTGCGGGTGGAGAACGGCGTGGCGCTCCAGTCGGTGGAAGACCAGGACGGGCTGCTGCGTGTCCACCTGTCCTCGGCCGTCGGTGCGGAAACCGTCTGGACGCGCAAGCTGGTGCTGGCGCTCGGCCGCGAAGGCAGCGGCGCGCCGCGCTGGCCGGAGTTCCGGTCGCTGCGGCGGGACGATCCGCTGGCCGCCGCACGCGTCTTCCACTCCGCCGACGCCATCGACTTCGAGGCCTTGCGCGGCAAGCGCGTGGGCGTGCTGGGCGCGGGCGCATCGGCTTTCGACAACGCGGCGTGCGCGCTGGAAGCCGGCGCCACCGTGGACCTGTTCGCGCGGCGCGCCTTCCTGCCGCAGGTGAACAAGAGCAAGTGGACCTCGTTCGCCGGCTTCTTCCGCGGCTTCGCGTCGCTGGACGATGCGCGGCGCTGGCGCTTCTACACCTACATCTTCGACGAGCAGGTGCCGCCGCCGTGGGAGACGGTGCGGCGTTGCGATGCGCACTCCGGCTTCACGCTGCGCCTGGGCACGCCATGGAAGGACGTGCGGCCGCAGGCGGACGCGGTGGTGGTCGCCACGCCGCAGGGCGAGGAGCGCTTCGATGCCGTGATCTTCGGCACCGGCTTCGACGTCGACCTGCTGGACCGGCCGGAACTGGCGCGCTACCTGCCGTACGTGGACACCTGGGCTCATCACGTCGACGCTGGCGAGGCGGCGCGCAATCCCGAAGCCGCCCGCTTCCCCTACCTGGGCGAAGGCTTCGAATTGCTCTCGACGGATGCCGCGCACCGGCAGGCGCTGGCGCGGATGCACCTGTTCAACTGGGGCAGCACCATGAGCCATGGCGCGCTGGCCGGCGACATCCCCGGCCTGGCCATCGGCGCCGGCCGCCTGGCGCAGTCCATCGCCCGCGACCTCTTCGTCGCGGATGCCGACACGCATTGGGAGCGCCTGCAGGCGCTGGAAGAACCGGAGCTGCTGCCGACGAAGTGGTATGTGCCGCCGGGGGAGCGGTAAACACCACCGCGGTGTTGCGGTTCGGCTGCGCGCTCACCACAACCTACGGAAAGGATGGACGTCGTCCACGTAGGTCGTGGTGAGCCTGCAGGCGAACCGCGACGGCCCGCAGTCACTCGATCGAGATATTCGCCGCCTTCACCACCTCCGCCCACTTCTGCCGGTTGGCACGGACGGTGGCGCGGAACTGTTCCGGCGTCTCCAGGCGGATGGTGTTGCCGGCCTGCTCGAGCTTCGTGCGGACCTCCGGCATCTGCAGCACCTGGCGCACCGCGGCGTTCATCTTCGCGACGACGGCGGCATCGGTGCCCTTCGGCGCGAACAGCGCGAACCAGGTCGAGCTGTCGAAGCCCTGGGTGCCCGGGATGCCGCTCTCGCCGATGGCCGGCACTTCCTGCACGGCGGCGACGCGCTTGGCCGTGGTCACGCCGAGCAGCCGCACCTTGCCCGCCTTGTACTGCGTCAGCACGGTCTGCACCTGGTTCATGATGCAGCAGGTCTCGCCCTTCAGGATGGCCTGCATCGCCTCGGGTCCGCCCTTGTACGGCACGTGCACCATGTTCAGCCCCAGGCGTGAATTCAGCTCGGCGAACGCCATGTGCGTGCCCGTGCCATTGCCGGTGGAGGCATAGTTGTACTTGCCCGGGTTGGCCCGCACCAGGTCGACGAATTCCTTGAGCGTCCTGACGTTCATCACGTCGGGGTTGATCGTGAGCACGTTGGAGACGTCGAGGATGGGCGTCACCGGCACGAAGTCGGCCTCGACGTCGAACGGCAGCTTCTTGTAGAGGGCGGCGTTGCTGCCGTGGGTGGCGGCGGTGCCGAACACCAGCGTATAGCCGTCGGGCTTGGCCCGCGAGACGTACTCGAGCGCCACGTTGCCGGCCGCGCCCACCTTGTAGTCGACGACGATCGGCTGTCCCAGCACCCTGCCCAGCGGCTCCTGGAGGGTGCGCGCGACCACGTCCACGCCGGAGCCGGCCGGGAAGGTCATGATGAAGGTGACGGGCTGCTGCGGCCAGTCGGCGGCTGAGCCCTGCGCTTGCGCGAGGGGCGCCAGGCAGAAGGCGGCGGCAGCGGTGGCGAGGATGCGGCGGGCGGACGAGGTGAGGATCACGGCAGGGACTCCGTTGACGACGGGATGCCCCATTGTGGCAAGCGCCGTGGCGCCGCGCCACCATAAGCTTATGCTGCGGCTTTTCGATCCTGGAACCCCCATGCGCATCCCCGACTGGACCCCCGAACGCAAGCCCCAGCCGCACGACCTGGTGCAGGCCATCCTGGAGCGCCGCGGCGGCGAACTGCTCAACCTGGACCGCGCCCTGCTGTGGAGCGAGCCGCTGGCCCGCGGCTGGAACACCTACCTGAAGAACGTGCGCACCGGCCTGGGCGCCAGCCGCAAGCTGCGCGAGTTGGGCATCTGCACGGTCGCCCTGATCACGGGTGCGCACTACGAGTACCACCACCATGCGCCCGACTACCTGGCCGCCGGCGGCACGCAGGCGTCGCTGGATGCGCTGCGGGAGTTCGCGCAGGCCACCGACGGCCGCGGGCCGGTGGGCCTGTCGGGCGACGAGGCGCTGGTGGCGCTGTATGCCGACCAGATGACGCGCCACGTGAAGGTGGACGACGCCCTGTTCGCGCAGTTGCAGGAGCGTTTCGGCACCACGGAGCTGGTGGAGATCACCGCGGCGATCGCCACCTACAACATGGTCGCGCGGTTCCTGGTGGCGCTGGGGGTGTCGCCGGAATGAATCGTCATCCCCGCGAAGGCGGGGATCCAGGGCTTCCTGGATGCGGGAGCCCTGGGCCCCCGCCTTCGCGGGGGTGACTGGGTCAATCCGCCTTGATCCCGTTCTCCCTCACCACCACCGCCCACGTATCGATCTGCTGGTCGATGAAGCTCCGGGCGGCCTCCGGCGGACCGCCGACGATGGTCATGCCCTGCCCCGCCAGCTTGGCGGCGAGCTCGGGCACCTTCAGCGCCTTGTTGATCTCCTCGTTCATGCGCCGGACGATCTCCGGCGGCGTCTTCGCGGAAGCCAGCACGCCCCACCACGCCGGCGCGTCGAAGCCGGCATAGCCGCTCTCGGCGACCGTGGGCACGTCGGGCAGGTCGGGCGATCGCTTGCTGGTGGTCACGGCCAGGGGCCGCAGCCGCTTGCTGTCGATGTGCGGCTTGGTCACCACGATCGATGCGATGGACAGCGGCACGTGGCCCGCCACCGCGTCCTGCATCAGCGGCCCGCCGCCCTTGTACGGCACGTGCGTCCACTCCAGAGCGCCGCTCTTGCCCAGCAACGCCATCGCCAGGTGGCCCAGGCTGCCGCTGCCGACGCTGCCGAAGCTCACGTTCTTCTTCGCCTTCGCCGCCGCCACCACGTCGCCGAAGGTCTTGTAGTCGGACCCCATGGGCGTGGCCAGCACCATCGGCGCGGTGCCCAGCAGGATGACGGGCGCGAGGTCCTTGCGCGTGTCGAACGGCAGGTTGGGGATCAGGCTGGGATTGACGCCGTGGGTGTCGAAGACCACGGCATACGTGTAGCCGTCCCCCGGCCCGTTGGCCACCGAGCCCGTGCCGATCGAGCCCGAGGCGCCGACCCGGTTTTCCACGATGACGTTCTGCCCCAGCTGGACGGTGAGCTGCGCCGCCAGGATGCGCGCCACCTGGTCGACCGAGCCCCCCGGCGGGAACACCGACACCAGCTTGACCGGCTGGCGCTTTGGCCAGTCGCCGACCTGGGCCAGCGCCGGGAGCGCGAGACACGGGACCAGGGCCATCGCGGCCAGCAGGGTTCGACGGGTTTTCATCGTGTCTCCATGATGTAATGCCCGGCATGGTACGAGCCAGCCAGCTTCTGCATCCTCAGCGAGAACCCGCAGTGCCCCGGCCGGCAGCCACCGTCCTGCTGCTGCGCGACGGCGCCGGCGGGATGGAGGTGCTGATGACGCGCCGCTCGGCCACCGCCAGCTTCGCCCCCGGCGCCTACGTCTTCCCCGGCGGCGGCATCGACGCCGCGGACACCGAGGCCCACGCCCTGGCCGCGCGCCGGCCGACGCAGTCCGACCTGCGGCTCACGCAGGCCATCGCCGCCATCCGCGAAAGCTTCGAGGAGCTCGGCGTGCTGCTGGCGCGGCAGGCCGACGGCCGCCCGGTGGACGCGCGGGAGGTCACCGCCATGGACCGCAAGGCCCCGTTCGCGGCGCAGGTGCGGCAACGCAAGCTGGTGCTGGCCGCCGACCAGGTCTTCCTGCTGGCGCACTGGATCACCGACCGCGACCTGCCGCGCCGCTTCGACGTGCCCTTCCTGGTGGCGCGCATGCCGGAAGGCCAGGCACCCGTCGCCGACGAGGCGGAGCAGTTCGAGCCGGTGTGGGTGCGCCCCGCCGACGCGCTGGCGCGCCACAAGTCCGGCCAGTTCTTCATGATCTTCCCCACCATCCGCACGCTGGAGCGGCTGGAGCCTTTCGCCTCGGTCGACGCGGTGCTGGCCGCCTGCGCGTCGGAGCAGCCGCTGTGGACCAGTTGCCCGCGCGCCGGCTTGGTGCAGGGCGCCGAGGCGCGCTACATGGAGCACGAGTCGGCGTTCGGCGAGCTGGCGCTGGTGTGCCCCGACGGCCAGATGCTGCACCACCTGGACTGGCGCACCGACCAGCCGGTGGCGCTGCTGAAGAACCTGCAGCGCCTGACCGCGCCGAACCCCGGCGTGATGACCGGCCCCGGCACCAACGGCTACATCGTCGGCGACCCGGACACCGGCTACATCGTCATCGACCCGGGGCCGAACGATCCGGAGCACCAGCAGCGGCTCTGGCGGGCCACCAACGGCGACATCCGCCTGATCGTCTGCACCCACTCGCACGCCGACCATTCGCCCGGCGCGCGGCCGCTGCAGGCGCTGTGCCGGCACAAGCCGCCGATCCTGGGGCTGCCCTCGGCGCCGACGGCACGCCCCGCGAGCGAGTTCACGCCCGACCGCGTGCTGGGCGAGGGCGAGCCGCTGGTGCTGTCGGGCGGCGGCGTGACGCACACGCTGAAGGTGCTGCACACGCCCGGCCATGCGGCCAACCACGTGTGCCTGGTGCTGCTGGAGGACGGCCTGCTGTTCTCGGGCGACCACATCCTCAACGGCAGCACCACGGTGGTGGACCCGCCGGATGGCGACATGACGGCGTACCTCGACTCGCTGGACCGGCTGGCCGAGGCCTGTGACGAACACGGCATCGAATACATCCTGCCGGCGCACGGCCACGTGCTGGGGTTCGCCAAGCAGGCGATCGGGAAGCTGAAGGCGCACCGCCTGCACCGCGAGGCGCGCATCGTCGCCGCCATGCGCGAGCGGCCGACGGGGACGCTGGAGGACTGGGTGGAGCTCGCCTACGCCGACGTGCCGCCGCGCATGTGGCCGGTGGCCAAGCGCTCGCTGCTGGCACACGTGCAGCGGATCGAGGCGCTGCAGCTGGTGGGGTGATGTCGGGGTGCGGCTTCGCCGCAACCCGACCTACGCGGTCACCGCGGCGCCCGTAGGCCGGGTTGCGCGCATGCGCACCCCGGCGAGATTAATGTGAAGCGCCCCGATACGCCGGATTTTGTGCGCGTGGTTTCCCACGCGTGACCGTCATTCTTCTGGGCCGGGGGTCGCCCCACCGGCTCGGTGCTACCTACCCGCCAGCTCCGCGGGACCACATCGACGCTGGCCTATTTGGTATTGCTGCGCGTAGAGATTGCCCGTTTCACCCCCACAAACCGCTTGCGCGACCCGCAGGACTCGTCTCTGTTGCTCTGATCCTCACCTCGCGGTGGACAGGTGTTACCTGCTACGCTGCCCTGTGCAGTCCGGACGTTCCTCCAGTGCGGCCTTTCGGCGATTGCACCAGCGACGGCCTGGGTTGCTTCACGGGTGGATTATCCCGCAATCCGAAACTCCCGGATCGATGCGCTGGCTTGACGCGCGCTACCCGTCTTAAACTTCTCGCACCATGCACACGGAAATCCACCGCCGGGAGGTCGACAGCCTCCGGCGTACGATGAAGGCGTTGCACCTGATCGTGGCCGAGACCGACGCCGATCTCCGCTACGTGTGGATCGAGAACCCGCACCCGGATTTCGACGCGGCCGAGGTCATCGGCCGGCGGGACGACGAGTTGATCTCCGGGCCCGAGGCCGAGCCGCTCATGGCGCTGAAACGCCAGGTGCTCGCCCAGCAAAGGCCTGACAGCCGCGTGATCACCGTCAGGCGCTCGGACGGGGATCGCAGTTACTCGGTGATGGCGTATCCCATCCTGGAAACCGACGAGCAGGTGAGGGCCGTGCTCACGGTAGGCTTCTCGAGCGCATCACCGCCTGCAGACGATCGCTAGCCCGGCGGCTCTGCCCCAATGAAAAAGGCCGCCCGAAGGCGGCCCCTGGCACGGGAAGAACGCTTACTGCGCGTTCTGCAGCGCGGCGATGCGCTCCTCGATCGGCGGGTGCGTCGAGAACAGCTTGCCGACGCCGGAGGTGATGCCGGCGGTCTGCAGGCCCTTGGGCAGCTCGCCGGGCACCATGCCGCCCAGGCGGGCCAGCGCGGCGATCATCGGCTGCTTGCGGCCCATCAGCTGCGCGGCGCCGCGGTCGGCGCGGAACTCGCGCTGGCGCGAGAACCAGGCCACGATGATGGCGGCGACGAAACCGAGCAGGATGTCCAGCACGATGGTCGTCACGTAGTAGCCGATGCCGGGGCCGGAGCGCTGCTCGCCGCGGCTCAGGAAGCTGTCGACCAGGTAGCCGACCACCCGCGACAGGAACACCACGAAGGTGTTCATCACGCCCTGGATCAGCGTCATGGTGACCATGTCGCCGTTGGCGATGTGCGCCACCTCGTGGCCGATCACGGCCTCGACTTCCTCGCGCGTCATGCCCTGCAGCAGGCCGGTGGACACCGCGACGAGCGCGTTGTTCTTGAAGGCGCCGGTGGCGAAGGCGTTGGGTTCGCCCTCGAACACGCCGACCTCGGGCATGCCGATGCCGGCCTGGTCGGCGAACTTGCGCACGGTGTTGACGATCCAGGCTTCGTCGGCGCCCTCGGTGCCGGTGATCACCTGGACGCCGGAGCTCCACTTGGCGACCGGCTTGGAGATCAGCAGCGAGATGATCGCGCCGCCGAAGCCCATGATGGCCGCGAAGCCGAGCAGCATGCCCAGGTTGAGGCCGTTCGCCGTGAGGTACCGGTTGACCCCGAGCAGGCTGGCGACGACGCCCAGCACCACCACCACGGCCAGGTTGGTCAGGACGAACAGGAAGATGCGTTTCATTGCTTTGGAAACTCCGAAAGGGCGTTAGGGATTCACCCCCGCGCGCAGATGAGGTGGGGCGCGACGGAAATCAAGGGGGTGAGGAGCCGGCGGACGTTGTCGTTGTCGTGGGTTCTGTCGTCTTGCGCGGCCGGAATACGAGGGAGTCATCATAAAAGGAAAAGTTCTCGTTTCCGGGCCACCAGCCGGGGACGCCCAGCACCGGCAGCGGCGTGAAAGGCTTGGTGGCCAGCACCTCCGCGGTGCAGCGCGCCGCCAGCCAGGCATCGGCCTGCGCTATGGAATCCATAGCGGCATCGGCTCGCCAGACGTGGGCGGTCAGGCCCTTTCGCGGCTCGGCCAGCTGCTCCAGCAGGGCGTGGCCGAAGACCAGCAGGCGCGCCTGGCGCCACAGCGGCCGCAGTTCCACAAACAGTTCGCGCCACGCGCGCTGCTCCAGCGCCCGCCAGATCGGCGCCGGCGCCTGCAGCAGCGCGCCGTTCTCGTCGAACACGGTGATGGCGTCGCGCACCGGTCCGCGCCGTGCGCGGATGCCGAGCCGGGCGATCTCCTTCGCCTGCAGGCGGTTGAGGGCGGCCTTGCTGCGCGGGAACTCCCGCCACACCAGCGCGTTGAAGAAGTCGTGCAGACCCGGCCGCACCGGGCACTGGCGGGTGTCGAAGATGAACTGCTCGTACGGCGTGCCGGCGGGCAGCGCCTCCTGCGGCACGAAGCGCACCGGGGCGGCGGCGGCGTCCAGCGCCTCGTGCGGCGCGGCGCCGGCGGCGATCGCCGCGGCCGGCGGCTCGCCGGCGGCACGCCAGGGCGCGTACCAGGGCTGCGTCCAGTCCGGCGCCGGCAACGGTCAGGCCTTCCCGCGCCGCACCGGTTTCTCGCGCACCGACACGTGCGAGGTCCCCTCGTCGATCAGCTCGAACAGGTCGGTGGCGGCCAGCAGCTTGGTCAGCGTGGAGTAGCCGTAGTTGCGCTGGTCGAACGAGGCCTGGTTGCCGATCTGCTGGCGCACCTCGTTGACGCGGGCCCAGCCCTCGTCGTCCTCGGCCGCCTGCACGGCATTGCGCAGCAGCGTCACCAGCTTCTTGTCCTGCCGCAGCTCGGCGCCGGTGCGGCGCAGGCGCTGGGTGCGCCCGGGCGCGTCCTGGTCGGCTTCCCCCTGCGTCGTCAGCTCGTCGAGGAACAGGAAGCGCGAGCAGGCATTGACGAAAGGCTCGGGGGTCTTGCGCGAACCGAACCCGTAGACGGCGGCGCCCTTGGCGCGCAGGTGCATCACCATCGGCGTGAAGTCGGAATCGGACGAGACGATGCCGAAGGCATCGGGCCGGTCGGTGTACAGCAGGTCGAGCGCGTCGATGATCATCGCCATGTCGCTCGCGTTCTTGCCCTTGCTGTAGTCGAACTGCTGCATCGGGCGGGATCTTGCTCGCCGGGGAATTGTCGGCGTCGATCAGGAGCGCCACGCGGGGTTTGCCGGTCATGCAGCCACCTTCCATTGCAGGGTCTCGCCGCCGCGCAGCGGCTTGAGTTCGGCCTCGCCGAACGGGACCTTGTCGGGCACCTGCCAGCTCTCCCTGCGCAGCGTCAGCGTGCCCGCATTGCGCGGCAGGCCGTAGAAGTCGGCGCCATGGAAGCTGGCGAAACCCTCCAGCTTGTCCAGCGCGCCGGCGTTGTCGAAGGCTTCGGCATAGAGCTCCATCGCCGTCAGCGCCGTGTAGCAGCCGGCACAGCCGAGGGCGTGCTCCTTCAGCACCGCCGGATGCGGCGCGCTGTCGGTGCCCAGGAAGAAGCGCGGGTCGCCGCTGGTGGCGGCTTCCACCAGCGCCTGGCGGTGCACTTCGCGCTTGAGCACGGGCAGGCAGTAGTAGTGGGGGCGGATGCCGCCGGTGAAGATGGCGTTGCGGTTGTACAGCAGGTGGTGCGCGGTGATCGTGGCGGCGGTGAAGCGGTCGCTGTCCCGCACGTACTGCACCGCCTCCTTCGTGGTCATGTGCTCCACCACGATCTTGAGTTCGGGGAAGTCCTTGCGCAGCGGCTTCAGCTTCGTTTCCAGGAACACGGCTTCGCGGTCGAAGATGTCGACGTCGGGATCGGTCACCTCGCCGTGCACCAGCAGCAGCATGCCGCTGCGCTGCATCGCCTCCAGCGTCCGGTGGATCTTGCGCAGGTCCGTCACGCCGGCGTCGCTGTTGGTGGTGGCGCCGGCCGGGTAGAGCTTGGCCGCGACCACGCCGGCGCGGCGCGCCAGCAGGATCTCCTCGGGCGGCAGGTTGTCGGTGAGGTACAGCGACATCAGCGGCTCGAAGTCCACGCCTTGCGGCGCGGCCGCCAGGATGCGCTCGCGGTAGGCGGCGGCCAGCGCCGCGGTGGTCACCGGCGGCCGCAGGTTGGGCATGATCAGCGCGCGGCCGAACTGCGCCGCCGAATGCGGCACCACGGAGGCCATGGCCGCGCCGTCCCGCACGTGCAGGTGCCAGTCGTCGGGGCGGGTGATGGTGAGGGTCTGGGACATCACGTCATTGTCCCACCGCTTGAATACGGACAGCCGGACGCAAAAGTCGCAAAGGTTGCGCAAAAGTCGCAAAAGGACATCCAGAAAAAATGGGAGTCCTTTTGCGAACCTTGGCTGTTTTCCTTTTGCGACTTTTGCGTCCGGCTGTCCGCTCCCGCTCCCGGCCTTCAGTGCGACAGGATCTTGTTGAGGAAATCCTTGGTGCGCGGCTGCCGCGCCTCGGCGTTGCCGAAAAACTCTTCCTTCGAGCAGTCCTCCAGGATCCTGCCGCCGACGTCGATGAAGATCACCCGGTTGGCCACCTTGCGGGCGAAGCCCATCTCGTGCGTGACCACCATCATGGTCATGCCTTCCTTGGCCAGGCCCACCATCACGTCCAGCACTTCGCCCACCATCTCGGGGTCGAGCGCCGAGGTGGGCTCGTCGAACAGCATCACGATCGGGTCCATCGACAGCGCGCGGGCGATCGCCACGCGCTGCTGCTGGCCGCCGGACAGCTGCCCGGGATACTTGTCCTTGTGCGCCGTCAGGCCCACGCGCTCCAGCATCTTCAGGCCGCGCGCCCGGGCTTCGTCCTGGCTGCGGCCCAGCACCTTGATCTGCGCGATGGTCAGGTTCTCGGTGACCGACAGGTGCGGGAACAGCTCGAAGTGCTGGAACACCATGCCGACCCGGCTGCGCAGCTTGGGCAGGTTGGTCTCCTTGGCGTTGACCTGGATGCCGTCGACGAAGATGTCGCCCCTCTGGATGGGCTCCAGCGCGTTCACGGTCTTGATCAGCGTCGACTTGCCCGAGCCGGACGGCCCGCAGACGACGACCACGTCGCCCTTGTTGATCACGACGTTGCAGTCGGTCAGCACCTGCACCGGCCCATACCACTTGGACACGTTGCGGATCTCGATCATCGGTTTGTCGCTCATGGCGGGCCTCAACGAATAATTGCAATCTTCTTGTTCAGGCGCTTGACCAGCGCGGAGAGCGAGAAGCAGATCACGAAATACAGGACCGCGGCGAGGATGTACGACTCGCGCGTGCGGCTCAGGTTGCTGCCGGCCACGGTGAAGCCGTGCAGCAGGTCGTGCGCCGTGATGATGTAGACCAGCGACGTGTCCTGGAACAGGATGATGGTCTGCGTCAGCAGGATCGGCAGCATGTTGCGGAAGGCCTGCGGCAGGATCACCAGCTTCATGTTCTGGCCGTAGGTCATGCCCATGGCCTGCCCCGCGAACACCTGGCCGCGCGGGATGGACTGGATGCCCGC
Organism: Ramlibacter sp.; assembly: GCA_021323335.1. Taxonomy (GTDB): domain Bacteria; phylum Pseudomonadota; class Gammaproteobacteria; order Burkholderiales; family Burkholderiaceae_C; genus Ramlibacter. Next base: position 17,025 of record JAJTCN010000075.1, read on the forward strand.
CCGCATGATCTCCGAGAAGTACGCCGCCTCGAAGGCGATGAAGGTGATCACCGCCGTCAGTTCGGCGCCGATCGGCCGGCCGATGATGAAGGGCACCAGCAGGAAGAACCACAGCAGCACCATCAGCAGCGGGATGGAGCGCATGCCGTTGACGTAGATGGTGGCCGGGATTTCCAGCGCCTTGATGCCCGACAGCCGCATCATCGCCAGGATGGTGCCGAAGAAGATGCCGCCGGCCGTGGCCACGATCGTCAGGATGAAGCTGAAGTACAGCCCGCTGAGGACGTAGCCCTTGAAGACGTCCCAGGTGAAGAAGGAAAAGTCCAGCATGTCAGTGCCCGCCCGCGCCGACGTTGGCCACGAAGCCCGGCACCCGGACGCGCTTCTCGATGAAGGCCATGATGCGGTTGATGGCGAAGGCCGAGACGATGTACAGCGCCGTCACCGCCATGTACACCTCGATGCCGCGCGACGTTTCCTCGCCCACCTGCTGCGCATAGAAGGTCAGCTCCGTGATCGACACGGCGAAGGCCACCGAGGAGTTCTTCAAGATGTTCATCGACTCGCTGGTGAGCGGCGGGATGATGATGCGGAAGGCCATGGGCAGCAGCACGTAGCGGTAGTACTGCACCGTGGTGAAGCCCATCGCCATGCCGGCGTAGCGCTGCCCGCGCGGCAGCGCCTGGACGCCGGCGCGCACTTGTTCGGCGATGCGCGCGGACGTGAAGAAACCGAGGCCGAAGACCACCAGCAGCAGCTTGGGGGTGTCGGCGAACACCGGGATGAGCACCGGCATCACGTGGTACCAGAGGAAGATCTGCACCAGCAACGGGATGTTGCGGAACAGCTCGACCCAGGCGTTGGCGAAGCGGGACAGCCACGGGCTGTCCGGCAGCGTGCGGAAGATGCCGATGATGGCGCCGACCAGCAGCGCGACCACCAGGGAGAGCCCCGCCACCAGCACGGTCTGGCCCCAGGCGGCGATCAGCCAGTCCAGGTAGGTCTGCGTGCCCTTGGCGCCGCCGGTCCCGAAGCAGCCGGCCACCGGCGTGCGATCGATGATGTCCTGGCAAAAGATCTGCCATTCGAAAGCCATCATCCCTCCTCGTTCTTTTTCGACAGGCCGGCCGGAACATCGTGCAGGACGGCCTCCCTTGTGAAGAGGATCCGGCTTTGCCGGGCCTCTTCACACTGATCAAGCCACTCGAAAATCCGCTTGCGGATTTTCGAGTGAACAACTTACTTGTTGAAGTCTTCAGCCGGGGCGTCGGACGGGTTCTTCAGCAGGCCAGTGAGGATGGCGCCCATCTTCAGGTTGACGCTGGTGTTCTTGGGCGGGATCGGCTGCATGAACCACTTGGTGTACAGCATGTTCAGCTCGCCGGTCTTGATGGCGCCGCGGATGTAGTCGTCCACCGCCTTCTTGAACTTCGGGTCGTCCTTGCGCAGCATGATCGAGATCGGCTCGACGTTCAGGGTCTCGCCGACGATCATGTAGCCCTTCGGATTCTGCGACGAGGCGATCAGGCCGGCCAGGATGTTGTCGTCCATCACGAAGGCGTCGGCACGGCCGGACTCCAGCAGCAGGAAGCTGTCGGCGTGGTCCTTGCCGTAGACCTCCTTGAACTGGATGCCCTCGCTGCGCTTGTTCTTGCGCAGCAGCGCCACGGAGGTGGTGCCGGTGGTGGTGGCGACGGTCTTGCCGTTCAGGTCGGCCACCGACTTGATCTTGGAGTCGGCCTTGACGGCGGTGCGCACTTCCGTCACGTACGTGGTCAGCGCGAAGGACACGTCCTTCTGGCGGGTGGCGTTGTTGGTGGTCGAGCCGCACTCGATGTCGACCGTGCCGTTCTGCACCAGCGGGATGCGGTTGGCGGAGGTGACCGGCGTGTACTCGATGGCCACGCCGGGCAGCACGGCCTTGAGGATGCGCTGGCAGAGCTCGACGTGGTAGCCGGTGAACTGGCCGCTGCCGGTGGTGTAGGACAACGGGGCGGACGACTCGCGCACGCCCATCACGACCTTGCCGGCAGCCTTGGCCTTGGCCAGCGTGTCGTTCGCCTGGGCGAAGGCCCCGAAAGCGGTGGCAGACAGGACGGCGGCGAGCAAAAGGTTCTTCTTCATCGAAATCTCCTGGGTGAAACGCATCGGACAAATGCGTTGCGGATTCTAGGGGCGCGCGTGCGCGTGCGTAATGCGAAAGCTTAGAGCCTGCGATCCTGCCCGCAAGCAGGGTTTATGCCCGGTGCTCCGCCAGGAAGGCCCAGAGCGCCTGCGCGGTGCGCTTGGGCACGTGTTTCCCGGTCGGCCGCTCCCGGTAGGCCCGCACTTCCATCGCGATCTCCAGCCCCTTCAGCTCCGGCGGCAGCGGGCTCACCAGCTTGCCGGCGTGCAGCTCCTTCTGCACGGCGCTCTCCGGCAGGAAGGCGATGCCGTGGCCCTCGAGGGCCATCACCTTCAGGCCCTCGGCCATGTCCGTCTCGTAGACCCGGTCCAGGTGCAGGGCGGTGCCGGCCTGCTTGATCAGCAGGTCGGTCACCTGTCCGAGGTAGGCGCCCGGTGCGTAGCCCAGGTAAGGCAGAGGATGGCCGGCGCGGCCGGGCAGGCGGTACAGCGGCGTGCCGGCCGCGTCGGGCTTGCAGTAGGGGGCCAGGGATTCCCGGCCCAGGGCCACCATCTCGTAGCGGTCGGCATCCAGCTGCAGCGGCTGCGCCGCGTGGTGGTAGGCGATCAGCAGGTCGCAGCTGCCTTCCACCAGCCGCATGGCGGCGTCGTGCACGTTCAGCGCGATCAGGCGGCTCTTGATCGGCCCGAAGGCCTCGCGCAGGCTGGACACCCACGCGGGGAAGAAGGTGAAGGCCAGCGTGTGCGGCACGGCGAACTCGATGACGTCCTGGCCGGCGGAAGCATGGCCGCGCAGCATGGCGCGGGTGCTTTGCAGCGACTGCAGCAGCTCCAGCGACTGCGCGTACAGCGTTTCACCCGCCGCGGTGAGGCGGGTGGGATAGGAGCTGCGATCGACGAGGTCCGTGCCGGCCCAGGCCTCCAGCGCCTGGATGCGGCGCGAAAACGCGGGCTGCGTCACGTGCCGCAACTGCGCGGAGCGGCTGAAGCTGCGGGTTTCGGCGAGGCTGACGAAGTCTTCCAGCCATTTGGTTTCCATGGCCGGATTATTGCGGGCCTCAGCGCAAGCGCGTGCGGGCCAACCGTTTCGCGTTGGCCGTGGCCTTGCGGTGCACCGGCGCCAGCCCCTGCGACAGGATGCGCTGCGTGTCGAGAAGGGGCACGCGCGTGCCCTGCAGCATGGCCAGGCCCATCTTCTGCTGCGCCTGCACCAGCGCCGAACCCATGGCGAACCAGGACTGCCACATGGCCACCACCTTTTCCTGGCCCATGCCGTGGAACTCGCGGCGGTCGCGGGCATTCGGCTGCGTCCCGGCCAACGCCATGCGCGTGAGGCGGTGCGCCATCACCTGCGGCACGGCGAGGGCGAGTTCGGTGGCCTGGCGGGGGAGTCGGGGGGAGGAGCGTCGGGTCATCGACCGATTCTGCGGACCCGCTGCGTGCCCGTCTGTAGGCCGGGTTCGGCGATCAGCCGACCCCGGCGTCGGCGATTGCCGCCTTGCCCGTATGCTGCCGCCCCATGAGCCCAACCGTGCCACGCCGCATCCTGCCGGTGATCGTGCTGTCCCAGTTCGCCGGCACCTCGCTCTGGTTCGCGGTGAATGCGGTGATGCCCGACCTGCAGCGCGACTGGGGGCTGCCGGCGGCCGCGCTGGCCACGCTGACGTCCGCGGTGCAACTCGGTTTCGTCGCCGGCACGCTGGTGTTCGCGCTGCTGATGCTGGCCGACCGCTTCGCGCCGGCGCGGGTGTTCCTGGCCTGTTCGCTCGCCGGGGCCGCGTGCAACGCCGCCACCCTGGCAGCCGACGGCCGCCTCGACGTGCTGCTGGGGCTGCGCTTTGCGGTCGGCTTCCTGCTGGCGGGCGTCTATCCGGTCGGCATGAAGATCGCCGCCAGCTGGTACCGCGAGCGGCTGGGCGCCGTGATGGGCGTGCTGATCGGCGCCCTGGTGCTGGGCACGGCGCTGCCGCACGGCCTGCGCGCGCTGGCCGGCAACGGCGGCGGCGCCGCCCTGTCGATCGGCGGCTTGCCGGCATGGCAGTCCGTCGTGATCTCCGTCTCCTTGCTGGCCGCGGCCGGCGGCATCGCCACGGCCCTGCTGGTGCCCACGCACCCGGCCGCCGGGAGGGCGGCGCGCATCACGCCGAGGGCGCTCGGGCTGATCTGGTCGGACCGGCGCCTGCGCGCTTCCGTGTTCGGCTACTTCGGCCACATGTGGGAGCTGTATGCCTTCGTCGTGCTGGTGCCCGTGATCCTTGCCACGCGCCTGGCCGGGGGAGCCGTCAGCGCGGCAGCCTTCTGGGCCATCGCCGCCGGCTTCGCGGGCTGCGTCGGCGGCGGGTTGCTGGCGCGGCGGCTGGGCAGCGCGCAGGTGGCGTGGGCGCAGTTGGCGGTCAGCGCAGCCTGTTGCCTCGCCGCGCCCTTGATGCTGGTGGCGCCGCTGCCGCTGTTCATCGGCTGGCTGCTGCTGTGGGGCGCCACGGTGTCCGGCGACTCGCCGCAGTTCTCGACGCTGACCGCGCAGAACGCGCCGCCGGCGGCAGTGGGCAGCGTGCTCACCTTCAGCAACTGCATCGGCTTCGCGATCTCGGTGGTGAGCATCGAGCTGTTCGTCCGCGCCGCGCAGGTGTGGCCGCTCGCGCTGGTGCTGCCGTGGCTCGCCGTCGGGCCGGTGCTGGGGCTGTGGATGTTGCGCCCTCTCGTAGGCCGGCGGTGAGCGCGGAGCCGAACCCCGGTAGGGCTCACCGACACCGGGGATCACCGATCACCGGGGTTCGGCTTCGCGCTCACCCCGGCCTACGGGAAAACCGTACCTGCGCACTGACTCCGTAGGCCGGGTTCGGCGCCAGCCGACCCCGGCAATCAGAACGTCACCAGCCGCGGCGTGATGGTGGTCCCGTCCACCAGCAGTTCGCCGGCGGAGATCGGCAACTTGAAGCGCCGCGGCCCCGCGCTGCCGGGATTGACGTAGAGGACGCCGTCGCGCTCTTCCACCCGCGGACGGTGCGAATGCCCCGTGACAACCACCCGCGCGCCGCCCGGCAGGACGAGATCGGCGAGGTCGTGCACGACGTGCAGCGCGACACCCGCCAGCCGCACCGTCGTGGCTTCCGGCAAATCCTCCGCCCAGGGTCCGCGGTCGTTGTTGCCGCGTACCGCCGTCAAGGGCGCCATGTCGGCCAGGACACGAAGCACCTCCGGGCCGCAGATGTCGCCGGCGTGCACGATGTGGTCGCTGCCTTGCAGGAAGTCGAGAACCTCCGGACGCAGCAGGTCGTGGGTGTCGGAGACGAGGGCGATGCGGAACATGGGCATGGATTGTGGGAGCGCGTGCTCGAAAGCTGGGGTTCGCTTTCGCTCACCACCAGCCTACGGACACGCAGCGGCTTCGTAGGCTGGTGGTGAGCGACGCGAACCCCAGCTCTCCGGAGGCCCGTCACTCCGCCGGCAGCATCTGCGGATTCCAGGCCACTTCCCACAGGTGGCCGTCGGGATCCTGGAAGTAGCCGGCGTAGCCGCCGTAGAAGGTGTCGTGCGACGGCTTGACGAGCGTCGCACCCGCGGCTCGCGCCTGCACCAACACCGCGTCGACTTGGACGCGCGTTCGGACGTTGTGCGCCAGGCAGAACTGCGTCGGGCTGCCCGGCGCTGCCGGCAGGCCGCTGTCGTGCGCCAGGCTGGCGCGCGGCCACAGCGCGAGGCGCAGGCCGCCCTCGAGATCGAAGAAGGCGACGGCGCCGTGCTCGTACTCCTGTCCGACGATGCCGTCCGTCGCCCAGCCCAGGCCATCGCGGTAGAAGCGCACGGCGCGTCCGGACTTCCATCACCCCTGCCTGCGTGACCTGCAGGTAGGTCTTCGGGTCGTGCAAGGCCAGGTGCAGCAGGATGCGGCCGGCCTGCCACATCACCACGCGGTTCAGCAGCACGCCGGCGGCGATCAGCGCCAGGCCGGGCCAGGTGCGGCCGGTCAGCGCCAGCGCCATGCCGACGCCGATCACCGGCAAAACGACCACGACCAGCATCAAGCGCTGCGAGACATAGCGCCGCGCCAGCTTGGGATCGACGATCACGCGGAACCGCCCGGCCGGCAGGCCGCTGCGGAAATCCTCGTACGCCACGTACTCGGCGAACTCGCCGTCTGCTGCTTCCGTCACGGCTACATCCCCATCACGTCGGCGAACTTCTCGCCCTCGGCGCTCTGCTGCAGCGCCCACATGTCGGCATAGCGACCGCCGAGCGCCAGCAACTCCTGGTGGGTGCCGCGCTCGATGATGCGGCCGGCCTCCATCACCAGGATCTGGTGCGCATCGACCACGGTGGACAAGCGGTGCGCGATGACCAGCGCGGTCTTGTTCCTGGCCACGCCCTTCAGCTCGGCCTGGATCGCGCGCTCGTTGGCGCTGTCCAGCGCCGAGGTGGCCTCGTCGAAGATCAGGATCGGCGGGTTCTTCAGCAGCGTGCGGGCGATGGCCACGCGCTGCTTCTCGCCGCCGGACAGCTTCAGGCCGCGCTCGCCGACCATCGTGCCGTAGCCCTTGGGCGTGGAGGCGATGAAGTCGTGGATGCGCGCCGCGCGAGCCGCCTCCTCCACCTGCTCGCGCGTGGCGCCGGGGCGGCCGTAGGCGATGTTGTATTCGACGGTGTCGTTGAACAGCACCGTGTCCTGCGGCACGATGCCGATGGCCTGCCGCACGCTGGCCTGGGTGACGTCCCGCACGTCCTGGCCGGCGATGGTGATGCGGCCCTGCTGCACGTCGTAGAAGCGGTACAGCAGGCGCGCGAGCGTCGACTTGCCGGAGCCTGACGGGCCGACAACGGCCACCGTCTTGCCGGCGGGGATCTCGAAGGAGACGTCGTGCAGGATGGGGCGGGCGGGCTCGTAGGCGAAGTGGACGTGGTCGAAGCGGACGGTCCAGTCGTCGGCGCGCAGGGGCAGCGCCTCGGGCTTGTCCGCGATCTCCCGCTCCTTTTCCATCAGCGTGAACATCTTGTCCAGGTCGGTCAGGCTCTGCTTGATCTCGCGGTACAGCACGCCCAGGAAGTTCAGGGGGATGTACAGCTGGATCATGAAGGCGTTGATCATGACCAGGTCGCCCAGCGTCATGCGGCCTTCGACCACGCCCACCGTGGCGCGCCAGAGCATTGCCACCAGGCTGACCGCGATGATCAGCTGCTGGCCGGTGTTCAGCAGCGACAGCGTGGTCTGCGCCTTGATGCGCGAGCGGCGGTAGCGGTCCAGGCTCTCGTCGTAGCGGCGCGCCTCGAAGTCCTCGTTGTTGAAGTACTTCACCGTCTCGTAGTTCAGCAGCGAGTCCACCGCCCGCGTGTGCGCGGCCGAGTCGTACTCGTTGGCCTCGCGGCGGAACTTGGTGCGCCACTCGGTGATGCTCACCGTGAAGATGATGTACAGCACCAGCGCCGCGATGGTGATCCAGGCGAACCAGACGTCGAACTTCACCGCCAGGATGGTCAGCACCATCGCCACTTCCAGCAGCGTCGGGACGATGCTGTAGAGCGAGTACGAGATCAGCGACTCGATGCCGCGCACGCCACGCTCGATGTCGCGCGTCATGCCGCCGGTCTGCCGCTCCAGGTGGAAGCGCAGCGACAGCGCATGCAGGTGGCGGAAGGTCTCCAGGGCGATGCTGGCAGGGCCGCGGGCTCGCCGACCTTGATGTCCATGGCGTCGATCAGCTGCTTGAGCAGCAGCGGCACGCTGACGTTGGCCACCTTGGCGGCCACCATGAAGGCCAGCGCGGCCGCCACGCGCCACTTGTATTCCAGCAGGTAGGGCAGCAGGCGCCGCAGCGTCGCCCAGTCCGTGCGGCGGGCCGGCGGGACGCCGGCCTGGGCCGCAGGAGCGGGAATGGGAGGGGAGCTGAGTTCGCCGCCGCGGCGCATGGGGGACAATCCGGGTGTCAGTACTGTCCGAGATTGTGCCCATGTCCGCAAATGCAAGCTCCCCGCAGGGCCACGCGCCCGCCCTGCCGCCCACCGACAAGGAGCTGGTGCTCAAGGTCATCCCCATGCCGGCGGACACCAACGGCAACGGCGACATCTTCGGCGGCTGGGTGATGGCGCAGGTCGACCTGGCCGGCTCGGTGCTGCCGGCCCGCGTGATCCGTGGCCGCATGGCGACGGTGGCGGTGAAGGAATTCATCTTCAAGCAGCCGGTGCGCGTGGGCGACATCCTCAGCTTCTATTCCTCGATCGTGCGCATCGGCAACACCTCGATCACGGTCGACGTGGAAGTGTTCGCCGAGCGCTTCCGCTCGCAGGGCGAGTACGTCAAGGTGACGGACGCCCTGGTGACCTACGTGGCGATCGACGACAACGGCAAGCCGCAGACGATCGCCAGGTAGCCGTCATTCCCGCGGAGGCGGGAATCCAGGGCTTCCGCATTCGGGCCCCTGGAAGCCCTGGATCCCCGCCTCCGCGGGGATGACGGATGCGCCATGCCGCCCCTCGCCTGACGCGAAGCGCCCCGCCCCCTCCAACGCGTCGCCGATCCGCGACTTGCTGCGCTCCCACTCGGCGTGCAGCGCTTCCGGCAAGGGCTTGCCCCACTGCTCGTACGCATTCAGGCGATCGGCACGCATCGTCGCCTGGGGAAACTTCGCCAGCTGTTCCGCCAGGGCGACGGCAGCGGCACGCGCCTGGCCATGCGGCACCACCCGGTTCGCCAGCCCCATGCGCAGCGCCTCGTCCGCTTCCACCTTGCGTCCCGTGAGGATCAGGTCCATGGCGTGGCCCATCCCCACCAGCCGCGGCAGCCGCACGGTGCCGCCATCGATCAGCGGCACGCCGAAGCGCCGGCAATAGACGCCGAAGTAGGCGTCCTCTTCCATCACCCGCAGGTCGCACCACAGCGCCAGCTCCATGCCGCCCGCGACCGCGGCGCCGCCGACCGCCGCGATCACCGGCTTGGACAACAGCAGGCGTGACGGCCCCATCGGACCGGGGGCCCGCGCGTCCTGCGGATCGAAATCCAGCCCCGCCAGCACGTCCGCGCCGCCGGGCTGCCTTGCCATGCGGGCGCCGAACTGCAGGTCCCAGCCCGCGCAGAAATGTCCGTGGGCGCCGTGGAACACCGCCACGCAAGCATCCGGATCGTCGTCGAAGGCGACGAAGGCCTCGTGCAGGCGCCGCGCGGTGTCGCTGTCCACGGCATTCCGCACGTCGGGGCGCTGCAGCGTGACGATGGTCACGGCGCCCTGTTTCTCCACCTGCACGCTGCGCGAAGGGTCCATCGCGGCATTACACCCCATGCCGGTGTCCGTCCGGTGCGTGACACCACTTGGGGCCAACCCTGTGGGCGCAATCGGCATGCACCGCTATAACTGCGCGGCCACCTAGAAAAGAGGATGACTCCGAGTGCAATTCCTGCAACTGGTGATCAGCGGTGTTGCTCAAGGCTGCATCTACGGACTGATCGCGTTGGGCTTCGTGCTGATCTACAAGGCCACCGAGACGGTGAGCTTCGCCCAGGGCGAGCTCATGATGCTCGGCGCCTTCTTCGGCCTGGCCGCGATGACCCTGATGGGCTTTCCCTTCTGGTTGTCCATCCTGTGCTCCATCGCCGGCATGGCGCTGTTCGGCCTGCTGCTGGAAACGGTGGTGATCCGCCCCATCCTCGGGCAGCCGGCCTTCTCCATCGTGATGCTCACCATCGGCATCGGCTACGTCGCGCGCGGGCTGATCACCATGATCCCCGGCATCGGCACCGAGACGCACACGATGCCGGTGCCCTACAAGGACCAGGTCTGGAACGCTGGCGGCCTGGTGCTGAACGTGGAGCAGATGGTGGTGATCGCCGCCACGGCGGTGCTGTGCGCCGCGCTGTTCGCGGTGTTCCGCTATAGCAAGGTCGGCATCGCCATGCAGGCGGCCTCCCAGAACCAGCTGGCGGCCTACTACATGGGCATCCCGGTCAAGCGGCTCAATTCGCTGGTGTGGGGCCTGGCCGCCGCGGTGGCGGCCGTCGCCGGCCTGCTGCTGGCGCCCATCACCTTCGTGCACGCCAACATGGGCTTCATCGGCCTGAAGGCCTTCCCCGCCGCCGTGGTGGGCGGCTTCGGCAGCCTGCCGGGCGCCATCGTCGGCGGCCTGATCATCGGCATCGTCGAATCGCTCTCCGGCTTCTACCTGCCCGAAGGCTTCAAGGACATCGCGGCCTACATCGTGGTGCTGATCATGCTGGTGGTCATGCCCAACGGTCTCTTTGGCGAGAAGCTCAGGAAGAAGGTATGAGATTTCTCTTCAAGACCGACTACGCCCAGGACCTGCGGCTGGCCAAGCACGGCGGCCACGTGTTCTGGTACGGCCTGCTGATGGTGCTGCTGGTCGCCGCGCCCGTGCTGCTGCCCGAATACCTGCTGGCACAGCTCACCTTCATCCTGATCTACGGCGTCGTCGGCCTCGGCCTGATGCTGCTGGCGGGCTTCACCGGCCTGTTCTCCATCGGCCACGCGGCCTTCTTCGGCGTCGGCGCCTATGCGCAGGCCGTGCTCACCGGCATGGGCTGGCCCTTCCCGCTGGCCATGGCCGTGGGAGCGGTGCTGTCGGCGGCGGTGGGCATCGTGGTCGGCCTGCCGGCGCTGCGCGTCAAGGGCATCTACCTGGGCATCGCGACCTTGTCCTTCGGCTTCATCGTCGAAGAGGTGTTCGCGCGCTGGGAAAGCGTCACCGGCGGCAACGCGGGCAAGACCGTGGGCCCGGTGAAGATGTTCGGCTGGACGGCCGATTCGGGCGCCTCGTTCTACTTCGTCTGCTTGGTGGTGGCGGTGCTCGCCACGCTGGCCTGCATGAACCTGCTGCGCTCGCCGACCGGCCGCGCCTTCGTCGCGATCCGCGACTCCGAGATCTCGGCGCAGAGCATGGGCATCCACCTGGCGCGCTACAAGACCCTGAGCTTCGCGCTGTCGGCGGCGCTGGCCGGCATCGGCGGGGCGCTGTATGCGCACCAGATCCGCTTCCTCTCGCCCGACCAGTTCAACATCATCCAGTCCATCGACCTGCTGCTGATGGTGGTGATCGGCGGCCTGGGCTCCATCCACGGCGCCTTCCTCGGGGCCATCTTCCTCATCGGCCTGCCGCAGGCGATCGGCGCGGTCAAGGACTACCTGCCGGCCAGCATCGGCCAGGCCCCGGGCCTGAAGGCCGTGGTTTACGGCGCGGTGCTCATCGCGTTCGTGCTGTTCGAGCCGCTCGGCATCTACGGCCGCTGGCTGAAGGTGCGCACCTACCTGCAACTGTTCCCGTTCTACCGCAAGGGCCTGTTCAAGCGGCAGAAGTCCTTCCAGAAGTCCGATCGACTGCGATGAGCGACATCCTCCTCTCGGCCCGGGACCTGAGCGTGCGCTTCGGCGGCGTGCTCGCCGTCAACAAGGTCAGCTTCGACGTCAAGCGCGGCGAAGTGTTCACGCTGATCGGCCCCAACGGCGCCGGCAAGACGACGGTATTCAACCTCATCAGCCGCATCTACAACCCGACCACCGGCTCGATCTCCTTCGAGGGCCAGCCGCTCACGCAGCAGCCGCCGCACCGCATCGCCTCGCTGGGCATCGCCCGCACCTTCCAGAACATCGAGCTGTTCGAACACGCCTCGGTGCTGCACAACCTGCTGATCGGCCGCCATACGCACCGCAAGACGGGGCTGTTCGCCGACATGTTCTTCACCGGCAGGACCCGCGCCGCCGAGATCGATGCGCGCGAGAAGGTGGAGCGCGTGATCGAACTGCTGGAACTGCAGCACCACCGCGATTCCATGGTGGCCGGCCTGCCCTACGGCGTGCGCAAGGTGGTGGAGCTGGCGCGGGCGCTGTGCACCGAGCCCAAGCTGCTGCTGCTCGACGAGCCCTCCTCCGGCCTGAACGTGGAGGAGACCGAAGACATGGCCTTCTGGATCCAGGACATCCAGCACGAGCTGGGGATCACCGTGCTGATGGTGGAGCACGACATGACGCTGGTGTCGAAGGTGTCGGACCGCGTGCTGGCCATGAACCAGGGCGAGGTGCTGGCCACGGGAACGCCGCGCGAGGTGCAGGAGCATCCGGGGGTGATCGAGGCTTACCTGGGGAGCATCGAGGATGTGTCGTCGCTGCGGAGGGCCGCATGAGCACATCCGTCAGCGACACCCCCGTCCTGAAGCTCCTCAACGTCGAAAGTGCCTACGGCCCGATCAAGGCGATCCGCGGGGTCAGCCTGCAGGTGCGGCGCGGTGAGATCGCCACCGTGCTGGGCTCCAACGGCGCCGGCAAGTCGACCATCCTCAAGACCATCAGCGGCATCATCGACCCGCGCAAGGGCAGCATCGAATTCAAGGGTGAGAACATCACCGCGCGCGACCCCGCCTTCATCGTGCAGCAGGGCCTGTCGCACGTGCCGGAGGGACGCGAGGTGTTCCCGCTTCTGTCGGTGCACGACAACCTGGTGATGGGCGCCTACACCCGCAAGGACAAGGATGGCATCGCGCGCGACATGGAGGCGGTGTACCGCTACTTCCCGATCCTGCAGGAGCGCTCCACGCAGGACGCCGGCCTGCTGTCGGGCGGCCAGCAGCAGATGCTGTCGATCTCGCGCGCCATCATGGCCGCGCCGGACCTGATCCTGCTGGACGAGCCGAGCCTGGGCCTGTCGCCCAAGCTCACCAAGGAGATCTTCGAGATCGTGGTGCGCATCAACCGCGAGCGCGGCACCACCATCCTGCTGGTGGAGCAGAACGCCAACATGGCGCTCAACGCCGCCGACTACGGCTACGTGCTGGAGAACGGCCGCATCGTCATGGAAGACACCTGCGCCCGGCTGCGGGAAAAGGAAGACATCAAGGAGTTCTACCTGGGCATGAAGGAAGCCGGCGTGCGCGGCGAGCGCAGGTGGAAGAAGAAGAAGAACTGGAGATAGCCATGAGAAATCTCTGGAACCTGATCGACGAAGCGAAGCCGGTGACCGACATCGTCGTCCCGGGCGACACCATCCCCGCCATGTTCTGGAACGCGGTGGACCAGCGCGGCCCCAAGGTGTGGATGCGCCAGAAGGAGCTGGGCATCTGGCGCAGCTGGACCTGGACACAGACCGGCGACGCCGTGCGCGAGATAGCGGGCGGCCTCATGGGCCTGGGCTTCGCGCCGCACGACACCGCCTCGATCCTGTCCAACACCGTCATCGAGTGGGTGCTGGCCGACCTGGCGGTGCTGTCCTGCGGCGGCGTGTCGAACGGCATCTACCCCACCGACGCCGCTTCGCAGGCGCAATACCTCTGCGAGGACTCCGGCACCAGCATCCTGTTCGTCGAGGACGACGAACAGCTGGACAAGGCGCTGGAGGTCCGCGACCAGCTTCCGCGGTTGCGCAAGATCGTGGTGTTCGACATGGAGGGCCTGCGCGACCTGAAGGACCCCATGGTCATCAGCCTGGACGAGCTGCGCCGCATGGGCCGCGAGTACAACGCGCAGCACCCGGGCGCGCTGATGCAGCGCGTGCAGCAGGTCAAGCCGCAGGACCTGGCCATCCTGGTCTACACCTCCGGCACCACCGGCAAGCCGAAGGGCGCGATGCATTCGCACCATGGCCTGGTCTACACCGTGCGCGGCTACAACACGCTGATCGGCCGGCACGAGGACGACGAGTGCATGTGCTTCCTGCCGCTGTGCCACATCGCCGAGCGGCTGGGCGGCGAGTACTTCTCGCTCTACACGGGCGCCAAGCTGAACTTCGTGGAGAACCCCGAAACGGTTCCCGAGAACGTGCGCGAGATCGCACCGACCGTGTTCACCGCGGTTCCGCGCGTCTGGGAGAAGTTCTATTCCGGCGTGATGATCGGGCTGAAGGAAGCCAGCGCCGTGCAGCAGGCGGCCTACGCCTGGTCGATCAAGGTCGGAGAGCAGATCGCCGAGCGCGTCATGGCCGGCCAGCCCGTCGACGGCTCGCTCAAGTTCAAGTACACGCTGGCCAACTGGATCGCCCTGTCCAACGTGCGCAAGCTGATCGGCATCGACCGCGCCCGCTTCCTCGTCACCGGCGCGGCGCCGATCTCGCCGGAGCTGGTGAAGTGGTACCTGGCGCTGGGGGTTCCGATGCTGGAGGTCTGGGGCATGACCGAAACCTGCGGCGCCGCCACCGGCGTGCCGGCCAACCGCATCAAGCCCGGCTCCATCGGGCCGGCGGCCAGCTACAACGAAGTGAAGGTGGACCCTGGCACGGGCGAGATCATGGTGCGCGGGCCGAACGTGTTCATGGGCTACCTGAACCAGCCGGAAAAGACGGCCGAGACCATCGATGCCGACGGCTGGCTCCACACCGGCGACGTCGGCTCGGTGGACGGGGACGGGTTCTTCCGGATCACGGACCGCATGAAGGACATCATCATCACGGCGGGCGGCAAGAACGTGACGCCCAGCGAATTCGAGAACGAGCTGAAGTTCTCGCCCTACATCACGGACGCCGTGGTGATCGGCGACAAGAAGCCCTACCTCACCGTCATCGTGATGATCGACCAGGAGAACGTGGAGAAGTTCGCGCAGGACCACGACGTGCCCTTCTCCAACTACGCCAGCCTGACGCGCTCGCCGGAAGTGCAGGCGCTGATCCAGGGCGAGATCGACCGGGTGAACAAGAAGTTCGCGCGGGTCGAGCAGGTCAAGAAGTTCTTCCTGCTCGATACGCAGCTGTCGGCCGAGGACGAGGAGCTGACGCCCACGATGAAGCTCAAACGCAAGCTGGTGCAGCAGAAGTACGCACCGCAGATCGAGGCGATGTACGCCTGACCCATCAACCAAGGAGACATGCAATGAAATTCAAAGCGACCCTGGCCGCCGCCGCCATCCTGGCCTGCACCGGCGTGCTGGCGCAGCAGCAAGGCGTGACCAAGGACACGATCCTGATCGGGACCATCCAGGACTTGTCCGGGCCGCTCGCCGGCTTCGGCAAGCAGGCGCGCAACGGCATGCAGCTGCGCGTCGACGAGCTCAACGAGCAGGGCAGCGTGAACGGCCGCAAGCTCAAGCTGCTGGTCGAGGACGACGGCTACGACCCCAAGAAGGCCGTGCTGGCCGCGCAGAAGCTGGTGAACCAGGACAAGGTGTTCATCATCGCCGGTCACCTGGGCACGGCCCAGAACATGGCGGCCATGCCGGTGCAGTTCGAGAAGAACATCGTCAACTTCCTGCCGATCACGGCGGCGCGCGAGATGTACGAGCCGCTGCACAAGCTGAAGTACTCCTTCGCCGCCACCTACTATGACCAGATCCGCCTGGCGCTGCCGAAGATGGTGAAGGAGAAGAACATCAAGAAGGTCTGCACGATCTACCAGGACGACGACTTCGGGCTGGAGGTGCAGCGCGGCGCGGAAGCCGGGCTGAAGACGATCAACATGGAAGTGGCCGAGAAGACCACGTACAAGCGCGGCGCCACCGACTTCTCCTCGCAGGTCGCCAAGATGAAGTCCTCCGGCTGCGAGCTGGTGGTGCTGGGCACCATCATCCGCGAGACCATCGGCACCATCGGCGAATCCCGCAAGACCGGCTTCAACCCGATCTTCCTGGGCTCCAGCGCCGCCTACACCGACCTGATCCACAAGCTGGGCGGCAAGGCCATGGACGGCCTGTACGCCACCATGACGGTGCAGCACCCGTACCTGGACGAAGCCTCGCAGCCGATCCGCTTCTGGGCCAACAAGTACAAGACGAAGTTCAACGAAGACCCGACGGTGTTCTCCGTCTACGGCTACATCATCATC
Source organism: Ramlibacter sp. (assembly GCA_021323335.1). Taxonomy (GTDB): domain Bacteria; phylum Pseudomonadota; class Gammaproteobacteria; order Burkholderiales; family Burkholderiaceae_C; genus Ramlibacter. The sequence continues at coordinate 32,884 of JAJTCN010000075.1, forward strand.
GACCAGTTCATCAAGGCCGCGCAGAAGGCCGGCCCGAACCTCACCACCGACAGCTTCGTCAAGACGATGGACACCATGACCTTCGAGCCGGACATGTTCGGAGGCGCCCGGGCCACCTACACCGCCACCAAGCGCCTCGGCAGCGACATCTCGCGCATGTCGCAGATCAAGGACGGCAAGTGGACGGTGGTCAGCGACTACGCCAAGTAAGCGCCCGCCCACGGACGAGCAGGCCGCTTTCGGGCGGCCTTTTTTTGCCTTCCTCCCTCCCCTTCCGGGGGAGGGCCGGGGTGGGGGCGCGCAGCGCGTAGTGGAAAGCCCCAGCTTCGCGCGACAGCGGCGGGAGAACAATCTGAACACGATCGTTCTCAGGAGCCGGCCATGCACCGCAAAGCCTTCCTGGTCTTCACCTTCCTCGCCCTCGCCGCCACGGCGGCGGCGGCCCAGAACGCCAACCAGGGCGTGACGAAGAACGAAATCGTCCTGGGCTCCATCCAGGACCTCTCCGGCCCCATCGCCGCCTTCGGCAAGCAGTCCCGCATGGGGCTGCAGCTGCGCATCGACGAGATCAACGAGCAGGGCGGCGTGCATGGCCGCAAGATCCGCCTGATCGTCGAGGACTCCGGCTACGACCCCAAGCGCGCCGTGCTGGCCGCGCAGAAGCTGGTGAACCAGGACAGGATCTTCGCGATGGTGGGCCACATCGGCACCGCCCAGAACATGGCCGCGATGCCGGTGCAGTTCGACAAGCACGTCATCAACTACATGCCGCTGACGGCGGCGCGCGAGATGTACGAGCCCTTCCACCGGCTCAAGTTCGCCCTGCTGTCCTCCTACTACGACCAGATCCGCGCGGCACTGCCCCAGCTGGTGAAGGAAAAGAACGCGAAGAAGGTGTGCGCGCTGTACCAGGACGACGAGTTCGGGCTGGAGGTGCTGCGCGGCGCCGAGGCGGGCCTGAAGGCGGCCAACATGGAACTGGCCGACCGCACCACCTACAAGCGCGGCGCCACCGACTTCTCCTCCCAGGTGGCGAAGCTGAAGGCCTCCGGCTGCGAGGTGGTGGTGCTCGGCACCATCATCCGCGAGACCATCGGCACCATCGCCGAGGCGCGCAAGACGGGCTACAACCCCGTCTTCCTGGGCTCCGCCGCCGCCTACACCGACCTGATCCACAAGCTGGGCGGCAAGGCGGTCGACGGCTTCTATGCCACCCACACCACCCAGCATCCCTACCTGGACGAAGCCTCGCAGCCGCTGCGCTTCTGGGCCAACAAGTACAAGACCCGCTTCAACGAGGATCCCTCGGTGTTCTCGGCCTACGGGTACAAGATCATGGATGCCTTCATCGCCGCCGCGCAGAAGGCGGGGCCCAACCTCACCACCGAGTCCTTCATCAAGGCGATGGACACGCTGGTCATCCGGCCGGACATCTTCGGCAGCCCGGAGGCCGCTTACGGCCCGCAGAAGCGGCTGGGCAGCGACATGTCCCGCCTGTCGCAGATCCAGGACGGCCGCTGGAAAGTGGTGTCGGACTACGTGCGCCCCTGAGCGGCCGACGCCCGGGAGGGCGCTTTTGTTGGTACGCTCGCACCGATGAGTTCGCCCAACCCCCTGCGCGCCCCGGAGCTCGAATTCAAGTCGCTGCTGGTGCTGGTCCTGGTGGCCACGCTGTTGTTCGCGCTGATCCTGTGGCCTTTCTTCGGCGCCGTCTGCTGGGCGGTCTTCATCGCCATCGTGTTCTGGCCGCTGCACAAGCGCTTCCTGCGCGGCAGCAAGGGCCGCCCCAACGTGGCCGCCCTGGCGTCCCTCACCGTCATCCTGCTGGTCGTCATCCTGCCGATGGCGCTGCTCATCGCCTCCATCACCGAGGAAGCTTCCGTGATGGTGGGCAAGCTGCGCTCCGGCGAGATCCAGCTGGCCGCCATCTTCCAGAAATTCATCGAGGCCCTGCCGGACTGGGCCCGCGGCATCCTGCAGCGCTTCGGCATGTCGGACCTGGGTCTGATGCAGCAGAAGATCCTCGACACCCTGGGCAACAGCAGCCAGGTGGTGACCTCGCGCGTGCTGGGCATCGGCCAGGTGACGCTGGACTTCATCGTCGCCTTCTTCGTGATGCTGTACGTGGTGTTCTTCCTGTTCCGCGACGGCGAGCGCCTCACGCGCGGCATCGCCCGCTCCATCCCGCTGCGGCCCCAGCACACCCAGCGGGTGATGACGCAGTTCGCCACCGTCGTGCGCGCCACCGTCAAGGGCAACATCGTGGTGGCGCTGGTGCAGGGCGCGCTCGGGGGCATGGCCTTCTTCGTCCTCGGCGTGCCGGGCGCCGTCCTGTGGGGCGCGGTGATGGCGCTGCTGTCGCTGCTGCCCGCCGTGGGCGCGGTGCTGGTGTGGGCGCCGGTGGCCGCGTACTTCTTCTTCAGCGGCGACCTGGTCAAGGGCATCGGCCTCACGCTCTGGGGCGCCGTGGTGATCGGGCTGGTGGACAACATCCTGCGCCCCATCCTGGTGGGCAAGGACACCCGCATGCCGGACTACCTGGTGCTGGTCGCCACGCTGGGCGGCATCGTGGTGTTCGGCCTCAACGGCTTCGTCATCGGCCCGGTCATCGCCGCCATGTTCCTGGTGAGCTGGGACCTGCTGGCCAGGGTGCGGGAAGAGCCGGACACGCTGGAGCCGCCGCAGGCCCTGCCCCCCGCGCCGCCGCCCGCCCTGCCTCCGCTGCCCTGAGGCCCTGCTAGCATCGCGCGATGGTCCAGGCAGCCAGCACGCGCGGCAACGCGCGGGAGAACCGGGAGCGGGTGATGGCCGCCATCCATGCGGCGGCCATCGCCGAATTCAGCGAGAACGGGCTGAAGGGCACCTCGACCCAGGCGATCGCGGAACGCGCCGGCCTGACCAAGCCGCAACTGCATTACTACATCCGCGGCAAGGAGGAGCTGTACGAGGAGCTCCTGATGCAGGTGGTCGAGGCCTGGAAAGGCATGTTCGATGCCAAATCCACCGAGCCTGCCAAGGTGCTGGGCGCCTACATCCGCTCCAAGATCAACCTGGCCTTCGACAAGCCGGAGATCTCGCGCATCTTCACGCGCGAGGTGCTGGACGGCGGCCGCAATCTCGAGGCTTTCTGGCCGGACTCGCGCAAGTCCACCCGCGACAAGGTGGCGGCCATCAACGGCTGGATAGCCCGTGGGCAGATGCAGCCGGTGGATGCGCACGTGCTGCTGATGGCGATCTGGGCGATGACGCAGTTCTATGCGGATTCGGCGCTGCAGGTGCAGCAATTGCGCAAGCCGACCCAGCCGGGGTGGACGCCGGACCGGGACAAGCTGGTGGACGAATTGACGGCGTTCGTGTTGCGGGGTTGCGGGATCACGTAGGTGTCGTCATCCCCGCGAAGGCGGGGATCCAGGGCTTCCGGATTTCTCCTCGTGCGCAACCGCCGCCTGAAGGCGGGAGCCCTGGCTTCCCGCCTTCGCGGGAATGACGGGGCCCGGGCTGGCACGCCCCTTGCTGAATTTGACCAATCAGTCAGATTGATCGGTCAAATTGAAAACTTCCGCCCTCGCCGCCCGCACCGCCCGCCCGGTTCCGGTGCACTGCTGAGGAGCCGCCGGCCATAGCGTCGACGACTGCGACCTCTACGCGGAAGACTTCAACCCGGTGATGTCGCGGGAAGAGCGCCTGCGCTACCACGATGTCCCGCGCAACCGCGAACCGGTGGCGGGCTACGTCGAACGGTTGCACCGCGCAGACGCCATCGTCTTCTGTTTTCCCACCTGGTGCTTCGGGCTGCCCGCCATGCTCAAGGGCTTCTTCGACCGGCTGCTGATGCCGGGCGTGGCCTTCGACATCAGTGACCCGGCGAACGTCAGGCCCATGCTCACGAACATCAAGCGCATCTCTGCTGTCGTCACCTACGGGCGACCGCGCTGGATGGCCTGGTACATGGGGGACCCGCCGCGAAAGATGGTCACCCGCTACATGAAGCGCCTCACCGCCAACCAGGCGCGCGTGGACTACCACGCCTGCTACCACATGAACGTCGCGACCGGGTCGCGGCTGGCCCGCTTCAAGCAGCGCGTCGGCCGGGCGATGGCGAAGTTCGCCTGAAGGAAGACCACCAGATGATGCACGGCTACATTCCCCCGCACCGCTTCCTGCCCTACCTGAGCTGGACGGAAATCAACGCGCTTCCCGACCGCGAGAACACGGTGATCGTGCTGCCGGTGGGCGCGATCGAACAGCACGGCCCGCACCTGCCCTGTTCGGTGGACAGCGTCATCTCCGCGGGCGTGCTGGGCAAGGCGCTGGAAAAGCTGCCGGCCGACGTGCGGGCCTTCGGCATGGCGCCCATCACCTACGGCAAGTCCGACGAGCACCTGCACTTCCCCGGCACGATGACGCTGACCGGCCCGACCCTGCTGGCCATGGTGCAGGAGATCGGCGAGTCGGTGTACCGCTCGGGTTTTCGCAAGCTGCTGCTGGCCAATGGCCACGGCGGCCAGCCGCAGGTGCTGGAGATGGCCGCGCGCGAGCTGCGCGTGCGGCACGGCGACTTCGTCATCGTGCCCTTCCACGTCTCGCGCCTGCCCAATGCCTCCGGCAAGTTCGTCTCCGAGCAGGAGAAGAAGCTCGCCATGCACGCCGGCCATTCGGAAACCGCGCTGATGCTGGCGCTGGCGCCCGACACGGTGCACATGGAACGCGCCGTCGCCAATTTCCCGCCGGTGTTCCCGTCGAAGCTGCTGTCGCAGGACGGGCGCCCGGCCTGCGCCTGGACGGCGCGCGACTTCGGCCCCAGTGGCGTCATCGGCGACCCGCACGGCGCCACCCGCGAGCAGGGCGAGGAAATCCTCGACACGCTGTCCGACAGCTGGGTGCAGGCCATCACCGACCTGCACCGCATGCAGTGGGTGGTGCGCGATGTCTCTTCCTGGGGCCACGTGCACCAGCGCGGGCACATCGAAGCCGGCTCCCACTGAAGGCGAACTCGGCGCGCAACTTGCAAGAACCGATCACTCCCATCCACCACGCGAGGACTTCCATGCAATCCACCCTCATCCGCACCCTCGTCGCCGCCGCCGCCGGCCTCGCACTCTGCGCGGGCGCGCAGGCGCAGGAAAAGTTCACGTACATGACCAACTGGTACGCGCAGGCCGAGCACGGCGGCTTCTACCAGGCGGTGGCCAATGGCACCTACAAGAAGTACGGCCTCGACGTCACCATCAAGATGGGCGGCCCGCAGGTCAACATCATGCAGCTGATGGCGGCGGGCCAGACCGACTGCATCATGGGCTCCAGCGACCTGCAGATGATGATCGCGCGCTCCGGCGGCCTGCCCGTCGTCACCCTGGCGGCGATCTTCCAGAAGGACCCGCAGGTTCTCATCGGCCACGAGGGCGTGGTCAACAGCTTCGAGGACATGAAGGGCAAGACGATCCTGATCGCGCCCTCTGCCCAGCGCGGCTACTGGCTGTGGCTCAAGCAGAAGTACGGCTTCACCGATTCGCAGACGCGCCCCTACACCTTCAACATCCAGCCCTTCGTCGCCGACAAGGACACGGTGCAGCAGGGCTACCTGACCTCCGAGCCCTTCGCCATCCAGAAGGCGGGCGTCAAGGCCAGGGCCTTCCTGTTCGCGGACCAGGGCTGGACCTCGTACGCCACCACCATCTCCTGCATGGACGAAACGGTCAAAGCCCGCAACAAGGCCGTCGCCGCCTTCGTCAAGGGAACCATGGAAGGCTGGAAGTCCTACCTGGCCGACCCGGCGCCGGGCAACGCGCTGATCAAGAAGGACAACCCGAACATGACCGACGAGCAACTGGCGTACAGCGTGGCCAAGCTCAAGGAGATGGGCATCGTCACCGGCATGGACGCGCCGAAGCTCGGCATCGGCATGATGAACGAGCAGCGCATCGCCAGCAACTACAAGTTCCTGGTGGAGAACAAGCTGGTGGAGACCGGCAAGGTCACGCCGGCCGAGGCCTACAACTTCTCGTTCGTCAAGGACCTGAAGGTGATGCCTTGATCCGCGAGCCCGCCACGGTACTGGCGCCCGCCGTGCCGGCGGTGGAGGTCCTGTCGGCGCACAAGACCTACCCCAACGGGACGGTCGCCCTGCAGCCGGTGGACCTGACCATCGCGGAAGGCGAGTTCGTCACCTTGCTCGGCCCCTCGGGCTGCGGCAAGAGCACGCTTCTCAAGATGGTGGCGGGCCTGCTGGATCCCACCGACGGCCGCCTGCTGCTGTGGCGCAAGCCCGTCGCGCAACTGGACGCGACCGGCCGGAAGCTGGCCTTCGTGTTCCAGTCGCCCACCCTCATGCCGTGGGCCAGCGTCCAGGCCAACGTGCGCCTGCCGCTGGACCTGGCCGGCGTGCCGCGCGCCGAGGCCGACGGCCGCGTCGCCGATGCACTGGCGCTGGTGGGCCTGGCCAAGTTCGCCCAGGCCCTGCCGCGGAACCTGTCGGGAGGCATGCAGATGCGCGTATCCATCGCCCGCAGCCTGGTGGTGCAGCCGCAGCTGCTGCTGATGGACGAGCCCTTCGGCGCGCTGGACGAGATCACGCGGCACCGTCTGGACGCCGACCTGCTGGACCTGTGGCGCAGCAAGAAGCTCACCGTGGTGTTCGTCACGCATTCGATCCACGAGGCCGTCTTCCTGTCGAACCGGGTAATCATGATGGCGGCGCGCCCGGGCCGCATCGTGGAGGAAGTGGTGATCGACGAGCCCTACCCGCGCACGCCGGACTTCATGGTGACGCCGCGCTTCGCGGCCTACGCCAAGCGGCTGCAGGACTCGCTGCTGCGCGCCAGCCAGGAAAACGAGGAGGCCCTGTCGTGAAGCCGCATACCGCCAAGGTGCTCTACCCGGCGATCGTCGCCGTCGTCCTGCTGGCGCTCTGGCAGGGGCTGGTCACCGGCTTCAAGCTGCCGCCCTACCTGGTGCCCTCGCCGATCCTGATGTTCCAGACGCTGGTGACGGACTGGCAGACGCTCGGCGGATCGCTGCTCTTCACGCTGAAGATCACGCTGTTTTCCTTCGCCGTGGCGGTGGTCGTCGGCGTGCTGGTCTCCTTCCTGTTCGTGCAGAGCCGGCTGATCGAGACGGCGCTGTTTCCCTACGCGGTCCTGCTGCAGGTGACGCCCATCGTGGCGGTGGCGCCGCTGATCATCATCTGGGTGAAGAACCCGACGGCCTCACTGGTGATCTGCGCCGCGCTCGTCGCGCTGTTCCCGATCATCTCCAACACCACCCTCGGCCTTCGCAGCATCGATCCCGACCTGCAAAGCTACTTCGCGATGAACCGTGCGAGCCGGCTGCAGACGCTGTGGCGCCTGCGCATCCCGAGCGCGCTGCCCTACTTCTTCGGCGGCCTGCGCATCTCCAGCGGCCTCGCGCTGATCGGCGCGGTGGTGGCGGAATTCGTGGCCGGTACCGGGGGCAACAGCACCGGCCTGGCCTACCAGATCCTCTTCGCCGGCTACCAGCTGAACATCCCGCGGATGTTCGCCGCACTGCTGCTGATCTCGCTGGCCGGTGTCGCCCTCTTCGTGCTGATGGCCTGGCTGTCCAGGCTGGCGCTCGGCTCCTGGCACGCCAGTGAACTCTCCCGGGACTGAATCTCGATGAACGCTCCCATCCATCCCATCGCGCAACTGCACGTGGCCCTGCCGGACCTGGACTGGGTCACGGAGACGCCGCGCATCGCCCGCCTCTCGCAGGATTTCTCCTGGTTCAGCCCGGTGCTCAAGCGCCAACTGGCTGGCAAGACGGCCGACGCCGTGGTGCGCCCGCGCGACGAGGAGGAAGTCACCCGCCTGGTGGCGCTGTGCGCGAAGCTGCGCATCCCCATCACCATCCGCGGCGCCGGCACCGGCAACTACGGCCAAGCCGTGCCGCTGCAGGGCGGCGTGGTGCTGGACATGAGCGGCTACAACCGGTTCCTGTGGGCCCGCAACGGCGCCGCCCGGGCCCAGGCCGGCATCCGGCTGTGGGACTTCGAGAAGGAGTCGCGCGCCGCCTGCGGCATGGAACTGCGCTGCATGCCCTCCACTTACCGCAGCGCGACGCTCGGCGGCCTGTTCGGCGGCGGCTTCGGCGGCATCGGCTCCATCAACTACGGCCCGCTCGCCTCGCGCGGCAACGTGCTGGGCATCAAGGCGATCACGATCGAGGAGGAGCCGAAGATCGTGGAACTGCGCGGCGCCGACGCCCTGCTGATGCACCACCTTTGGGGCACCAACGGCCTGGTGCTGGAGATCGAGCTGGCCATGGCCCCGGCCCAGGACTGGAACGAGTACCTGGTGGTCTTCGACGGCTTCGACGCGGCGCTGGAGTTCGGCCACGCCATCGCCGCGACGACGGGCATCGCCAAGCGCGAGGTCGGTTTCCTCTCGGCCACCGTCACGCCCTACCTGAAGCCGCTGGCGGAATACCTGCCGGCGGGCCATCACGCACTGATCCTGGCGATCGCGGCAGTGAGCGAGGCTGCAATGCTGGAACTGGCGGCGCTGCACGGCGGCCGCGTCACCTACCGCAAGGAAGCGGAGGAGATCGCCCGCACGCATCGCACGCTGCTGGAATACACCTGGAACCACACCACGCTGGTGGCCTTCAAGTCCGACAGGAACATCACCTACCTGCAGAGCGCCTTCGTTCCGGGCGAGCACCTGGAGCAGGTGCGGCGCATGGAAAGGTTGCTGGGCGAGGAGGTGCTGATGCACGCCGAGTTCATCCGCAACCTGGAAGGCAAGGTCACCTGCACGGCGCTGCAGATCGTGAAGTTCACGACCGAGGAGCGCCTGCAGCAGATCATGCAGGTCTACCGCGACAACGGGGTGCGCATCAACGACCCGCACGTGTTCGTGGTGGAGGACGGCAAGGCCGGCGGCGAGCTGCCGCAGGCCATGGTGGACACCAAGAGGCGCTTCGACCCGCACAACCTGCTGAACCCCGGCAAGGTGCGTGCGTGGATGGGGGGCGTGCCGGCATGAGCATGGGCCAGCCGATGGCCAACTACGCCAGCGCGCGGCGGGCCGGCGACTTCCTGTTCGTCAGCGGCGTGGTGGCGGTCGACCCCGCCCGCAATGCCATCGTGCAGTCGTACGAGGATCTGCCGGCGCAGGCGCGTGAGCAGTTGCGCTCCATCGGCTACGACACCGGCCAGATGACGGTGGACCTGTACGAGGCACCCGCCGTCGCCCAGAGCTGGTTCGTGCTGGAGCGCATCCGCCAGCTCGCGCAGGAGCACGGCGCCGGCATGGACGACGCCGTCAAGCTGGTGCAGTACTTCCGCGACCTGCGCCACTACCCCTTCTACAACCGCGTCCGCGGCCTGTTCTATCCCACGAATCCGCCGGCGAGCACGGTGGTGGAGGTGGCGCGGTTCATGCCCGGGGATGCGGCGCTGATCGAAGTGGAAGCAACGATTTACTTGACTGGACCGGAGAAACCGAAATGAAAGCCCTTTGCACCACACTCGCCCTCGCCACCGCCGCCCTCACGGCCCACGCGCAGGACAAGGTCACCTTCCTCACTTCCTGGTACGCGCAGGCCGAACACGGCGGCTACTACCAGGCCGTCGCCACCGGCATCTACAAGAAGCACGGCCTGGACGTCACCGTCAAGATGGGCGGCCCCCAGGTCAACGCGGTGCAGCTGCTTGCCGCCGGCCAGGCCGACTTCATGATGGGGAAGGACTTCCAGGTGCTCAACGGCATCCAGTCCGGCGTGCCGATGGTGACCGTGGCCGCGGTGTTCCAGAGCGAGCCGCAAGGCATGGTCACCCACCCCGAGGTGAACAGCCTCGCCGACCTGAAGGGCAAGACCATCTATCTCGCCACCAGCGGCCGCACCTCCTGGTTCCCGTGGCTCAAGGCCAAGTACGGCCTGGAGGACGGCCAGACCCGCCCCTACACCTTCAACATGCAGCCCTTCTTCGCCGACAAGAACGCGGTGCAGCAAGGCTACCCCGGCTCCGAGCCCTTCACCGCGCAGCAGGCCGGGCAGAAGGTCAAGTTCTTCCTGTTCGCCGACGAAGGCTACCCGCCCTATGGCAACACCATCGTCACCATGCAGAAGATGGCGAAGGACAAGCCGGACGTGGTGCAGCGCTTCGTCAAGGCCACGCTCGAGGGCTGGAAGAGCTACCTGCAGAACCCGGCGCCCGGCAACGCCCTGATCAAGCAGGACAACCCGAAGATGGACGACGCCACCCTGGCCTACGGCGTCAAGGTGATGAAGGACATGAAGTTCTTCGACGGCGGCGACGCCGCGAAGATGGGCCCGGGCGTGATGACCGACGCGCGCTGGCAGAAAACCTACGAGCTGATGGTCACCGGCGAGCTGCTCAAGCCGATGCCGAACTGGAAGGACGCGTACACGCTGCAGTTCGTCAAGGACCTGAAGTAATGCTGGTGACCCGCCAACCGGTGCTGCGCCGGTTCTGGTACGCCGTGATGCCGATGGCGAAGCTGGACGCCGGCCCGCAACCCTTCACCCTGCTGGGCGAGGACATCGTTCTGTGGAGGAAGGCCGACGGCAGCCCGGCGGCCGTGCGCGATCGCTGCTGCCACCGCACGGCGAAGCTTTCGAAAGGCTTCGTCGACGGCGACAACCTCGCCTGCGGCTACCACGGCTGGCAGTACGACTGCACGGGTGCATGCGTGAAGATCCCGCAGCAGCCGGACCTCGCCATCCCGGCCGGCGCGCGCGTGCCGGCCTACCACTGCGCCGAGCGCTTCGGCTACGCCTGGGTGGCGCTCGACGACCCGCTGGTGCCGCTCCTGCAAGCCGAGGAGGAGAAGCTCGGCCACCGCCGCATCCACCAGTTCGACGAAACCTGGAACACCGGGGCGCTTCGGCTGATGGAAAACTCCTTCGACACAGCGCACTTCGCCTTCGTGCACGCGGGCACCTTCGGCCAGGGCGACCAGCCAAAGCCGAAGCACTTCCAGCTGGACGAGACGGACTACGGCTTCGAGGCCCGCGTGGTGCTGGAGATCAACAACCCGCCGGAATCGCACCGGATCACGGGCACCACGGACCCCGTCACCACCCGCAGCTTCTCCAACCAGTGGCACCTGCCCTTCCTGCGCAAGCTGGGGCTGGCCTATCCGAGCGGCGTGCAGCACACGATCTATACCTGCGCCACGCCCATCGACGACGGCCGCATCCAGGTGATCCAGTGGCTGTACCGGAATGACAGCGAGGAAGACTGCCCCGCGGCATTGCTGAACGACTGGGACACGCGGGTGGTGCTGGAAGACAAGTACATCCTGGACGGCGGCGTCGATCCGGATGCGCCGGTGGACGTGAGCCGCCGCGACGAAGCCGGCATGGCCAGCGACCGCCCCGGCATGCTGATGCGCAAGCGCCTGCTGGCGCTGTTGAAAGACCACGGAGAAACCGAGAAGCACGGCTGGACCCGCATCCACCCCGTGCAGGAGGACGCGACATGCTGACCACCCGACAGAAAGTCCTGCGCCGCTTCTGGTATGCGCTGATGCCGATGTCCTTCCTGGACGACGGCCCGAAGCCCTTCCGCCTGATGGGCGAGGACATCGTGCTGTGGAAGCAGGCCGACGGCACGCCCGCCGCCGTAGCCGACCGCTGCTGTCACCGCACCGCCAAGCTGTCCAAGGGCTTCGTCGAGGACGGCAACATCGTCTGCGGCTACCACGGCTGGACCTACGACTGCACGGGAACCTGCGTGAAGATCCCGCAGCAGCCCGACCTCGCCATCCCGGCCAACGCCAAGGTCCCGGCCTACCGCGCGCAGGAAAAGTACGGCTATGTCTGGGTTGCGCTGGACGACCCGCTGCGCCCCATCCCGCACTTCCCCGAAGACGGCCTGCCGGGCTACCGCCGCATCTTCCAGTTCTACGAGGAGTGGAAGACTTCGCCGCTGCGGATGATGGAGAACTCCTTCGACAACTCGCACTTCTCCTTCGTGCACAAGGCCAACTTCGGCCTGGTCGACCAGCCGAAGCCGGCGCCCTACCAGTTCACGGAAACCGACTACGGCTTCGAGGCCGAGACCCTTGTTCCGATCAACAACCCGTCGTCCGGGCACAGGGTGACGGGCACCGACGAGCCGATCACGCACCGCCACCTGGTCAACCGCTACTACCTGCCCTTCTCGCGGCGCTTCGGCTGCAACTACCCGGCCAGCGGCATCGACCACATCATCTACAACTGCGCGACGCCGATCGACGACGACCGCATGATGCTGGTGCAATGGCTGTACCGCAACGACGGCGAGACGTCCTGCAGCACCGAGGACCTGATCGCCTGGGACAAGGCGATCACCATCGAGGACCGCGAGATCCTCGAAGCCACCGACGCCGACGCCTGCGTCGACACCACGCGCCGGGCCGAATTCCACATGGCCTCCGACAAGCCGGGCCTCGTCATCCGCAAGCAGCTGCTCGACCTGCTGCGCGCGCACGGCGAGGAAGAGGTGCATCGCGGCAACGTCGACAAGCTCTTTCCGAAAGCAGTCCCCGCATGAAAGACTTCCTGATCCGCAATGCCACCGCCGTCCTGACCGGCCTGGGCGGCGACGCCGCCCGCGCCAGGGGCTCCGACCTGCGGGTGCGCGGCGGCAAGATCGCGGCGATCGGAACGCTGGCGCCCGAGCCGGGCGAGCGGCAGATCGATGCCACGGACTGCGCCATCTACCCGGCGTGGGTGAACACCCACCACCACCTGTTCCAGTCGATGCTCAAGGGCGACCCGGTCGGCCTGAACGCGACGCTGACGCCCTGGCTCACGGCCACGCCGATGCGGCTGCGGCCCCGCATGACCGAGAACGATTTCCGGCTGGCCGCGCGCATCGGCATGCTGGAGCTGGCGCTGTCGGGATGCGGCACGGTGGCGGACCACAACTACCACTACTACCCGGACATGCCGTACGACAGTTCGGCGATCCTGTTCGACGAAGCGGCCAAGCTGGGCCTGCGCTTCGTGCTGTGCCGCGGCGGCGGGACGCTGTCGCGCCAGCCGGGCAGCGAACTGCCACCGGCCGCGCGGCCGGAGACGCTGGACGGTTTCCTGAAGGACATGCAGCGGCTGGCGCGCGAGTTCCACGACCCGGCACCCGATGCGATGCAGCGCGTGGTGATGGCGCCGACGACACCGCCGCATTCCATGCGGCCGGAAGAGATGAGGGAAACGGCGCGCGTCGCCCGCGAACTGGGCCTGCGGCTGCATTCGCACCTGTCCGAGACCGTGCACTACCAGGACGCGGTGAACGACAAGCACGGCATGCGGCCGGTGGAGTTCTGCGAGACGATCGACTGGCTCGGTCCGGACGTCTGGTACGCGCACCTCGTGAAGCTTGACCCGGAAGAGATCGCGCTGCTGGGCAAGACCCGCACCGGCATCGCCCATTGTCCGCAGAGCAACGGGCGCCTCGGCAGCGGCATCGCGCCGGTGCGCGCGCTGGAAGCGGCGGGCGCGCAGATCTCGATCGGCGTCGATGGCGCGGCTTCCAATGAAGCGGCAGACATGATCTCGGAGACGCATGCGGCGTGGTTGATGGCGCGCGCCCGCGCGGGAGCCGAAGCCACGCCCTACTTCCGCGGCGGGCAGGGCGAGGCGGAAGCCGCGTCGACGACCGTCGAGGACGTGGTGCGCTGGGGCACGGCCGGCGGCGCCGGCATCCTGGGACTGGATGCAGTCGGCACGCTGGAAGTCGGCCAGGCCGCGGACTTCGCCGTCTATGGCCTGGACCGCGACCCGCGCTACTTCGGCCTGCACGACCCTGCCATCGGCCCGGTGGCCAGCGGCGGCAACGCGGACCTGCGCTACCTGTTCGTCGGCGGCAAGGAAGTGGTGCGCGACGGGCGCGTGCCGAACCTGGATGTCATCGCGTTGGGACGGCAGAGCCGGGAGGCGGTGAAGGCGTTGCTCGGGAGGAATTAGTCGTCATTCCCGCGTAGGCGGGAATCCAGGGCTCCCGCATTCGCGTCCGGCTTGGAAGCCCTGGATCCCCGCCTCCGCGGGGATGACGCGTCAGGCCCGGAACCGCCACCCTTCACTCGGCAACGCCGCGCCCTTCGCTTCGTCCTGCGCCGGCTTCTCGAACCGCAGCTTCCCCGGGTTCATCAGGTCGTACGGATCCATCGCGCGCTTGAACGCTGCGTCCTCGCCATCCACCGGCTTCATCCCGCCTTCCTTCACCAGGAAGGTGTGGTTGTTCGCGACCATGGCGCCGTCCTCCGCCATCTCGCGCATCACCTGCGCGAGCTGAAGCTCGTCGCGGTAAGCGAACAGCGGCATGCCCTGGAAGCCCAGGTGGCCGTCGAACCGCTTCACCTCGAAATGCATGCCGGCCGCGTCTCGCATGCGCTGGTGCGTGCGGCCGATCGCCCCCACCGCATCCGGGTCGAGATACAGGCCCACCGTGGTCACGATGTCGGGGTGGGTGCGATTGGCGTGCAGGCGCGTGTGACCCCATGCGAATTCGTAGATCGGCGCGTTGTAAGGGCCCTGGCCCTCGGGAGCCTGCGTCGAGATGCGCCCGCCGAATTCGTGCACCAGCGATTCGAAGGCTTCGGCGAACGGCTCCGCCACCATCGCCAGCACCAGCCCGTCGTACTCCGCATCGCCGTACGGCTGCAGTGCCCGGATCATCGACCACGACCGACCGCTCAGCACCGACACCAGCTTCTTCGGGATGCCGTCTGAGGTGGCAAGCGCATGGGCGAAGCGCACGGCCGTCATGAACTCCGGGAACAGCACGATGCACTCGCCCCAGGGCCAGGCCGGCGCCAGCGGCAATTCCACCTCCGTGATGATGCCGTTGCTGCCGTAGGCGTGATGGACCAGGTTGACGCGGTCGCCCGTGAGCTGCACGGTGCGCGGTTCTTCCTCCACGCTCACCACCTCCAGCCCCAGCAGGTTGCCGCGGTCGCGCAGGATGCCCCAGGCGCAGCTGCCGACGCCGGCATGGCCGCCGCCGACGAAACCGCCGATGGTGGCGGCCCGGCGCGTCGATGGATGCATGCGCAACTCCGATCCGATGGAACGCGTGACGTAGTCGATTGCCTGCATGCGCGCACCGGCCTGCGCCCGCACGCGGCCGTCACGCGCCCACAGCACCTGGTCCAGCGCCGTCATGTCGACCAGCGCGCCGCCGTGCAGGGGAATGCCCTGGCCGAAGTTGCAGGTGCCGGCGCCGCGCATCACCAGCGGCATGCGGGCGCGGGCGGCCGCGGCGGCCACGCGCAGCACGTCGGACTTGTCACGCGGGCGCACCAGCACGTCGGCGGTGTGCTCCATGGCATCGCGCTTCATCACGGGACTGAAGCTGGCGGTCATGTCGCGGCTGCGGCGGCGCACGACGTCGGCGTCGGACACGACGGGCACGTCGCCCAGCGCGGAAAGGAAGGAGGAGAGATCTCGCATGTCCCCTCGAACGCAAGGACCATGCCGATGGCGGCCCTTGCCATCGGGGCAAAAGGCCCAAAATGCACCGGATGACCCCGCTTTCCGTGCTCGACCTCGCCCCCATCGCCGAGGGGGCCGACGCTGCCCAATCCTTCCGCAACAGCCTTTCGCTCGCCCAGCACGCGGAGCGGCTCGGCTACCGCCGCTTCTGGCTGGCCGAGCACCACGGCATGCCCGGCATCGCCAGCGCCGCCACGTCCGTGCTGATCGGCCACGTGGCCGGCGGCACCAGCACCATCCGTGTCGGCGCGGGCGGGATCATGCTGCCGAACCATTCGCCGCTGGTGATCGCGGAGCAGTTCGGCACGCTGGAGTCGCTGTACCCCGGCCGCATCGACCTGGGCCTGGGCCGCGCCCCCGGCTCGGACCAGGCGACGGCGCGCGCCCTGCGGCGCAACATGCAGGCCGGCCCCGACGAATTCCCGCAGGACGTGGTGGAGCTGATCGACTTCCTGTCCGACGCGCCGCGCCAATCCGTGCGGGCCGTGCCCGGCACCGGGACCAAGGTGCCGGTCTGGATCCTGGGCTCCAGCCTGTTCGGCGCGCAGCTGGCCGCGATGCTCGGGCTGCCCTACGCCTTCGCCTCGCATTTCGCGCCGGGCCAGATGATGCAGGCAGTGGAGGTGTACCGCTCCAGCTTCAAGCCCTCGGCGCAACTCGCCAAGCCTTATGTGATGCTCGGCTTCAACGTCGTCGCCGCGGACACCGACGACGAGGCGAAGGTGCTGGCGACGTCGCTGCAGCAGGCCTTCGTCAACCTGCGCACGGGCCGCGCGTCGCGGCTGCCGCGGCCGCTGCCCGGCTACTACGAGACGCTCGGCCCGATGGAGCGCTCGATGCTGGACGACGTGCTCTCGTGCTCGGCGATCGGTTCGCCGGACACCGTGCGGCGCGGACTGCGCGCGTTCATCGAACGCACCGGGGCCGACGAACTGATGGTCACCTCGCAGATCCACGACCACGCGGCGCGGCTGCGCTCGTACGAAATCGCGGCCGAAGCCGTCAGGACCTGACGAACACCAGGCCGAACGCGCCCCACGAGACGGTGCGGTTGCCCACGGTGGTGTACGAGGCCACGCCCAGCGAGTGGTAGCTGGAGGCGAAAGCCGTCAGCGCGCCGACGCCCACGGCACGGGCCAGCACGTTGCGTTCTCCCACCGACTCGCGGATCTTCACGCGATGGCGGTCCGCCGAGGGGTTGGTCGCCAGCGCGGCGAGCAGCACCGCGGCGGCGATGACGAGGGTGATGATGGAGCTTCGGTTCATGCTTCGATCACGTGCCTGCGGGGATCTCGGGTTCGACCAGCCGGGCCAGCTGCAGCAGGGACTCCTGCCACCCCAGGTAGCAGGCATCGGCCGGGATCACGTCGGGGATGCCCTCCTGCACCACGTCGATGAGGGTTCCCACCACGCCGCGCTGCAGGTTGACCGTGGTCTGCATCTCGCCCGGCAGGCCGGGGTCGTCGAACTTGCTGGTGTAGCGCAGCCGCTCGCCGGGCACCAGTTCGAGGTACTTGCCGCCGAAACTGTGGCTGCCGCCGCCGCTGAAGTTGGTGAAGGACATGCGCCAGCTGCCGCCGACC